>JAEOSX010000118.1 GCA_016840135.1 Candidatus Hermodarchaeota archaeon
ACACGCCAGTTGGTGATGTACAACCAATATCCATTGTTCCCAATACCTTGTCCAATATCTTCGACAAACATGTAGATGGATGAATAGTGTGGAGTATCAGTGAACTCCAGATCAATCCGCCATGTCCCTGTAACCAGTGTAGACGGATGAGAAATCGCGTTCAGGATGTAACCTGTTCCACGCAGAGTGCCATCTATTACCCTGAAGGCTCCGAGAGCAACGCTCCACTCGTCGTAGTCACCATTATCAAAGCTGTCAGTCCAAACAACAGAAGCTAGGGCGTATCTAGATGAACTTGATAGACTCTGGATGGTGAGGAGGCAGGAAAATAAAACAACAACGACGATTCTTTGATTACGAAAAACTCCCAACAAACTCACCACAATATTATTCCGCAGCGTTTTTCGTAAAAGGTTGCCCCTATCGGCATTTCCAGCTACAAAATTCACTTCACTGACTAAATACTGAGAAAAGAAAAACTTGAGAATACTATCCTCGTTGACTAAGATTGTGTGCCTTTCTCGCACACTCTTTCCCTTTTGGTTTTTCTCCTAGCTTCTCATAGACTTCACCGAGTTGTGCCCAAGTAACAGCGTCAGAAGGATTGATGTGGGCTGCCTTGGTGAATGCTTCCTTTGCCTCAACATATTCACCTGTTAGGAGGTGCGCAAGGCCGAGACAATGCCAGGCGGCGGCATCTTGGGGTTTTAAGTAAACAACATTCATGTATGCCTCTTTTGCCTCGACATATTCTTCTAGAAGGCTATGAGTAGTGCCTAGAAGACTCCAGGCGATGACATCTGTTGGGTTTTGACGCACTACCTCCCTTAGAGTCTCCCGTGCTTTGGGGTACTCTTCTGCAGAGATATAGCTAAGGGCTAGCTTGTGGGCAGCCTCTCTATCGGTAGAGGATTCAGAATTGTTCATCAAATGACCCAGTTATACTCTTGTTAATGGTGCTCATAAAATATACGGTTAAAGAATATTTGCGAGGCTATTTCTTGTCATTATCAAAGGTAGCCTTGTGTGCTTTTCTTCTATAGTGTAAGGCTCTAACGGCATCTCCAAGCCCTTCATATACTTTGGCAAGACCCATCAAAGCATCAACGTATTCAGGGTGAAGCTGTACAGCTTTGTTAAATGCCTTCTCTGCTTCAATATATTCTTCCCGCTGAAGATGATCTAGACCTAATTGGTGCCAAGTAGTAGGATCCTCAGGGTTATGTTCTACAGGTGGTTCACCCATGGAAGTCTTTTCAAGGTTTTTCTCGTCTTTCATACCAGACACCGAGTATCAATTGATTACAAAGCATCATGTACTAGGGATTATAGGTCTTTCCTGTCCAGCTAATGTACCCTCCTCTAGGTGTTTTAGTTGTTGGAAGGCAAGAAAATAAAAGGATGGAAAAGGGAGTGAGAGATGGTGAAGTTTGTTTGACATCATCAAAACAGGAACTTCAAGGACTCATTGGTCGTATAAACCAATTGCTGTCTGATGGAGTTGTAGACGAGGAAGAGTTCCGAGAGTTTGAAGTATTAATTCTCGAGTCGCTACGTGCAATCCTGAAGATTTTGGTAAAAGATTAACTAACCTATAAGAATCGGTTAGCATCACTTCACTCTTCAGAGAAATGGTGGTTCAGGCTACCGGTTAATCGAGGAGCTATTTACTAACACAGTGGAGACCTGACTAATTGAAGCTAGTATCTTACAAAAGGGGTGCTAAAAGAAATTTTGGAGTTCTTGAGGGGAATTACGTTTACACCGTTCCTGGTATCCCGAATTTACTAACCCTTCTTCAGAAATCATCACCTAGAACTCTCGCAGAATCTGCCCTCCACGAAAAGACAAACGGTGTATCACTCGATGAGGTTCGCCTTCTCGCACCAATCGAAAGACCACCAAAGATAATCTGTCTTGGATTGAACTATTCCGATCACGCAGAGGAAACTGGGCAGCCGCTTCCTGTTGCCCCAATCTTATTCTCCAAGCCACCCACAGCTGTGATTGGCCCCGACGATGCGATAGTCTTGCCAAAGGACTCACAGGTAGATTATGAGGTGGAGCTAGCAGTTATTATCGGGAAGGGTGGTCGCCACATTCCCGAAGAACAAGCTAAGAATCACATTGGTGGTTTTACGGTCTTCAATGATGTGTCTGCTCGCAATCACCAATTCCTCACCCGACAGTGGTTTCGGGGAAAAGGCTTCGACACCTTTGCCCCTATGGGACCATGCCTTGTATTGCCTGACCAGATTTCTGATCCCCAAAATCTAAGGCTTCAACTTCGCCTTAACAAAGTAACTCTTCAAGATAGCACAACAGCTAATATGATATTTACAATTCCTCAAATCATCTCTGATATCTCATCAGTTTTGACCCTAGAAACCGGTGATGTCATCGCTACGGGAACACCGTCAGGAGTCGGATTTGTAAGGAAACCTCACCCAATTTTCCTGAAAGCCGGCGATGTTGTGGAAGCAGAAATCGAGAGCATTGGAACTCTTCGCAACCCGGTTTCAGGCTAGCCTCGCCTGAGATTGGAACACGAAGCAAACTTAAAGCGTCTAGGAGATGGAGGATATCACTGAGGTGGGTGTTGTGGCAACTAATCTTGAGAAACTATCTCGTGAGGAGCTATACAAAATAATTGATGCTTATGCAAAGGCTTGGCAGGCCATGGATAGTTGTTATTTTCTAGCCTTGGAAGAAAAATATGGCATCGATACTGCCATCGAGATGGATAGAGCGGCATGGCGTCGCTTTTCTCCCATTGAAGCAAAGCGTATCATGCGCGAGTTTAGTATTCCAAAGGATTCAGGCTTAGACGGACTAAAAATAGCCTTACAATACCGTGTGTACGCCAGGCTCAATAAGCAGCGCATAGAGGATGTCGATGAAACCCGCTTTATTTTTAAAATGGAGGAATGCCGTATACAGGTTGCAAGAAAGCGGAAAGGTCTGGCTGACTTCCCGTGCAAGCAAGTCGGACTTGTAGAATACACAGAATTCGCTCGAACTATTGATTCACGCATCAAAACTCGATGTATTGCTTGCCCTCCAGACCCCCATCCTGAGGAATATTGGTGCGCTTGGGAATTCACGTTAGACAAATAATCTGCAGTCTTCGTTTCAGGAAAAAATAAGGGAGATGGGCGGTTTAAACACGTGGTGTGTTCTTAATCCGCCCTATGTCATGAGAATTCCTTTGGTTTGGAAGGGGGAAGTTAGGAATGTTAGCAGTTTTGTAGTACTAGTTAGTTGGTGTTCGTCTGCCGCCCACTCCTCCAAGTAACCTTACCAAGAGGAATATGACGAAAATTGTAACACCTATGTATATTGCTTCAGTTATGAGGGAGCCCACGGGGAATGGTCCTATCGTGCCAAGGCCAATGTTGATTTCACCAATTACGAAGGTTTCCCAGCCAATATCTGGTAAGAGGATTATGGCAAGAATTGGCATAATGAATACATCGATGATCGAGGTGATGAAGGCACCAAGGCGTTCGCCGATGATGAACGCTACGGCAAAGCCAATGACCTGGGAGCGTTCAAGGAAGTCCTTGAACTCGGTTATCATTCCGGCGCCTTTCTTGACTGGCTCTGGTTGGACGGCTGCTCGTATTAGTCGTAGCTCAGCTAGTATTTTATCATCTGTAGTCGTTGCAGAGGTATCCTGTCTAATTTGTTCTTCTTTCGGCATAAATATCACATTTAAGGAAAGATTCCTTGAATATAGACATTAAAGTTTAAAAAGAATAGGATGCCACAGAAATCGAGTTTAACTTTAAAAGAAGATTAAACTAGGTACGATGACCCTTATTGCATAAACCAAATCGTGAAGGGCTCTACCACCGAGTTCAATAGAAAAACCGAGGGACGTAATGTTGAAGCTCTCTACTCCATTGATTCTTGTTAACCTGAAAACATATTCACAGAGTCTAGGTGAAAAAGCGGTTCATCTAGCAAAGATTGCGGAGCAAGTTGCAAAGGATACTGGCATTTGTATTGCTCTAGCACCTCAGATGTCGGACTTGCATCGTGTGGCAAATTCTGCGAGCATCCCTGTTTTTGCCCAACATGTAGATCATGTTAAGCCTGGTCGGGGCACTGGCGCTGTACTTGTTGAAGCTGTTGTGGAGGCAGGTGCTATTGGCACGCTACTTAATCACAGCGAGCATCAACTCCGCCTTATCGACCTTGAAGCCTCGCTCCTCCGGGCAAAGGAGGTTGGGCTAAAGACAGTAATCTGTAGCAATAACAGAGCAGTCAGTGGAGCAGCAGCAGCCCTTGGGCCAGATTTCATTGCTGTTGAACCCCCTGAACTAATTGGAACGGGAATTCCTGTAAGCCAAACCCAACCGGAAGTGGTCACTGCTACAGTGGAAACTATACAGAAAATCAACCCCCGTGTAGTTCCCCTTTGTGGTGCTGGCATCTCAAAGGGTGCTGATGTTGCTGCTGCGCTTAAATTGGGAACCCAGGGAGTTCTCTTGGCTAGTGGAGTAGTGAAAGCTTCAAATCCTGAAATGGTCCTCCGCGATATGGCTGAACATGCTAAATAATAGACATCGATCGGTGGATAGGTTCAGTGAAGAACCGCCTGTAATTCAGATCAGTTTACTGAGTTAGAATCGATATTAGTTAGGATTCTCGACGGCGACTTTCGATTTCTGCGTAAAGGTCCATCTTTGCCTGACGATGATGTTCAAGGGCCATGGCTATGTCAGCGATGAGGCTTGTCATTTCGGTATCACTAAGTTTGATGGTCTGTGCATTTCCCTCACCATCTGCGACTCGAAGAAAGAATCCACCTTCCTTAACGAAACGATCCTTCTTCTTAGTTGGTAAATAATCATCTACTGTCAGAATCGATGAAATCTTTTGTTCAAAGAAATGTACAATCTCACTTATCTTTACCAAGATATTCACCTTGTTCTTATTGTAACCCTGCACATAAATAATTCACGATGAGTTGTTTGGAAATGAGAGAACTATCGTTTTAACACTATCTGCTTGTTCTTCTTCGGTATCCTTTTATTCTGATTTACATCTTCTTATTACGGGTTTCCATCATTGAGTGCAAAATATCCCATCGAGGAGATTGTTTCGCAATATTCTGCACAGACAATCCTTGACCGAGAAACTCCACAGATTTAGGGGAAAAATATCTATGGCACGATGGTTCAAGAGAAAGAAGAAGTCTGAACAAGCTCATGACGAGGATGAGCTTGACGAGGATGAGCTTGACGAGGATGAGCTTGACGAGGATGAGCTTGACGAGGATGAGCTTGACGAGGATGAGCTTGACGAGGATGAGCTTGACGAGGATGAGGTAGAAACGGATGAAACACCATCAAAAGAAGTGGCATCTCATCATCTGAAGGAGGAGATGGTTGAGGCCTTCATCAGTCGATTAAATGATATCTTAACAGAGATAGCTGAGAAGACTAAAGTGGTGAAATCCACCAGCATTCAACTCATTGTTGGTGGAATGCCAATACTCCTCAGTAAAGAAAGTATAGAACCTCTCAGCCTATCTAGAGAACGAAGTGTACGAACAGATGTCTTCATCCGGCTTTCGGAGGAGGCAGCAAAAGAACTCGCTGAAACTCAGACGGTCGAAGAATTCGGGCAGCTTTATCGAAGAATGGTACGGGCTAGAGGGGCCACTTCTTATGTCGCTCTTAAACTCCAAACCAATTTGGACGATCTTCGAGACCGTGGCTACTTCAAAGTCGAACTCCTCCGAGCCCTTATCGATGCCTAGACTCAAATCGGGTTCAACAACTATATTCTGAGGTCCTATTCGAAGGAGAAAACAGGATTACTTCAACTAGCTTACTGAAATAGTAGCGGCTAAAAATGTGAGTCTCCCTTAGAATCGGCACTGGAACTTGGGCTCTGTTTCTTTTTTTTTCTTAACAAATATTTGTAAATATAGAATAAGTAAAAGCTTATATCCTGAAGTAACAGTTTAGATGACAACTCCGAGGTGTATACGTTGGAGAAAACAAAAACAGTATTCTGGTTACTCATCATCCTATTGATTGCCATAGTGATTACTGGCCTACTAGCGATAATCTTTTACCTACTCTGGTTCTGGCCACTCTTCATTCTATTCATTATTCTAGTGATAATCTTCCTACTTCTACTCTGCTGGTATCGTTCCCTTGAGGACACGAAGCCTGCACCCAAGCGTGAGCCAAAACGAACTACTACTCGCCGAACCACTACTCGCCGAACCACTACCCGTGCAAAGCCGAAGCCAAAGATTACTGGTACAAAGCCAGTAGAAGAGGTAGAGGGAATTGGGCAGGTTTATGGAGGCAAGCTACGACGCTCCGGCATCAAATATGTTGAGCAGCTAGGCAAAGCATCAGCAACAAAGGTAGCTTCTACCTGTGACGTGCCAAAGGACACAGCGCAGAAGTGGGTTTACATGGCCCGTCTTTTGGCTGTTCCATCTGTTGGTGAAGAAGATGCTGAAGCACTTGTTCTTGCCTGCGGAATCACTACTCGTAAGCAGCTTTCCGAAGCTGACCCAGCTTCCTTATATCGTAAGATTAGCCGCGCTGTAGCAGCCGGTAAAGTCATCGTGCCAAAAGATTACAAGTTCACTAGGCAGATGGCTGAAACTTGGGTCAAGGATGCTTAAACATCGTAGTAGACTCTTGATATCTGAAGAGTTACTCCAGCGCCTGTATGCGTTGGTGTCTCTTCAGCAATCGGTGGGATGAATTTGAGGGCAGCGATGCCCTCTTCTTTTTCTTTTTGATATGTGCACGAAAAGATTTTAGCCTAATCTACGTACCCAAAAGAGCATTCCCAGATTGAAAGACATCATTCCTTTGAGGTTATCTAATGACTTCTGAAGCACCGGAGAAATCACGAAAACGGCAGCTAATCGATGCAATTCATCTTTTCATTAGTCATCACGAGGGTCCGTATCTTCGTCGCTGCTGGCATTTCACACTGCGAGGTCACACATTGCATGTCTGTGCTAGGTGTTCGGCGCTCCTCCTTGGTGTAATCCTTGTTCTTACCTCTCGGTTCTGGATAATAAACCTCCCAGTTACTCCCCTAAATTCCCTTTTCATTTTCCTCGCCAGCCTCTCAGCCATCCCAATTACACCATTAACTTTCTTTCTTGCGTTCCTGGTAAGTTTACCTGCAACTGTTGATTGGTCTACCCAAACCCTTTATCTTCGTGAAAGCCAAAATCCCCTTCGGGCTCTAACCGGACTTCTACTTGGGTTCGCTGTTGGATATGTTCTGACCTCCTTCAATATCTTCTATATGATCCTAGTTCCGATTCTATATGCTGGTTGGGTTCTTGGGCTTTCAATGATAGCACCAAGAATGCATCGACGCCTCCCAACTGAAGAGTACGAAGAGGAGTCTTTTTAAGGAGATTATCTGTCCTATGACTCCTGAGGTTCTGAAACAACATGTCTGATAGTAAAACCTTCATTGCAATTGAAGTCGGTGATTTACTTGGTCAGGGCGCAGAGCTTGGCGACGCCCTTGTCTCATTTTTAACAGAGAAGCTTTCAAGTGACATCAAAATCTCAAAAGCTGAAAAAGAAGTCTACATCCGAAGTGACGCCCGACACACACCTTCTAAAACTCAACTCCGAGTATATTTGAAAAGATTTCTGCACCTCAATAATCTACGCGGTGACCTGAAAGTCATTTCACGAAGTAAAGAACGCTTTGCATTAATTGAATTCACCGTAATCGAGTATGTCACAGAATAGTCTACAACTTCCAAGTAAACCAGGTGTTTTTTCACTCACTCCTGAAGTTCCAGTGACAACTCTGGAGAATAGACCCAGTAATACTCAGTCTTTAAAGGAGTGTTAGTCTATTAACCTCGCAATGGAGGATGCGCTCATGCTACACCTGAAAATCTTGGTCGTTGGGTCCCAAGGAACAGGAAAAACCACAATGATTCACCGAGTAACCAAACATCCTTTCTCTGTGGATGTCAACGGAACGACCGTGGGTCTTGATTTCGGGGTTCTAAGAACTAGCGGCTTACAAGTTCATGTTTTTGGCTGTCCAGGTATGCGTCATTTCAATCTGGTTCGAAAGGCCTTATCTGTGGGAAGCCATGGTGTAGTTCTAGTTGTTGATAGTACTGATACTCAATCAGTTATCGAAGGTGAGCGATACCTAACGGAAATCTTTGGGGCCAATGTACCTCCCTTTGTTGTTGCCGCAAATAAGCAGGATCAAGAGGGGGCCCTATCACCTCAAGAAATTCAACGATTATTAACATTTGATGTCCCAGTCTTTCCCACCTCTGCAATAAGTGGTAATGGACTAGAAGCACCTCTACGGGCTCTCATTCAACTCTTGCTGCGCTTCGGGAAAGGTCGCGATATAGCTGCACTCCAGCACGCCTAGAGAATAGGACAAGGCTTATCAACCCTCATAGCAAAGTGAGAAGTGGTAAGCATAATCTTCAATGAGGCAAGAAAAATGGTACAAAAAATTGAAGACGGACAACTGGACGAATTTATTAAAGCACATGAAATCGTGGTATTGGATGTTTATACGACTTGGTGTGGACCCTGCAAAACGCAAGCAGTGATTCTAGAAGATCTTGCAAAAGAAGTGGATTCACAACGTGTTTCATTAATCAAGATGGATGCTGATCAATGTCCAGTCGCTTGTCAAAGCTTTGGAGTAACTGCGATTCCAACGCTCGTTATTTTTAAAAACGGAGAAAAAGTCAAGGACCATGTAGGCGTTTGGTCGAAGGCTGATTTGCTACAAGAGATAGAGGCACTACTATAAGGTCTCCAACCGATTAGCAGTTAAAAGTTAATGGTGTTAATCGATGCGAACTGTGGCAGATGAAGACCTAGCAGGAATTGAAGCAGTACTAGAAGGCCTTAGTGGGGAAATTGAAGGCTTGTTGGCAACCCTAGTTTTGACAAGAGCCGGGCTCCCGATATGCTCCAAACTCATCAAAGAGGACGTAGACGAAGCGTATTTGTCTGCAAGCCTAGGAACATTACTCAGCGTAACACTAGAGTTGTCAGACAAGGTTTTCCTGCATCAACCTTCCAGGGTAATCGTTGATACGAAATTAGGGAGTATGATTCTTCGTGCAGTTACCGAGGACATCCTTATCGTTTTGATTTCGAAGAAGCAGCACTTAGGTAGCATGTTGCTTCTCATCGAGTATGCTGCCCATCGGATAGCACAGCTACTCTCGTAAAGTAGTTTTTTTGCCCTTGTGCTGAATACATTGATGGTTTGACTTAGAAGAAGAAGGTTCGCCGCTTGGGTTTATCTTCTCGATCTTCTTCAGAGGCCTCGCTTGTAATTGGTTGCGGTAATCCAGAGGTGGGTGTTGAGGGAATCTCTGATGTTGGTGGGACCTCTGGTGTGGATGGCATCTCTGGTGTTGGTGGAAGCTCTGGCATTGGTGGAAGTTCCGTTGTAGATGTGTGCTCAGGCTCTGGTGTTGGTGGAAGCTCTGGCATTGGTGGAAGTTCCGTTGTAGATGTGTGCTCAGGCTCTGGTGTTGGTGGAAGCTCTGGCATTGGTGGAAGTTCTGGTGCAGGCGTATATTCTGGTGTTGGTGGAAGCTCTGGCTCGGGTTCTGAGAATGTTCTTGGAAATGGTTCAGGTTCAGGGATAGGGTCCCGCGTCGGTTCAGGAACAGGCGAATGTTCTGGTTCGGGGGTAGGTAGCGGTTCTTCTTGAATGGGTGCTAGAAAGACTTCAGGAGCTGGATGTGTTATAGGTTCTGGTTCCCTTGCTGGTTCGGGGGCTGGGGTGGGAGGGCCTTCAGGAAATACGATGGGTTCCCTTACAGGCTCTGGAGTTGAAGGACCAATCTCAAGTTGTGGAGATATTGCTGGAATACCAAGTTTACCAAAGGTAAGTCCTAGAATTTCTTGTAGACATGGGCCACATCGCTTGCGAACAGCATCTAGCGCCTCACTAATAAATTGATCAAGAGAACGTGGTTCATCTGGATTCTTTTCTTTCCAAAAAAGGAATGTCTCGACCATTCTTAAGGCGTCGCGGACACCGCTCCAGTATTCAGGGCTAACTTCAATCTGAGACATTTAGCATTACCTAGTTAACGTCGGGTATATTACTCCTATCAAATGCGAGTTTAAAATCTTTCCCACACACCTATGGGATTCTTAGCTGTTAAAACCCTAATGAGAAAGGCATTAAAGTAGGCTCTGAATTGAAAATCGTTTATCGGCGCCCTAATAAATTAGTGCTGAACGATGTGATGATATGACAAAATCTCTGCTTGACAGTGTAATGACTATTTGCTTACGTCGTGGTGTGCTTTTCCCTACCGCTGAAATCTACGGAGGATTAGCGGGTTTTTATGACTTTGGACCAGTTGGAACCAGGTTGAGGAATAATCTCATTAACCTCTGGAGACAGCACTTCGTTGAGAGTCAAGATTTTGTCTATGAAATAAGCGGAACGACTCTACTTCCTGCATCTGTATTCAAAGCTTCTGGTCATCTTGACCATTTCACAGACCCCTCTGCCGAGTGTTCTCGTGGTCATGTCACGCGTGTGGACCAATTTATCGAGGAGAAGCTCAAAATACCGGCGGAAGGAAAATCAAATGAAGAGCTGGCTGAAATCGTCCGTGAACATAAACTACGATGTCCTATTTGTGGAGAACCCCTCCGTGAAGTTAGAAGCTTCGGATTGATGTTTGGAACTAGTGTGGGGGGTGAACGACGTCAAGCATTCCTGAGGCCTGAAACAGCTCAGAATATCTTTCTTGCCTTTAGGCGCATCCAAACTGCTACGAGAGCGAAGCTACCACTAGGTGTGGCCCAAATTGGCAAGTCCTATCGGAATGAGATTTCACCTCGTCAGAGTGTAGTTAGGGTCCGTGAGTTCGGTCAAATGGAGATTGAGTACTTCATAAACCCTGATCAGTTAAACGAGTGCCCACTCTTTTCTGAGTTAAAGAATGTGAAGTTACCTATTGTTACACAGGAAGTTCAACAAGAAGCATCAGAGAAAGGCAGCACCGAGTATTCAACTACTCTTTTGACTGTTGAGGAAGTTTTTACGCAAGGGATTGTTCCAAACCAGTGGATGGCAAGCGTGCTAGGAAACGAGATGGTATTCATACCTCAGCTAGGAATACCTAAGGAGGCTATCAGGTTCCGCCATATGCGCCCAGAGGAGACCCCTCATTATTCAGGTGGAAACTTCGACTTAGAGGTACAACTGAGCATAGGCTGGAAAGAGGTTATTGGTAACGCCTATCGGAGAGACCACGACCTTCAAGCACATATGAAGGGAAGTCAGAAGGATCTCAGTATAGACGTAGAAGGGACCAAAGTCATACCACATGTGGTTGAGCCTTCCTTTGGTATTGAACGTCTCCTCTACTGCGTCCTCGAACATACCTATCGACCAAAAGGCGAAAAGCGGGGATGGACTTGGTTTCAGTTTCCCCCTCAGATGGCGCCTTTCGATGCAGTCTTCCTACCTTTACTTAAGCGACCCGAATTTGAGGAAATCGCATATAATCTCTATAAGAAGTGTCAGCTCCAAAGACTCGCAGTCTTGTATGATGAAAAAGGAAGAATTGGTCGTCGATACGCGCGAGCTGATGAAATTGGCATCCCTTCTGCTGTAACAATCGACCATCAGACGCTAGAAGACAAAACAGTCACTCTTCGTTCAAGAGATACATTAGAGCAGACACGACATCGTCTAAGAGAAATCCCTAGAATTCTTCAAAAGATAAAGCAGAGCAAAGGCTTTTAACCGAACTCAAAGATTTTTGTGTGAGAAGAACAAGCTGTTTTACTCCTTGGTTGGTATAAATGAGCGAGATGGGTTTACGTAATCGAATACGAATTTACTGGCGAATGACCGAGCTCGGTTCATTAACCAGGCGGTATATTGTGATTGGCGCCTTTGATGGCGCACTCACTATCGTCGCTATCGTCTTGGCAGCTTTGGCAAGCGTGCTACTCTGGGGCAGCCTCATTGACCCTGACACAATCATCCTCTCCGGTCTTGGAGCTGCTGTTGGTCTTGCCATTTCAAGCGGTTGGGGTGCGTATGAAGCGGAACGGGTTGAACGACGCCTTGAACTAGAAGAGCTGGAACACGTCATGCACCGGTCTATGAAAAAGAGTCTTCAGGTTCAAGCAATACGCTTTGCGACTTGGTGGGGGGGATTCATTCATGCAATATCTCCACTCCCCGCCTCCCTACTACCATTACTACCGATTGTATTGATATCGACAGACTTCATACTTGCAGGGATATTTTCGGTAATTATCACATTGATATTCCTAATGTTTCTAGGGATATGGATGGGTCGTACAGCGAAAATCAATCCTATCACTAGTGGGCTGCGTATGGTTCTAGCAGGACTAATCACAGCGGCAATCTGTGCATTGCTCTCTATTTTCCTCGGAGCCTCCCATTAGAAGCATCCACGTATGTTACTTCAAGTACTTTTGGATAGCCATATTGAGAAGTTCACTGACTACTTTCCCGTCGACCCTGCCTCTTACCTGTTTCATTACAAGCCCCATTAACGGACCTAACGCACGCTTTTGGCGTTCCCTAATCATTGATTGATTCTCTTCTACAATATCATCTATTATCACTACTAACTCCTCTCGGGTCAATCCACCCAAATTCAAGGCTTTGATGGCACCATCGATAGTTTGGTTGGGTTTGCTCGCTAACCAAGTGAGTATCTCAGGGATTGCTTCCTTAGCAAATCTTCCCTCGACTAGCTTGTCAAAGATTATCAAAATCTGGTCTTCAGGTATCTTCTCAACCTCAACACCTTCCCTGTCCAAGCTTCGCCACGTTGACTCAAGTGTAGCAGCGGCAGTTATTGCCACATCGGCGTGCTTAATTGCTATTTCCTCAAAGAGATCTATTCGTAAGGACCGAATCATAACTTGAGCAAGTTCGTCGCTAAGCCCAAAGACCTCTCGAAACTTCTGCAGTTTTTGCTCTGGCATTTCTGGGAGCTGATTCCTGATTCTTTCCAACCTCTTTTCTGTAATCGTCACAGGGGCTACGTCAGTTTCTGGGTACATTCGAGCCGCACCTGGTCGAGGTCTAGCAAATTTTGTAGTCCCATCTTGTAGGGGTCCTCGTGTCTCTACAGGTACACCTTTGAGTGCCTCCTTTGCACGATTGGCCACAGCTTTTAGAGCAGCCCTTGCACTTTCCTCCTCTGCTGCAACAAGGATGACCGCATCCTTTCGGCTTACCTTTAGATGGGTCCGCAACTTTTCAACCTCCTCTGAGGTTATTCCGTATTTTGGTAACTCGTCTGTATGGAAAAGGCCTTTAACATCGGCCCAGAAACGTGCATAGTCCGCTAACTCTGTTCCTAGGCGACGACCTGGCTGTAATTCCCGACCAACAAGAGTTGCAAACCCTGGTAGAACAAGGGCGAAGATACCTTCTTTACGCTTCAAAGCTCCTCTGATTACTTTGCTTGTACATCTCTGAAACAAAGGTGTGACATCATGTATCTTGTTTTTTATTTTACTCGCCTTGACACTCCGTTGTTGAAGCTCGTCGCGAATTGCAAGAAGGGCGAGTTGCCTTTGGACCTCGTACTTAACGATGTTACTGATTAGGTTGAGTTTCTGAACACCCTTAATTTCTATTATGGCACCGCCTTTGATGGAGACATTAATGTCTTGACGAATTGTACCAAGTCCTCTTTTCACCTTCCCCGTCACACGCAGGATTTGACCAAGACGAAGCGCTACAGCTACTACTTCTTCAGGGTTCCTCATAGCAGGACCGGTTGCAATCTCAATTAAGGGGATGCCAAGACGATCTAACCGCCAACGGATTTGGCTCTTCTCCTCACTAATTTTCCGAGCTGCATCCTCCTCTAGACAGATGGCTTGGATGGGAATCGTTTTTCCTTCGGCTTCAAGAGCACCACCAAAGGCGATGATAAGAGTCCTTTGGAACCCTGTGGTGTTGGATCCATCAATTACAATCTTGCGCATTACTTGAATCTCGTCAACAGGTTGTGAGTCTAAGAGGAGCGCAACTTCTAGAGCGATGTCTATTGCTTCTGAATCAAGTGGATGTGGAGGCTCTTCATCCTGCTCAACGAGACAAACCGTGTCGTCATAATTTTCATAAACGTGAACTCTTCCCTTCTGAAATTCAAAGAGAGCCGCTGGATCTATTTTTCCTAGCTCACTTTGTGTTGGTCTTAGTCGACGCAGAAAAACAAAATCAGGGTTATCCTCTCTGGAAATTGTGGGGCAATTACAGAACAACTTACTTCTAGTATCAAGCTGCTGATGGATTTCAAGACCTACAAGAAGACCCACTTTTTCATAATCGATTTTGGTCATTCACTCATTGTCTCCTGGAACTGGCTTCGCCTTGTGTTATCAGTGATTTCTCCTGCAATGTTCTTTAGCATACAAGCCCTGATTTCATCAGGGTTTTGGGTTTGCCCAAGAACCCACATTAACTTCACATAGGCGGTTTCAGGCAGCATATCCTCCAGTGGGATAACTCCTCTCTGAACTAGCTCCACGCCAGTTCTGTAGACTCGCATCTGTACCCGTCCCCAGATGCACTGTGATGTCATCACTAATGTGATACCCTCTTCTTGAGCACGTTCAACAGAGGGAAGAAGGGACTGGGGTAGATGACCAAGTCCAGTACCTTCGAATACGATGCCATGATATCTCCTATCAATGAGGATGTCAAGATGGTCATCTATAATTCCTGGAGTAGACTTGAGGAGTGCAACTTTCGCGTCGAATTCAGGTTGTAACCGCAGCTGGCGTTTAGAATCCCTAGAACGGTAATTTGAAGGCTTTGCCAACATTTGGACTTGCCCATCTATTACCTCGCCAAGAAGATCGGCATTTATTGTTTGGAAGGCATCACGACGACTAGTGTGACACTTACGTACTTTGGTCCCACGATGCAGAGCAATACTAGTATCATCTGGTGTGCGGTGCATGGCTATGACAACTTCAGCGAAGGGACCATGTGCTGCTCCAATTACAGCTGAGGTCAGGTTTAGGGCTGCATCCGAGGAAGGTCGGTCAGAAGATCTTTGGGCCCCAGTGAGTACAACTGGGTGAGGTATATCCTGTAAAGCGAAGCTAAGCGCAGCAGACGTGTATCCAAGTGTGTCAGTGCCATGAGCAACTACCACGCCTTCTGACTCTGAGAGATGTTTTGCTACTCGTTTCGCAAGTTCGGTCCAATGACTGGGCTGAATATCCTCACTTAAAAGACTGAACAAGACTTCAGCTCGAATATTTACCAAGTCGCCAAGCTCAGGGACCACGGTGTAAAGGTCTTCAGCGCTCAGAGCTGGGTTGACAGCGCCAGTACGGTAGTCTACTCGGCTAGCTATGGTTCCGCCAGTTGATAAAATACTAATCCAGGGTAATCCGCGCTTAGTTTTAATGGAAGTAGTTGGGAGCTCTGGTTTAACTGGTGCACCTTTAGCGACGCGTTTAAGACGCTTGATGTGCATGACGCGGATGCCGAGGTTGTAGCCATTATCAAGTTTCACGACTAGGTGCTGATCGTCCGAACCGATTTCCGCACGGGGAATTATTATTCCTTCAAAGGTACTCTGTAACGTTTCGATGCGAACCCGATCACCTACTTTGACGCCTGCTTTCTCCATCGAAGTACGGGCTGCACCAAGGTATCCTTCAGGGTCTTGCTTTGTCATGTCAATTACCGCCTTTAGGGGAAATGGCGGCTTCACTGCTTTTAGCACTTTGGCTAGAACCTTTTCATACCCAATTCCAGCTGATTGAGCGGTTCTCCACTACTTTCGAAGGCGCCATCTGACTAGAAGGATTACTATGACTATTGCTACGATGCCAACTGCGATGATTATTAGGGTAATTTCACTGGATAGAAGACCGGCACCAACTGTTATCGTAACAGCTGAAGTTGAGCGGAAATAGTCGTTTTGTAATACGTCTGTAGCGGTGATTTCAGCTCCTTCAAATTCGAACACTCCCGGTTGCAGTGCTATCAGCACATATTGCATTGTAACTGATTCGCCACCAGCAAGGTATGGGTGGTCAAGGGAAGCACTGCCACTAGCCAAGGCAAAGGCACCAGATAGAAGGCTACTCAGATCACTGACGAAGATGTCATGGAGTGGGCGACTACCCGTATTAGTAAAGGTGACATTGACTACTACAGTTTGCCCCCGGGCGATGGTATTGCCACTCACCACTTCGCGTATGATATCCAATCCACCTGTGGATTGCTGGAACTTGATTACTATGTCGAAATCCTGGTTGTTCTCGTTGATATAGTATTTTTCTTCACCAATGGGGAAATGTGGAAACGTGATTCCTGGGTAGAGGTGACTAGGAGTCGCGTTAAAGACAATTCGGTCATATGGCGCTTGAATTGTGAGTGAACCATTGCCTGAAAGGGTCAGCGGTGTTATTCGCCCAAAAGCCCTTGACAGGCTGAAGACATAGTCGTCTCCTTGAAGGAGGGTTGCATTTCGGATAGTATAAGAGAACTTTAGAGCTGAACCAGTTTCGTTCCATTGCATGTATACTCGCCATCGAGTTGCATTTTCAGCAATGCCTGTTGCATTGAAGCCATCTGCAAGGAACGCGGTCGCATTGTTAATTAAGTGAAAAGTAGTATTCAGTAGCTCTTCTGTTGAGGTAATAGCGTCTTCAAAAACCCAATGGGTTTCATTTTCATAATCGTCAAAATTAAAGATGCTAAGGGAGGGCCAGCTAGTGAACCGAACATAGTTCTCCATCGTGAAGTTCAGAAAATCAGTTACTTCTTCACTTGTTGTCTCATTATTACCTATTTTTACATCGATTGTTGCGTTCCCTGGATTTCCTGGCCACACGCCGCCAATAATGGTTCCATTATCGGTCCAATCGAGAAGGTATCTAAGCGGTGATGTAGGAGTCGCCCAAGGATTACCTTCCCAAGATACATTAGCCGAGTCGTTATAGAAGTATTGTGCGGTTACATCGGCATTACGCCAGTTTGGAACGGCTCGTGGCGGTGCTCTTTCATCAGAAGCAGCCAAAGGTAATGATGTCAGAATAGAAGTATTGTCTTCAGAAGAAGGAATCAATGCCCCATTTTGGGGTGCCATCAAAGGACTTACTATGAGAATCGTAACAAGAATCAATACAGGGAAATATACTGAGTATCGTGTCATCCAGCTCGCACCATCACAAACAGATAGCATCTATTAGGTATTACATTACTACTTCCGTCTTTTAGGCGAAAGTTCTCCTACGGGGATGAAAACTCTTTCATAAGTGTTTTCATAGAATCAAGGAAGAGCCTCTGACCTGAATTGTATGAAGGTTTAACGGCTCGGTTGTTTTAAAGTGGCAGGAAACATCAATTGTTAAGATGTCGCAAGAAAGCTTCTTATGCTAGCCTCCTGCAATTATGGGAAGTACAAGTACACGTTGTCCTTCTTCAACTTCATCATCTAGTGCAGCTCGCTTCCCTTCTACAAGCACGACAAAGTGGCGGTGTAATAAACCTAAATCGTTCAGAAGCTTTCGTATTGATTTTGCTTCCTTCACATGTATTTCAGAGACGTTCCCGGGAATTGTTACTGCAGTGAAATCTACTTCGGAATTCAAAATATCACCCAAGCCTTGAACCATAATGATTAGCCAAAAGATAAAAAACTTACCTAGTCTACCTCTTTTTGCGAATCATCTTTAAGGAAACCTTCATAGATGGTAGAAAGAGCTCCTAAATGGGCCCGTGGCCAAGTTGGTTACGGCATCGGCCCTCTAAGCCGAGGATCCAGGGTTCGAATCCCTGCGGGCCCGCCACTTTCTTTCAGGTTAGTTAGCGGGAAAGTAGGATTTCAATATTATTCAGTGTTGAAATGTAAACATTATAAGCTGGCACTGCTGAGATAGTCCTGTTGTATCGTGTTTAAGTACCGTTTTCATAAAGTTTGGTGAACTTGGTTTGGATGAAGAATGTACAGTTCGAGAGGTAGGTCTGATAGCTCTCGGAGTCTCACTTGTACGAAAACAATACCATCAATATGAAAGTGCAACACAGGAATCCGAGCTAATACTCAGAGATGGTCTAGTTAGTGCCATTGAAACCTTCGCTCGAACAGTTCTGAAGGACCAGGTTGAAACCTTTCTCATGACCGATCAGAAAATCCTTATCATGCCAGGGGAGATTCATGTCGATAAACGAAAGGAAACGATTTGTGTTTACGCCATTTGTGACCGGGATGCTCCAGAGAAGCGAGTTCGGGAGGCACTAAACCGTGTCCACTCCGCTTTCTTGTCAAAGTACCCAAGGATTAAAGGAATAGTTAGTGTGGAATATTACAGCAAATTCGCAGAAACCATTGATGCAATCCTAGGTGACTTGGTTCTGCGACCACAAGACCGCCTAGATCGCTTACTTTAATGATCTTATAAAGACGTTAGGAAGGGATGATGAATTATGTTTACCGTCGCCAATCTTGTTTGGATGAAACCTGTTGGAGCTGCATTTTTTTACCTAATAGGGTTACTAGTGCTTAGGAAGGATACACGTTACTCTCTAAACCAACTTTTTGGACTCAGCTTTCTCCTCTTCGGAACCTGCCAACTATTTGACTTCCTCAAAGATGTACTTTGGGCCTATGGCTACTTGGCTATAGTAATCAGTCGTGACATCAGCGCTATCACAGGTATATTTTCAACTGGACTATTTCTCCTTGTAGGGATTTATGTACGCTATGGTGCACACCGCGCACTAAACCGAACCACTTTGGGTGTAAGTCTCCTCGGTTGGACCATACTTTCAGTTATCGCCGTCATAGACCAAACAATAGATCCAGTACCACATTCAGTGTTGTTGACTCAAATCGATACAGGCTTCTTCGGTATGATTGCTCTATTTGTCATGACTTCGGTGTTTGTGATTGCATCAACAATCATATTATTTTCCTCATCTCGAGACCTTACCGATCCCACAAAACGCCGTTCCATACTTAACCTGTCACTGGGAATGCTTGTGCTAGTGATTGGTGCCATCGCTTACGGATTAGAAGGTGTACTGTTCACCACAGTAGACCCTGTAACTCTCATGTATAGGCTCGCGATAAGTCTAACAGGATTAATCGCCTGGCTAATAGGTTCGATACTTTGCCTACTCGCCTTTCGTCACAGATTCTAAAAGAAAAGGGGACTAGCTGTCAGCCAGAATCTAATAGGCTACAGCTAGCTTATAGTTCAGGTGTACTAGGTCAAGGGTCCTAGACTAGGGTCTATTATGATATCACTGATCGGATTGAGGTTACCGAGGTCGTGGAGAGAGAGCTTGTATCTGGAGAGTGTGTAGAGGACATTTCCAATGTATAACATGCGATTCACAAAGTAAGGTCTGCAATCCCAGTGGTCCTCCGTAAGAGCTGTTGTATTGGTAATGTGGCTGATTTGTCCTTGAAGACTCAGAGTATCAGTGGTGTGATTCAGGTGGAAGACTGCAGCGCCTTGCCAGATATAATCTCCAAACTGGTGTGGCGGGGGATCAGTAGTGTTCTCTGGGTGCTCAGCAAGAAGTAGTGGAATAACGAGAAGATTGCGAGCAGTATCTATGAGGATTGCTTTGTGGTCATGAAGAATTTCAGATTCTGTGCCACGCACTCCTAACACTAAGCGAAGGCTTTCCAAGGGATTGCATCGGTCAGTAACATCGAAAATGCTAAGTTTGACACCTTGATACCACCACCAGTCATTGTCTTGACTTACGGCCACATCCTTTCCGATGCCAAGAAGGTGCTGGTCGTCAAGAGGATGTAGATAATCTGAATATCCTGTCACCTCTAGCTCACCGAGTAGCTGGGGTTGTGTGGGATTGTTAAGGTCAATGACGAACAGGGGATCAGTCTTGTAGAATGTCACTAAGTATCCTGTCTCTTCCATAAACCGAACAGAGTAGATTTGTTCTCCTGGTGCCAGTCCCTCAAGGCGACCTTGGATATCGAGGTGCAGATTCAGTATAAAGACATTACTTGCTTGGGTCCACGTCTGAGATGATTGGTCATTCTCTGAAGTACTAGGAGTCCAACTTGTTGTTGCCACTCTTAGGTGCCCTCTGAACTCGTCTAGGGCAAACTGGTTAATCAAGTACCCAGGCACTTGTCCACTTGTTTTATAGGCTGCATGACCCTCAGCGATTTTGAAACGGTGAATTACTGTATTTGACATCCTCCAATTCCAAGGAAACGTTGGATATCTAGTGCATGCGATGTAAAGGTTTGTCAAAGATGTGTAAACAACACTACATGAAGTGCCCCCAAGGAAAGTCTCTATTGTGGGCACCGCCTCAGGGTCAGCGATATCTAGACCGAGAGCTAGTGTGTATCTGAATCCATTGTCGTAGGTTCCAGCATCGTAATAGATGGTGTTTGCAGGAATAACCCTCTCTACGCCACCCATATCGACACTAGGAAGTACTATTGTGCCATTCTCATCTGTGACCCAACTGCTAGTAAGAAGATACAGGTGGCTCTCGATGAGACGCGCCCCAACATACTCGCCCTCTACGGTCACCCTTTGGCTTAGTTGAGGAATAGCTGGTTCGTTGATATCGAATACTTCTATACCAACATCAGTAGGTCGAGGCCAGCTCGAATCATCAGAGTAGATTGTGCTGATCACCACTAGGTGAGAAGAGTCATAGAGAAATAGTGTTAAGGGCTGCCCCACTGGTTGAAAACGCTTAATCACTCCCGCGTCTTCTGGTTTGTAGGCCCGAACTATAACAACCTCGCTCTCGGTTATGGTATAGATGTACGTACCATCAGTTTTCACATGATCTGGTTCATCAACACCTTCGACTTGGATATTTGTCGTAGAGTATCCTGCGGTACTCCCTGCTGATGAAGCAGCCAGCAACCCCCAGCCTGCTTCAAAGCTGGCTGGTACGCTACCTCCTCCCCACAGATTAGCACGGTGGGTGTTCAAGAACAAAGACAATTCAGCAAAGGAGTTGAAGCGTTGAAGCTGAATCGGCGGCACCATCCTGAAGCCGATGTAAACACCAGTCACAGAAGTTCCAGTCAGAAACACTGTTAGAATCAGTATTAGACGAAGCGAAGGTAATGGCCGGCGAATCCCCCTATTAGAAAGGGAGATGAATCTCACTGGTGACATGCTGTTTACTATAGTTAGATTCGTTAATTATCCTAAGCTTTAGAACAGTATTTTCCGTTGTGTTCTATGATATTGAACGCCCAAACACCAACCAGAACCCTAGTAGGCCTAGGCTCCCATTCAAACATCAACAACCCTTTTTACACACAGTCCTTGCACATCGTAACTTGACAATCCTCCTATCATAACTTGGTAAGGAGAATAATCATGTTCGAAATACTTTCTACGAAGCTGATTGCACCTGATATCTATGAATTCGACGTTCACGCTCCCGAGCTTGCAGCAAAGGCTCGTGCCGGGCAATTCCTTATCCTCCGACTCCACGAAAGAGGCGAACGTATTCCCCTTACCTTCAAGGACTGGGACGCTGAAAAGGGTACTGTCACCATCATATTCCAAGCACTAGGCAAATCGACATGGGAGCTGGCTAAAGCTAAGGAAGGTGATGCTATCTGTGACATACTCGGCCCCTTGGGGATGGTACCACCAGTTAAGAACTACGGAACAGCCGTGGTTGTGGCAGGCGGATGCGGGGCAGCCCCAGCCTTCCCCCGAGCACGTTCCCTTAAAGAAGCTGGAAATCACCTCATCTCAATTGTAGGTGCTCGCTCCGAAAACCTGCTCGTTTGTGAGCTCGAAATGAGCCGAATTAGTGACGAGCTCATCATCACAACCGATGACGGTTCAAAGGGTGCCAAGGGGTTCCCGACAACCACCCTAAAGGAGATGCTAGAGTCAGGGCGCAAGATAGATTATGTCTTTACTGTGGGTCCACCAATTATGATGAAATTCGTCGCAGAGACAACCAGACCCTTCGGTATCAAGACTGAAGCAAGCCTCAACCCGATAATGGTCGATGGGACTGGTATGTGTGGCGCTTGCCGCGTAGAGGTAGGAGGCGAGACAAAGTTTGCTTGTGTTGATGGGCTAGAATTCGATGCCCACGAAACTAATTTCGACCTTCTCATCAAGCGCTTAGAAACCTACAAACCACAAGAAAAAGCCGCTCTCGATAGGTACGAACACTCCTGTAAATGTGGGGAATAGCTAGAGCGCCTAGTGGAACATGTTGTGAATTAGTTCTGCCTTTTTCTTTCCGATTTTCGGAACCTTCTGCAAATCCTCAACCGAGGCAGAAGCAACATCAGCAATCGTCCCAAAGTGTTCCAAAAGGTTTGTAGCCAATTGCTCACCGATATGAGGGAGGGCGGAGAGAATGTAGCGCTTGCGATCCTTCTCTGGTAAATCGGCTTTCGCTGGTTTCCTATACCACTTTGCCTCGGGGAGTCTATCGTTTTTCCCAGACGCTTCCCGCTTTACGAGGATTCGTAAAAACGCCTTGAAAGCTGTGTCATCTTCTGCGTGAATAATTGGTGTATTGTAAACATAGACAATTTGCATGAACGCGCCCATTTGCTGAGACCAGAACTTCAACAAGTCTTCATGGAAGCCACGTTCAAGATAATTCTCGAAGTTACCGTGGATTAGAAGTATTCGTCGAATAATAGCGTGTTCCAAAACCGTTTCTGTCTTGATCATTCTAAGAAGCTGCTCCCAAAGTCGGTTGGATCTTACTGATGACAAGAAATCGGGGACGGTCTTCCTCTCAACACAGGTAGCCCCATTATCTGAAACAACAAGGAAATCGCCAACAGGCAATTGGGTGTAGGTGATTTCCTCACAGATATCCTTGCAAGCTTCTTCAACCAATGATGCCATTTGCCGCTCTCGATGATCCACTAAAAGTCTCAATCTAACATATCTCCACTAGTCTGAATTATTCGAAACTAAATTCCAAGACCGCCTTCTGGCAGCCAATCTGGCCAATCTGTGAGCCACCCTGGGATTCTGGCATCCTTTACTCTGTCGCACACAGGAAAGTACGCCTTCAAATCCAAGATTGGTGTGCCATCGAACGCATCGATGTTAACGACATCAATTAAGCCCTCTTCCTCATTTACGCCTAGAATCTTACATGTCGTTACCGCTATTGGGTTTGGACGATATTCTGACCTTGTAGCAAACACGCCTGTTACTCTTCCTTTAGCATAAGTAGGCTCAGTATGGAGGATGCTGCGACTTTTTTCATTATCATGCTTATCAGCCCACCAAAGCACGATAAGATGACTGAAATGGTCGAGCTGCTTCAAGGCTGGCTTGAATTGTTCAAGAATTTCTAGCGAACTGCTAGAATCAGATTGTCGGATATATCCAATTGGATAGATGTGATATACTCCTTCACTCTGATTTCTATCAGTCATGATGACCCACTCAACCTACTACTTCTCTGAATTTCTAGCGTAGATAAGCCTATCCATCGATTTACGAAAGCGGGTTGTAATGAATACCGAAACCAATATAAACAAACCAAAATCCGCCCGCTGCTTAAGGTGACCACGGAAAATGCTGGATTACTTCCCACTATATACAAAAATACCAAATCTGAAGCAGGGTAATAGCACAAAGCATTGCCCTTATTGTGGTTGTGTTGACACCCAACGTGCTCATAATGTGGCTAATTTCTGGAGGAATAGTGAACCCCTCATAAGTCTTGAAACATGGATTTGTAATGAATGTATGAAACAGTGGATTCGACATTCAGACATCCATCCAG
>JAEOSX010000010.1 GCA_016840135.1 Candidatus Hermodarchaeota archaeon
AAAGCCTCCTGGACTCGCTCCGAGCATTCCAGAAGGACTCTTTAATACAAGAACAGCTAGGAAAAGAGTTCAGCGCTCTTTATTATGAAATGCTTATTGCAGAGTGGGAGGACTATATTCAAAAATCAGTCACCGATTTTGAGTGGGACCGTTATCTTCAACGATGAGTCAAAGCGCTTTTCGTCTTTTGAGACCTAGAGTAAGAGCTATGGCTAAAGCAGGAATGATTGCCATCCATGGAAAACCAGGTATTGGAGGGGGAGTAGTTGTGCCTCCTGTACCGGGCGGAGTTGTTGTTGAGGCTCCTTCTTGCCATCTGATAATTATATCATCAACCCAATCAATGAACACCGTTGTAGTCTCCTCACAGGCAAGTGTATTGGGGTGACTGTCAGAGCCGTCAACATAGTGATCTTTTGCCGCAAAATCAGTCTCGTTTGCTAGAAAGTGGAACCAATCAAAGACAGCGATGTTTGTGTCAGTGAGTGCCCAGTCGTCCACCAGCCAGTGGTTGAAGTAGCTAGCGTTCCCGCCATTCTCGGATGTCCAACCACCATCACGGTTCAAGGGTGGAGCAGTCATTGGAATGAAAAGAGTTTCCGGGTTGGCTCTAAAGATAGCTAGAAGCGCATTGTATGTTGCCTGATAATTCACAACAGACTGATCACAGCTCTCCGGGTCACCAGGCCCAGAACCCATCCCCCAGATATCTGATGCAGGATAACAAGACTTGAACATCACAATGTCGTTGACGATGCCACTGCCAAAGGGATAATAGGTGTCAGTTGAGTGGTCGAAAGTCAGTAATAGACTGAGCTGGTCACGGAACTTAGGATACCAATGGCACACATCAGTATCATCCCCGATTGTGTCTCCATAGGTGGCGTCGTGGGGTTCTATGTTGATGGCGTTTAACTCTCCTGAAAGGTCAGAGTGTGTTTGCCAAAGCCTCTCACCGCATGAATGATGAATGAAGAGAATACGGAGCTGCTCTGTTGGCCAGTCAGGAATATCCCTCAACACAGATGAGGTAGCTGGTGTGCTCCAAAGGCTCAAGGTGAATGATGCAATACACAAGAAAGAAATCAAGACAACAAGTCGTGTCCTCATTAACGCACCCAATTCTCCTTCATATCTTTCCCTCTTAAGCTTGCGCTTTTCCTTTTCTTCAAGTGTCATTTCACAATTTAAAACAACATAAGCCTTTTGAAGTTACAGAGATTACAGAGAAGCAATACTCGGTGAAAGGAGGTATTAGATGTCTCGGTCAAAAGGCGGCACAAAGATTGTACTAACCGCATCTGAAATCGAGATGTCGAACTTCCGTGATGATCCTTTCGCCGCCTTTGCTGGCTCCTTCCTCCCAGCCCCAGGATTTGTCAAACGCTTTCTCTACCCTGAAACAAAAGGCTATGAAGACAAAAGAGCTAGGATAGCTCCCTATGGGCTTCGAAAGATGGAGGCGCTCCTCCTTGAAAACGGATTCACACACGCTGATGTAGCCGTTGTCCACCCAAAGAAGCTCAAATACTTCATTGGATCTGAAACCCGGGCTGTCGGCATCTCAAGCATGGACCCACTCGGTATTGCCTATGTCTCCTTGACCTACACGAATCTCTTCACTACTGGCTCCGAACCTAACAATCGTATGGAATTCAGGAATCTCCTCTTGAACACACCAATCACAAAAGCACGGCAAAACGGGCAAATCAAAGTGATTGTAGGAGGCGCAGGCGCATGGCAAACTGCACCCCAAGCGATTCGGGAATTCCTCGGCATTGACTGCGTCATAACCGGAGAGGGAGAAGGAGCGGCTGTAGATATCTTTCGTAGAGTCCTAAAGGGAGAACCAATTCCACCAGTCGTCCAAGGCAAGTCTCCACGAAACCCTGAGGACATCCCCCTAATCAAAGGAGAAGCGGTCCACGGATGCGTAGAAATAACTAGGGGCTGCGGGCGTGGCTGCCAATTCTGTTCACCAACCCAGCGTCAGCGAATGTCCATTCCCCTTGACCGAATTCTCCACGAAGTCAAAATAAATGCGGATTCAGGAGCAGAAATGGTCATCCTAGCAACTGAAGATATCTTCCTCTACGGTCTGAAATCTAGCCGCTTTCTACCTAACCGGGAACGTATTGTGAAGCTTATCCAATCTGTTGCGTCAGTTCCAGGAGTCAAATATGTCCAACCCGCACACATGGCTCTAGCACCTGTCGTGGCAGACCCCAAGTGCGTGGAGGAAATCGCCGAGATTCTCATAACTAAATCCAGCTACCGACGCCGAGGAAAACCCTACATAACAGCAGAGGCTGGCGTGGAAACCGGCAGCACCAGGCTAATCAAGGAAAAGATGGCAGGAAAAGCTCTTCCCTTCAAACCCAAGGAGTGGCCAGACATAGTAGTACAATCCTTCGGCATCCTCAATGACGTTAACTGGAATCCACTAACCACCTGGATTGTGGGGCTCCCCGGTGAACGCGAAGAAGATGTCTTGGCCACACTCGAGCTCCTCGATCGTCTCAAAGGAACAATCGCCTTCTATGTTCCATTACTCTTCATACCCTTACGCCCCTCAATTCTCAGCGAAGGGAGCCGCCCTGAGGTCGAATCCCTCACCGAGTTGCAATGGGAGTTCTTCACCCGAGCCTGGGAATACAATCTAGATATCTGGCGGCGCCCCCTTTCACTCTCTCCCCGGAACATGATTTCCAGCATTCTCCTCCCCTTATTAGGAGGCTTATTCTATTTCACATCCGCTTACAGAAGACCAACGGGACCAATGATGAAACGGCTAATCTTCCGTTCATTCAACACTGCCTTCTTGGAACCCAGCTAGCAACGCCTTACTAAGGGCTCATCAACTAACGTTCTGCTTGAATTTGATCTCAATTGAGCTTTGCGCCGCATTTCAGGCAGAAACCGTCACCAGGGCGAAATCGCTTCCCACATTCTTCACAGAACCGGGGGATAGGCTCGCTAAAATCTCTTGCTTTGGTCGGGGGAACCCCCTCTGCTTCTCCACTTTCGATATGTGGTATCTTTGGAGCTTCCTCGACAAAGGGCTTTGCACCTCTGAGTTCCCGCACTTCGTTGAGGAGACGCTTATGCAGGACTTTCCAGACATTACGTGTATTGTTCTGGATTCCATGCTTTGGGCACGAAAGCGTGAATCTAACCTCAGACTCGGTAGAAGCATTAACTGCAACAGGGTTTAGTTTTTGTCCACAAAGAGCACAACGATACAAGCGGTCGGCAACAGTTTTGGCCCATATATTCAAGGCTGAGTGGTCAAGTAGTATTGGTTGAGCGGTGCGGTGGCGGGGGCAAACAACTAGTGCTGAAACCTTGTTGTCCTTGGTACGCTCCAAGGTCAGCACAACAAGTGGAGCACCACAATTACAGGTAAAATTTGCTTCAATTGCATCTTGGACCAAACTATATCACCTTACCCTGTCCACAAAAACCTCTTTCTGCAAAGTGGGTCACTAGGGGTTTTGCTTCCAGAGCTGTGTCAAGCAATCGTATAGGTTAGTCCCCTAACTAAGGCAATTTAAACTTCACTAACTCGGTAGATTCTAGCGAAGAGTGTAGCCGCAGCGATAGCAGTACTGATCACCGAACTCGACCTGCACACCACATTCAGAACAGAATCGGCGGGTACTTCCACGATGGGCGGTTCTCCGACTGACTGAGGGATATTCAGGAATAACCGTTTCCACCGGGGAAACCCTTTCAGGTCGATAAACCTGAGGATAAGAACGGACCCTGGGCGCAACATGCTGGCTACGGAATCCCAGATCAACCTCTGGGCGAGCAGCCACATGAGGATAGAGGGGTTCCCAGATTCTCCGCCAGGCATTAGTTCGGTGCCGGGTACAATAGGCGCTTAGTCGTACATACTGGCGGCCGTGGCGGCTGGTTCGGAGAGATTCCGTTCGCTCACC
>JAEOSX010000119.1 GCA_016840135.1 Candidatus Hermodarchaeota archaeon
TCGAAGCCACCCGCCATGACAGAATCTACTAGATCAGGAGTTATCATTCGTGAAAACTGTGTCTTACTAACTGGAGCAGTTGATCTCCTTGCTTCTACAATCTTCTTCCAGGGGATGTCTAAAGCGGCAAAATAGAATGGAGGAACATCGCTATCATATCTGGAGCCACTGAACATCATGTTAGCAAGCTTGTCGAGAGCTTCGCTGGGAGTGACGACGCCAAGAAAGTCTGGTTTTTTCAGCTTGCGTGTGAGTTTCATTATCTGGCGTGTTGATCCATAGAAGAGGAAGATTTCAGGTATCCGTCCACAATAATGCTTTACATCCTGGCGGAGAACCCTGAGAGCTTCTAGTTGCTCTGCGTTGGCAACATAGATGGCAGCGTGGCCACCCCTAAACATTGTACGGATTGGTGCCCAGCGAGCGTCAGAAACGGCAATGTCCCAGAGCTGCATCCGAATCCGGATGTTGTTGGTCGTGCAGGAATGGACGCCCAGGCCTACGCCGACACTACGCTTATACTCGCCTGCGAAGGTCTTGACGCTAGCCTGCTGGCAAAAGAGCTTAGTCGCAAAATCCTCTCCACCTAGAAGTAGGGTTTTGAATATATACCCAGCCTTACTCTTTGTCCCTTGGCAGTACTGCATCCTGCTCAAAAGAGGCTTAAGAACGAGGGCAACTTAAGGTTTTTGGAATTGCGTTACCAAAGCCTCAACTCTAGTAGGAAAACACAAAGGAACCCGTATCCGTGATATTGCTCTTATAGGAAACCTTATCTAAAGAAGTAGGCACTCCTACCTACTCCAACCTGAAAGACAAAAGTTCCATCACAGGGAGATAGCATTGACTTGGCTGACCTGATAGCGCGATTCTTTGGACTCCAAAACGAGTCAGAACGAGTAAAATATCTGGCAAAAGTGGCCGCAGTCTTTATGCCACTGGGTGCCGCGAGCTTTATGATGAGCACCACCTTCTTCGCGGTTTTTGTCGCAGAATCCTTGGTGGGCCCAGCCCTCTACCTGACTTTGGGTATGGCACTGGTGGGTCAACTCGCCCTTGTCGGCAGCATAGTCCAGCTAGTATTCGATTATCCAACTGGAGGTATAGGCGACTGGATCGGTCAACGATGGATATTACTTACTGCCTTCCTATGTTTTGCTGCATCGACCTTTCTCACAGCCTTCGCCACAACCTACATCGACTTCATTCTAGTCTATGTCCTGAGCGCACTGGGAGCAGCACAACAATCAGGTGCAATTGCGGCTTGGTTTGATGGAAATTATCGCGCAGTAGCAAAGGACCCAGACAGGTCTGCTTATTCCGTGGCACAAGGGCGCATGGGCATGTTATTTCAAATCTCTGCCACTGTTTCCCTTATCCCAGGAGCAGTTTTGGCGGATCTTATCACCCGCCAAGGAGTATTTTACTTGCAGAGCATTATTTGCATAATTTTAGGAATCGGCTCCCTCGTGTTGTTCCGAGATTTCCCTGAAGTCGCCGAGAATCGTCCTAAACGCTCTCTTCGTGCTTACTATTCGCTTCTCAAAGAGGGCCTCAAGTTCACCGTCTCCAGCAGGTTCATCTTCTTCTATATCATCGGGTCAGTACTCTTCTTCAGCGCGATAAACGTCTGGGGCTCATTCATACTAATGATTGTTTATTATAGCTACTTGTATGAGCAGAAAGGCGTGGCTATTTTCAGGACCATCATCTTTGCATTCGGTATTCTATGGACAGAGCGGGCAGGGGTTTGGACCCGGAAGCTCTCTCCCCGGAGATGGATCGCGGTACTCCGTTACCTCCAAATCTGTGGTCCCTTCTTCTTCATAGGGGTTGCCGCCATCTTTGTCTTCATGCCGCCAACCCCGGGGATACCCTTTCCCTTCATGTTTCTCCAGTTGCCCACAATCCTTGTCTGCTTAGCTTTCATCTTAGGAGGGTTATTCGGCTCTGCAGCGAATTTACTGGTTCAGCGGCTGCTCCTAGACATGATTCCTGACAGGAACCGTAACTCGCTCTACAGTTTGTTCCCGACGCTCACTCTCCTGTTGGCGACTCCCCAGCTAATCCTCTTCAGCGGTCTTCTGCCGGCTTTCGGAATCGTATCCGTACTAGTGGGATTGTGCTTAGTCAGCGTCCTTGCCTGCGTGTTAGTTGCCTATGCGTTGCGGAAGATTCCCGATGAGACACTGATGGGCGATACTGTGCCCCATCCTCTCACAACCGACGTCGAGCCTAAGCCCACAGAAACCGAGGCTTAGCCCGTTAGTAAGCTAGGCTCTAGATGAGGAACAAAAAGTGTATCGCTAAACTAGTAATTAGCAGGATGATTCCCAAGAAGAAAATGAAGCCCATAACCTTCATATCATTCGTACTCATTCGAGGAGTGGGGGGTTCCTTGTGTTTTTGCTGAGCAACACGACCCGAAGCTCCCGGAAGGTAATAGACTCTCCCACGACGATCAACCGTGAATTGGACTTCTCTCCGTCTATGATGAGACCAGGATTCACAGCCAAACGCTAGACCAAGAAAAATGTAAATACATCCAGCTAACATCAGCCCCATGGCTAAGGTGTTTAATCCCAAGGACAGGGTGAACAACAAGCTAAGGACGGCACCTGCACCGAAGGCAATGGCTGAAACAATCCCTAAACGCTCAATTGTTGAAAGACTCGTCAATTGAATTCCCTGCTAAACCTGTGATTCTGCGTTAATAAACTTGAGCAGCTGGTAGGCCAAAGGCTAGGGGCTTTGATAGGGATTAGTACACGAATCCTCTTCGGTCAGGTATAACTTGGGCGCGGGGATAGTCACATGATGTGACCTCTTATCGTGTCCCTTTGAAGTGAGTCCGCCTTATAACAGAAGAAAACGGCTAGAGCGATTGAAGAACCTCAAAGAAGTGTATCACAAGGAAGGCCAAAAACATGTCAGATAGGCTTGCCCGGTTTTTTGGTGTACAAGACCAGCCTAAACGCGTGAAATCCTTAGTCAGAAAGTCAGCACTATTCAATCCCCTTTTTGCAGTAACTTTCATGATGTCCAGTACCTTCCTTGCGGTACACATAGCCGAGATACTAGCTGGCCCTGCATACTATCTAACTCTTGGCATGGCACTGGTGGGTAATCTAGCCTTTGTTCAGAGCATTGTTCAGCTCGTTCTTGACTATCCAACTGGTGGTCTAGGTGACTGGATTGGACAAAGATGGATTCTCCTCACAGCCTTCCTCTGCATAGGCGGAGCAACAATCTACACAGCTTTTGCTACAACCTTGCTTGAGTTTCTCCTAATCTATATCCTGCAAGGAATCGGGTTTGCCCAGCTTTCCGGGGCATTCGGAGCATGGTGGGACACAAACTACCGAGCTGTTGCCGATGACCCAGACCGGTCGGTGTACAGCGTTATCATGGGCAAGGTTGGGATGGTCTTCCAGATCGCCTCCACCCTTTCACTGATTCCCGGGGCAATACTTGCTGACCTAATAAGCCGTCAAGGAGTGTTCCTCCTCCAAGGCGGTTTAAGCATATTCATAGGAATTGCCTGCATCTCTTTACTGCGAGACTACCCTGAGGTCGCTGAGAATCGTCCCCGACGCTCTATGCGAGAATACTACGGAGTTCTCAAAGACGGGTTGAAATTCAGTGTCTCAAGCAAATTCGTCTTCTTCTTCCTCATAGGAACAGTTCTAGCAATGAGCACTTTCTCTGTTTGGGGAAACCTGATTCTATTCGGAATCTACTACTCCTTCCTCTATGAACAGAAAGCTGTTGCACTGTTCCGAACCCTACTTTATATTGTTGGCGTCATTAGCTTAGAACGCGCAGGGGTTTGGACAAAGAAACTCAACCCCACCCGATGGGTTGCCATCTTTGCCTTCCTCCAATCAGGTGGGGCAGTATTCTATTTCGCCTTTGCTTTCATAACTGCCACTTTACCCTCTTTGCTTGTAAATGGCGTAACGGTACCCTTTCCTTGGATGTTCTTTCAGCTTCCCTCTCTAATCGTTTGCCTTACTTTCGTCATTACAGGAATCTTTGATGGTGCATTGAATGTCTTACAGCAGCGCTTGGTACTGGATTTGATTCCTGATCGAACTAGGAATTCCCTCTACTCTCTCTTCCCTACCCTGACACTGATTTTTAGTGCTCCTCAACTCATCTTCTTCAGCGGGATTCTCCCTATCTTCGGTCCACCGCCCATACTCATCGGACTTGGTCTTGTCAGTACTAGTGGGTGTTTGTTAATCGCCTTGGGGATGCACTTTAGACCTAAATCAAAGAAGGCGGAGGAGCCACCTCTAGAAGAACCCAGTAAAGCAGGATATGACCTTGCTGAACAAGAGGTAGAAGACACTCAAGAAGAAGTTATCGAGTCCCCACTTGGTGTGTTACCAGAGAGTTCAGAAGGTAAACCCGCAAAGATTGAGGATACCTAGTCGGGCTTTGGTACCAGGGTTCCTACAAGAGCTTAAGGTTCTAGGCTAGTTGCCCACCTTTAGCGAGTCGAACGACCAGGCGTATCCCGTCTAGCCGGACGACCACCACAGACTCTCCTGCCTTTATTGGAGGGTCTTCTGCGATTGCTGACCAGGACTCGCCCAAAGCCCGTACTCTTCCTTCTGGGTCAAGTTTTGTCTCTGCTATTCCAGGTTTTCCGACAACTCGCTCGGCTTCAAGCTCGCTCTTTAGCCTGCGGGCCTCAGCAGCCTTCATTATCGCGTAGCTGAAGAGTATCGCGAACATTAGAGCTACACCCACTGAAACTCCCCAGAACATCCACATCGCCTGGGCTGTAATGAGCCACTGACCCGGTGGTAGGAAGAAGATACCACCAAGAACAAAACAGACAATTCCACCTATGCCAGCAGCACCTGCGAAGCCAACATCCGTTTTTGCCTCTATTACAACCAGTGCCCCACCCAGAGCCATAAGGAGAAGCCCTGCTACTGGAATACCGATTATACCAATCCCGACCAGGGCGAGGATAATACAGAAACCGCTTATGATTTCACCTGCATAGCCGGGCGCGTTCAAGGAGAACACGAAGCCCCAAATGCCAATCTGTAGGAGTACGAAGTTCACGACTGGGTGAGCTAGGAAGCTGAGTAAGACAAGCCCTAGATGCGGCTGGTATGTGGTCCTTGGAGCGCTTGAGATCCCTGAGAAATCCCAGCTTTGCTCAAAGGTATAGCTGCCTAACTCACTTGTTGGAACTACCCGGAAAGTAGGATCACCAGCAACCAGTTCTCGCTTGATGAGTGTAAAGCTCTCCATGGTTGTGAGCAGTGCTGGAAGTGAGTCTGCGACGAATTCGGTGACATCGCTGGCTTGAGCTTCCAGAGCGCCCAAGTTCAGGTTCTCAAGTATGAACTGTTCAGCAGCCGTTTCGTTTCGCTCGTGGAGATGAGCGTGCTCAGTCATAAGGGTGATTACAAACTCGAGGTACTTTGGGTCGGTGATTGGGATAGAGCCTGAGACAGGCTGACAGGACCCAATCTGGGCGGTTGGACCCATCGCCGCAACGTGGGAAGCCATCAGGAGGTATGTGCCTCCGCTAGCCGCTATAGCTGCTGGTGGAACATACACTAGCACAGGAACCGGAGAGGTGGCAAACATCGCCATTATATTCTGCACAGCCATGACTTCGCCACCTGGCGTACTAAGCTGCACTACCACAAGTTGAGCACCCATAGACACCGAAGTCGCAAGCATGTCCTGAATCGCATAAGTCGTTACCCCAGTGATTTCTCCGGAGAGATTATAGACAAGGACAGGGTCTGAACTCGTCCGAGAATGGTCCCTAGTGTTGTGTTGTCCGAAGTCGAGAAGTGGCAGACAAAGAGCCAGAATGGCAACCAAGAGCAGGTAGCGGCGATTTATCACATCCATCCCATTACTCCTAGTCAAAACAGAAGCTAAGAACTTTACGATTTCCACAAAAAACCCTCCCAACAGGGGCTCATGACTGTACCCAATAAGAAGATTTTTAGTTGTTAGAACATCA
>JAEOSX010000120.1 GCA_016840135.1 Candidatus Hermodarchaeota archaeon
GTCGGTTACATATCAGAAGCTGAGAATTCTCAACATTACCCAAAGGGAATACCTGCAAACCTGTTTAAAACCCATGGAACAGATAAGGGTCTGACTATTGGAGATTTCTTAGCAGTAGTTGGCGACAAAAACTCAGCACAGCTTGCAAATTCGTTTTGCCGTCAATGTCAACGGGACTCAATCAACCTTCCATATACTTGCCTTCAGGGCGAGTTCAGCTATGACCAAATTGCCCATATCATGCGAGACATTCTAAGATCAGACCACGCCCCCTTCTGGAGATCAGACATCCCCGCGCTACTTCTAACAGATACTGCTGAATTCAGGAATCCCTACTACCACACACCAGCCGACAAAATCAACACACTAGATTTTGATTTCATATTGAAAGTATGTAAAGCCACCATCGCGACAACAATAGATTTAGCTTCCAACGATTAACCTATCCAACCATAAACCATTTTCATCTTTGATACAACAGATAAACTAGGTGGATTCATTTTGAAGGCAATTGTTAATGCGACTATCTTGTGCCCTGTTCAAGGGTTCATCGAGAACGGGACCATTCTGTTTGATAAGGGTAAAATCGTCGATGTTGGAAAATCAGTGAAGATTCCAAAGGGCTCTAATGTAATCGATGTAGAGGGACAATATGTACTTCCTGGTTTTATTGATGCCCACTGCCATCAAGGAATGTTTGATGGGTCAATTGGGTGGGCGGGTCGTGATGGTAACGAGATGACCGTTCCGACCACGCCTGAGATGCGAGGGATTGATGGGTTCAATCCGTTCGAGCCATCACTAAAGGAGGTATTAAGGGGTGGTGTCACCGCAATCAACACCGGTCCTGGGTCTGGGAACGTAATTTCAGGTGAGGCCTTTGTCATTAAACCCATTGGAAGCGGTGTTATTGATGATATGATTGTGTTGTCTCCTTCAGGGCTCAAGATTGCTTTCGGAGAGAACCCTAAGAGGGTTCATGGGCAAGAAAACAAACGAATGCCTATGACGCGGATGGGGGTTGCGGCTCTTCTTAGAAAGACCTTCACAGAGGGTCAGAACTATCTTGAAGAGTGGAAATCCTTTGGGATGAAATCCCGTGAAGCAAAGGATAAGGGTGAAGCTCCTCCAAAACCTCCTAAACGAGACCTGGGTCTAGAGACCATTGTTAAAGTTCTCAAGCGGGAAATTCCGCTCCATGCGCATGCCCATAGAGCCGATGATATTGCCACAGCAATTCGTATCGCTGAGGAGTTTAATCTGCGATTAGTGATTATTCACTGTACTGAGGGTCACAAGGTTGCCAAACACCTTGCTAGGAAAAAAGTACCGGCTGTGATTGGACCAACAATGTTCTGGACTTCGAAACCTGAAACCAGGGAACGTAGCTTTAAGACAGCTGTTATCCTCAGCAGAGCTGGGGTCCAAGTAGCTCTCCAAACTGATTCACTGACACCAATGAATTACTTCCCTCTACTTCCAATGTATGCAATAAAACACGGCATGAGCCGTGAAGAGGCACTGCTTTGTGTTACTCTAAACCCAGCAGAAATCCTTGGTATTCAAAATCAGGTTGGCTCTCTTGAAAAGGGAAAGGACGCTGATATGGTAATCTGGTCTGGACATCCCTTTGAGTTCTATAGTGAAGTCACACAGGTTTTCATCAACGGAAAAAGAATACAAGTCGAATGAAGCTTTCCTTAGGGGAAGGAATGCAGCGCTTAGAATTGAACAGAAATCGAGAGCCCATGTCTTTTTCTCAAGTAGGTAGAGCTAAGTAGCCCTTGTCTTAGAGTTGTGGCTCCTTGATATCTATCATTTGGAGTGATTGCTTTCATATACGAATTAGATAAAATTGACTACCATAAGGTTCGGCATATATTTGCGCCGATTGATTATCAGTTGACAATCCGGGCGGTCATTGAAGGTACATGTCCTGGTAAAGTCTATGTCGATGATATCGATAATCCCAATAGCGCTTTCATTTGTTCCTGCGAGGGAAATTACCTAGCAGGCGAGACCGATAACGATTCGTTCAACGTTGCTCTCAGAGATTTCATAGTAAACACTATCTTCGCAGGAGAAACTCTCTGGGTGGATGAAGATTATCTGGTCGTTTGTATTCACCCTGACAGGTGGACAGCAAAGTTTGATGTAATCTTTGAAACCCGCCCTCCACAGCAGTTACCGCGAAAATACTTCACATGCACCGAGTTGAAAATCGATTGGAGGGCAAAGCTTCCTCAAGGCTTCTCCATCCATCGAGTTGACCAGAAGTTCCTAGAAAGAACGGATTTGGAAATTCCTGAACATATCACTAATTGGATGCGATCGAACTGGGGATCTGTTGACGCTTTCAAGGAACGGGGCTTCGGCTTTGCTATGGTTCACGGTAACAAGGTTGTTTCTTGGTGTATCGCAGATTGCGTTAGTGGAACAGAGTGTGAAGTTGGAATCCGCACACACGAGGATTACCGCCGTCGAGGTTTGGCAACACTTACCACAGCTGCGACGGTCGACTATTGCCTATCGAGTGGCTTCACTAAGATTGGATGGCATTCAAATGAGGAGAACCTTGGGTCCATCGGTACTGCTGAAAAAGTTGGATTTGTCCTAACTCGCGAATACATATGGCATTATTGTATGGTTGACGAAGCGACGCATCTTGCTGAAACTGGGATGCGATTATTCTTAGCTGAACAATGCAAAGAGGCTCTGGAATGCTTCGAAAAGAGTTTTGCTATGGGTGATGTTGCCTATTGGTTCTATCATCTTGCTGCCCTTTCAGCAGCATCGCTCGGGGAGAGAGATACTGCGTTGCGATACATCAACATAGCGGTGGATCAGGGCTGGACCCACTTTGAATATACCATGAATCGAGAGGAGTTCAAAATCCTGCATGGCACAGAAGAATGGCAAGCGGTGCTAAAGAGGATGCAAGAAAAGGATGATGAGTCTCAGTAAACCAGCCTTTCTACTTCAGACAACCACAACAAGTCTGAGCAAGTTAACTATCAACTTGGAAAAGTAGAAAACTTAAAAGACTTTTAAGGGATTACTGAATAAAATCAATGTCGAGGTATATGTAAAATGCCTGTAGCCGAGCAGTTCAATACTGGGAGTACAAACACTGAATCCGCAATTTATTACTGTAAAGAATGTGGTAACATCATTCCCTTGTCAAAGGGTGAGCGATTCCCACCTTGTCATGGTGGTGCTGCGACCTGGGTAAACGTTGGAGTGGCAGGAGTAGCTGATAAGGAAACAATTGGAATTAGCAAACAAACTCCAAAATCCGGTCTCTACCTTTGCGTGGGTTGCCATGCACAGGTAATCCCTATTGCTAAGGGTAATAGGACACCTCCGTGTGGGAAGTGTAGAAAGAATACGTCTTGGCGCCTTGTAGTCTCCGCTGAGAAATAGTGAATCCTACACTTGATTCCAAGACGATATTAATCTTTACAGAGCTGCGGTGAAAACCCCCCGACTTCAGTCGGAAGAATTAAAGACCTCCTCTAGTTGGTTTTTTATACATACTAGAGGTGGTGTATTATTTCTCCTCTTTACAATCTATTTTTGAAGAAGTGTTTTCACCAATTGTCATATAATGTCAGATTCAGAGCGGACAATGGCGCGGGTCCTAAGCCCTAGGGGGCGGCGAGCAAGACTGCAAGCAGTAGCTCAGCTCATCAAACCCAACGCTTCAATAATCCTTGATTTAGGAAGTGGGATTGGTGCAGTTATACCGCATCTGACTGAACGGGCAACCGCGGCTGAAATTCTTGCGGTTGACCAATCTGTCTATCTTCTTCACAAACAGAAAACCCAGCGAATGACCCAAAGGAGTAATCGAGTTATCTCACATATTCCTGAGCTGCCCTTCAGAGCTAAGTCCTTTGATGCTGTTGTGGCCATCCAATTCTTACACGAAATCTTTTGTTTTCTAGGGCCAAGCGCTCTGTCTTCGACCTTTGATAAAATCTATGATTTACTTGGTGAGGGGGGTTGTCTAGTGGTTCTTGATCACCAAAACCCTGGTCCAGCTCGGATTAAAGCGCAGCTTCCTGAGGAATTGCATCTAAAGCTGGTATACTTCACTAAACATTTCCAACCTCGTACAATCACCTTTGAGGAGCTAGGTGATGGATGGGTTCGAATGAGTATGCGAGACTTCTATGACTTCATTACGAAGATTTTTTCACTGGGAACCCCACTCGAAGACGAAGAGATGAATGAAGAGCACACACCATTTCTGAGAGCCAGGTTTGTGCAAATGCTTCAAAAAGCTGGATTTCACATAACACACAATTCTGGTTTTACTCCTATCGAGTTGCACCTGAAGCGGTTTAAGGTAAGAGTGGAAGCGGATTCGCCGCTCCCAAAACGGCACTTACTTGTACGAGGAGAAAAGATTAGCTAATACTCCAGCTGGTATTGTGGCTACTTTGATTTACTGCGTCGCTGCTTGAGCTTTGTGTAACGTAGAGCAAGAATATAAGCTGCTAGGCTCACTGGTTCACGAATAGGCGCAACCGGTGGAGCGTAACAAGTTTCCAGGTCGGCAACTTGATGGACAGACATTTTAGCCATGAGCGCGGCACCAAGGACATTGGCACGTTGGTGGGCACAGGGGCCGATAACTTGCCCGCCGAGAAGAATGCCTGTTTCTTTATTTGCGAGGAGCTTGACGGAGACCTCTCCATCGCTGGGATAGTACTCTGCTGTGATGCCGCCCTTGAACTTCCCTGCTAGAATTGGAATTTCAGCGCGTTCAGCGGTGTGCCGAGTTGGACCAACTGCCGCAATCTCTAAACCGAAAAGATGAGTGGTACGCGCCATGATTACGCCGGGTAACTTTGCTTCTCCACCAGCAGCATTGATGCCGGCGACTTCTCCTTGACGTAAGGCGATGCTACCCAGCCCCGAAACCATTGTTTGCCCAGTTACTAGGTCAAGATGTTCCGCACAGTCACCTGCTGCATATACATTAGGAGCACTTGTAGCCATCCTTTCATCAACCATAATCCCTCGATTAACCTTTATACCGGCATCAGCGGCAAGCTCAGTGTTTGATCGAACACCGGTAGCAACAACTACTATGTCCGCGGGTACCTCCTCAGGTTCACCTGATGAGCGTTGCTCTACTCGAACCTTTCCTGGAAGCACTGCCTTAGCTGCAGTACCGAGTTTAACTGAAATCCCCTCAGCTTCCATCCGTTCTACGACTTCTCCTGAAATATCAGCATCAATCATGGCTGGTAGTACTGAATCAAGGAATTCTACCACAGTTACGTGAAGCCCGAGAGAGTGAAGAGACTCCGCGGTCTCCATCCCAACTAGACCAGCTCCAATTATTGCTACATTCAAATCCTTTTTCGCAGCCGCCTGGACTGCTCGCGCATCATCGAGGGTGTGCATGCGATACACATGGGGTAAATCTAGTCCCTCAATAGGAGGCGCACTGGGACGGGACCCGGTCGCAATAACCAAGGCATCATAAGAGAGAGTTTCTTCTGTACTACTGGGGCCTTTCACGTGTACTGTCTTTGCTTTAACATCAATCTTCGTAGCTTGAGTATTCAATTGCAGGTCTGCACCCACGAGTCTGCCTTCATAGAAATCTGGCGGATGAATGACAAGATCATCAATCTTTGGTATTGTCTTATTAACCGCATAAGGAAGCCCACAGCGGCTGTACTCAGGGCTTGCTTCGTCCTGCAAGAGAATGATAGAGGCTTCGCGATTGGTTTTACGAGCCTGTAGCGTGGCAGCTGCACCAGCTGTTCCACACCCAATGATTACGATACGCTTCGTCATTTAACACACTTCACTACAAATTGGGTTATCCTTTAAGATAGTGAGTAGGCAAAAAAGTTATCCCCTACCGCGAGGTTTATTCTAGAGGATATATTGATAATCAGGGTTGAATCCTGTGTTCGTAACTAAAGTAGCTTCGTTTCTTCATACTGACGCACAAGGTTTAGAACATACGATAGGAACAGAATTAGTAGCAGCACTGAGATTATTGCAGAGGCAAGTTCCGAAGAATACACGCTTTTCTTTTATTTCCCGTATGTATCTGCCTTTCTTCCTAGTTCACGCCACACCTGGTCAGAGTTTGTTGATTAGTGGGATAAGCTCTTCAGATAAGGAGATTAGACATGCAGCACCCCCAACTCATTCGGAGATCCAAACAAGACTTAGGATTGTCCACAAACTAGAAAACGTTCCCGAAATCCTAAGAGGGATTTTAGAGAGAATTCAAACAAAACCAGACGAATCGATAGTTCTCCGTAACGTAATTCATCCAGTTATTGTTGGAAGCCTACATCAGCTCGTTAATCCCTCACTAGCTGAACCTGGAAATGAGGAAATAGCTGATTCAATTCTTTCCACAGCAGAGATTCATGATATGGGTAGCACCTTTCGAGTTGAACTCACTCGAATAGAAAAGACAATGAAAGAAATAAAGGAAACTCTGGTTCGTATCGATGGGTATTCAGAGGAACAACTACGCCTCCTTGATGAGCAGCGCCAAGCACAACATCGCTCTACACTTGGGCACATTCCCTCAACACCAAAAGAAACAGCTTCACCTGGTACTGTTGTAGATGAGGCGACCCGCCAGCTAGAAGAGGAGAAGCAGCAAATTTCCCAGAAGATATCCCAAATCCTTGGAGGTCTTGCAGAAACCCTCAAATTTTCAGCTGAACAATGTCATCGTTTAATTGATGAAATACGGGCCAAACCCTCTGAGTTAGAGCGTGTTCTTGGTGAAGTGAAGAACCAACTTGTAAGATTACAGACAACTTCTAATGAATTCTCTAATCTTCTACAACAAGGTCTAACCGAGTTAGACACTAGCTTCTCACAATTACAAGCGGCAGAGCAACGTTGGCTTTGGAGCCGGAGTCAGACCTCGGGAGCAACCCCACAGCCTGCGGAAATACCCGCTACTACATCCGATGAAACACCCAGAGGAACAACCGATTCGATTGAAACATCCCCTGAATTAATTGAATTAGATTCACTTCGAGATCGGATTATAAAGTGTTATTGGGAGTTAAAGCAGGCTGTAAAATCATTAGAGACCACAATTATTCAACAGCACCAACAATTCGCAGCACTTAGCACGCCCGCAGTAGAGCTTCAAGGACCTGCTCCAATAACCCGGGTCCTTATTCCAATATTCCTCGTTAAATTACTTGAGGGCTCCATTCGCTATGGTGTAGTATCTCCTCTTAGGATAAATCCCATTTCATCTAACAATCCTGTTGTAGAGGTTTATGATGCTACTCTCAATAAGAGCCTACAGCAACTTGTACGCTCTGAAATCAGTGACCCCCACTTCAGTATCAACATTGACCAGCAGGCACTAGCACTCAATGCTCTTACCCACGCAGACTCCAGGGCACACATTGAACAAGGTACTAAGCAGTTTGTACGGACTGGATTACTCAAGGCAGATGAGATTGACGGTCTAAATTCATTTTGGAGTGATATTGCTGGCAGATGCCCTTTCTGCGGAGCACAAACCCCACTAAGCCAACGGTATTGTGGCTGCGGGAAACCAATCCATGGATACTAGAAGAAAATCATGTCCACGAATCAAGGCTTCGCTGACGCTTTGACTGCTTCGCCTTGGAAAGACGTTCTACAACACTAAGAACCCTTTCACGTGAGAAGCCCCGCTCATCGCATAAGAAGTGAACAAGCCCCTCCTTGTCCATCGATTTCGGTGAAATGTCATATTCCTCTGTTACCGGGTGATGAAGGAATAATTCACGAACCTTTGGATAAGTTGGGGAGAGTTTCTCTAAGATATCTGAGGGTAAGTTTTCTAGACTTTGATGCTTTGTGATGAGCTTCAAGGCTGTCTTTGGTCCAATTCCCCGGACCCCAGAATTAAAGTCAGTCCCTATAAGGAGAGCCATATCTACAAGTTGCTCCCTAGTAAGATTATGTTCAGCGAGAACACGGGTTAGCTCTATAAGTTCTGGCTGGAGTGGAACTGAGGTACCACGTTTAGGTAATCGTTTACGTCCAGTCAAAGTAAGATAACGAAGCAGACGAGGAGCACCGAACAAAAGAGAATCAAAGTCACGACTAGCCGAAGCCCAAACATCCCCTTTCATTGCCATGAATGCAGCCTGGGCCTCTCCTTCACAGGGCGCATGAATAAAGGGAATTCCCAGATAACCAAGCACTTCTTGAGCTTCCTTCGCCATTTCACGTGTAAGACGACCTGTAGCCACCGCCTTTGACCAAGCAGCCTTTAGATCGCCCTTTGCAAGAGCCTCCTGATATCCTTTTTCTGCTTGCCTTCGCTGTTCTTGTCGCTTCTCAATTTCACCCGCTTTAAGATCAGGTGGCTTCCCATCAAAAACAAACACCAATTTCATCTCATA
>JAEOSX010000121.1 GCA_016840135.1 Candidatus Hermodarchaeota archaeon
AAGAACCGGGAGTTCGTTACAATTACTGGCTCTTGGCAAGATATGCCTGTCTCGGTGATTGCCACAGGAATCGGAACAGACAACAACGAGATAGCCCTTGTCGAAGCCTTCGCGATAAACGAGTACCATCTCAAAACAAGGACGAGGAAAACGGACGCTTCGCCCTTGACTGTAATTAGGATTGGCACATCAGGCGGTCTGCAAGGAGACATCCAAGTTGGTACACTGGCGATTTCCTCCTATGGGCTGGGGCTTGATAATACCGGCTTGTACTACGAGCTAGAAACAGCAGATGCGCTCTGTCAACGAATCGAAGAGGAGGCATACAAAATCGTTACAAAAGCCACGCCTGCAGGTAGAAGATTCAAGGGGAAGATCCATCCCTATGCATCGAAGGCATCCCCCGAAGTTGTAGAAGCACTCGTCAAGCATACTGGAGAGAACTATATCGTCGGTATCACAGCTTCAGCCTCAGGATTCTATGCTCCCCAAGGAAGGAGCCTTCCCGGTCTTGACCTGACTATTCCCCATCTTCAGGAGCAGCTAACAACCCTTGACATCGATGGCTTAAGGGTCGTGAATCTTGAGATGGAGTCGAGTCTGCTCTTCCATCTAACACGCCAGCTGGGCTACAAGAGCGGTACAATATGTGCTGTAATAGCCAACAGGATTACAGGCTTGTTCCTAGAAGACTACGTTCCAGCAATTGAAAGAGCCATCGAAGCTGGGCTTAAGGCAATGCATGAACTATACTCCAGCTAAAATGAAAACCTAGTTTAAGCTAAAGACCACGAAATCCGTACCTGCCAAGGATGGCTACAAGGGGATCCTTGGACCAGCGACCCTGACAGAACTTCCTAGAAATATGTTCACACCAAGAATAACGATCAAAACCAATGTCGTCTTTACCCTTTCGAAGAGGAATCTTTGCGCCCAACCTAACATAGTAGCTCTGAGCTAGGTAACCCTCGTCCATGACTTGCATCGCTTCTTGAACCTCTGGCTCAGAAAGGTCACGATACGAATCCTCAAAAGCACTACACTTCAAGGGGAAACGAGGACGTATCTCTGTCTCCTCCGAGGGATCCGGATAACCAAGGCAGAGCCCAACAACCGGATAGACCCTTTTTGGAATGCTCAGAACCTTAGAGATAAGGTCAGCGTTCAGCGGAGCATTACCAAGTAGCACCGAACCCAACCCCATCGATTCTGCAGCAAGAATCACATTCTCAACGGCAAGGGACACATCCTGGACTCCTAACCAGAGTGTCATCCCATCATCCTGGTCGTATCTATGTCCCCGGTGGCGCATGATTTTTTCGAGTCTGTGGACATCGATGAGAAAAACCATCAAGACCTTTGTAGTAGAATATACACCCAACCTGCGCAGCTCATCCATCACATCGGGCTTCTTGGTGTAAACAACACTGCATAACTGAGCAGCGAAGGGGGCACGGAATCCTGCTTCAAGGATTTTCTTTAAAACCTCCTCTGTAACTGGCTGGTCGGTAAATTTCCGAATAGACCGTCGATTATGAATAATCTTGAAAATATCTAATGAAGGCATTCATCTTACCTCACCTGTTGAAAGAGGTTCTTGACAAGAAATATCTTTGTGAAGCAGCACAACTCTGGTCAGAATGAAGTTGTATGCTTGGAGACCAAACCAGCCCTCACCGACTCGGTCCCTTTGAAACAGCAAGCTCCTTTGCCAGGCGTTTCTCAGATTTACGGAAGAAGACTCCATAAAGGACCGTTGAAGCAGTGTAGCAAACTAGAGTATACCAGAAGGGTAAAAGGTAAAGATCAGCGTCAAACAAAGGACCAGTAACCTGGGTAGAGATGGCCCAGGGAAAGTTCCAGGCAAATGATGATATAGAGGTCAGGTAGGCGCGCCAGCGATTGGGGACCATTTCCATTTTGAAAGAGTTGTCAACAGGTCCAGTCATGTTCATGAGCGCTCCACGTGCGAGGAAGCAGAAAATAGCAATGGCTGGGTTGACTAAGATAGCAATGAGGAAGAGGAACGGGAGTGAAAGAGCTTGGCAGAGCACGACGGTACGCACCTTCCCCAGGCGGGTTGAAAGCCCAGGGGATATGAAGGCACCAGTAGCAACCGTAAGCGAGCCCATCCCCTGAATGAAGCCAACAAGAGGTGTCGGTAAATTATAGAAGTCCCAGAAAAACACGGAAAGGAAGGGCACAATGAAACCAGCACCAAGACCAATTAGGGCTGTGGGGATGGCAAATAGGAGGAATAGTTCCTTTCTTCCCTTTGGCTCAGGAGTGGACCTTCTCTTGGGGGAGGAGTCTTTCTCCATTGTCTCTATGGCTGCCTTGTCTTCGAGTTCACGAATCGTCAAAATGGGGATTATGTTTAGGATTATAGGTACAATCCAGCCGATAAGGGCAAGCTGGAAGGAAGGAGCGCTGTCAATAGGCAGCAGGAAGACAAGGGAGGCCCAGCCGGGGAGGAATCCTGCAAGAGTTGAGCCAGCAAAGTTACTGAGGATGGAAAGTGATTGATTGGTGCCAAAGAGGTGGGTTCGCTCAAAGGATGTGCTATGCTTTGCTATGAAGGGGGCAAAGGCTACGTTTCCCATCGCACTACTAATCCCACTAAGAGCCGCACCAACGATGAAAATCTCTGGAAAGGGCGTCAACACTCTTGGAATAGAAATAGTAAGGTGCATGAGGCTTCCAAGGATCAAGGCGTTTTTCGTGCCCACCCGAGTAACATAGGGTCCGACGAGTAGCGAGCATACCGCCATCGAAAAGGCGCTAAGGCCCATGATGCCCCCAAGGAAGGTGTTCGAATATCCTAGCGACAGGAGATAGATGTTAAAGATTGCCTGGCTGACTCCCCAACCAAAGGAGCCAATTATATTACTAAGGATAAGTTTCTGGGCGTTCGGGCTGAACAAGCGTATACGCTTCAAATATCCCGTTCGCTCAAAAACTGAAGTCATATGACGTTCCCCTTCGTGGAGAACGCCTGCACTTCGCTAATCTATAATAATTTACTGGTCAGAGCCCATGTTCCTTGTAGACTTCTCTCTGAATCAGGTACCGAAGGATCTCCGCCGTTCCACCGCCAATGCTCATGAGACGGGCATCTCTGAGGTAGCGTTCAACTGGGCGCTTCCTCGTGTATCCTATTCCGCCTAGGACTTGAAGGGCATTGGTCGCAGTCTCTATAGCTGTATCACAGGCATAGAGCTTGGCGATGGCAGCTGCCTTTGTTGCTGGTAGCCCTGCTTCGATGAGGCGTGCAGCCTTCATTGTGAGCAGTCTTGCTGCCTCTAGCTTCACTGACATATCGGCTATCTTGAAGCTAATTCCTTCGAATTCGCGGATCTTGCGGCGGAACTGCATCCGCTCATCACTATAACGGATGGCTTCCTCCATGGCGGCTCTGGCAACTCCATTCATTTCAGCTGCTAGGATTGTTCGTTCAGCGTTGAGTCCTGCCATGACTACTTTGAAGCCATCATTGATGGTGCCCAGCACGTTCTCAGCTGGGACCTCGACATCACGGAAGCCCATATGACCAACGTGGGCACCATGCATGCCAAGCAGCTCGTATTCCTCGATGACCTCATATCCCTTCCATTTTGACTCGACGATAAACGCGGTCATTCCCCGCTTAGCTTTCACCGATGGGTCAGTGATACCATAGACTAGTAGAAAGTCTGCGATGGGTCCATTTGTGATGAAGCGTTTCTCGCCATTAATGATGAACTTGTCGCCTTCCTTTACAGCCCGAGTTTCTGTACCAGCAACATCACTACCAACGTTGGGTTCTGTGATGCAAAGGGCGCCAATCTTCTCGCCTTGGGCGACTGGTTTTAGGTACTTCTCTTTCTGCTCTTTTGTACCGAACTCGAAAGTTGGATGCGCGAAGAGAATACAGGAGGCTACTCTGGCCATATCAAATCCAGCAGAAACAGCACAGATTTCCTCAGTAACCAGAACCTCGTGGACAAGCCCCAACCCCGTACCACCAAATTCGGGTGGATAACGGGTTCCTAGATATCCGGCTTTCCCGAATTTACGGATGACATCCCAGGCTTCTTTCTCACCTCGCTCGATTTTCTCAGCGAAGGGTGCGAGGTTGCGTTCAACGAAGGCTCTAGCCTTTGCTTGAAACTTCTGTTCCTTTTCAGTCAAGTAGAATCCTGATGACAAAACAATCACATCTACTAACTCTAATCTTGGTGCTACTCCCTTTCAGAGTTAGAAGGTATTAAAGACTTCGCCATTCAGGCAAAGTCGTGTAACAAGTAAAAATGGGCTTGTGCTTGGAGGTCTACTCCTCTTTTTCCCTAGAGGACTTGTGGAGTGCTTTGACGGCTTCTCTACGGGTTTTCCTCTTAATTTCCTCAATCTGATCGATTGCTGGAAGAATGGTGTCTACTAGCTCTCTTTTTGCTAGGATTCCCTCGTGGACAAGGTAGGCCACTGCTTCGCTGCGACTCTTGAAGATATCCAATGAGATGAGTGCGTCAACAATGCGAAGGTCACTGTCAAAGACCCTGGTCATTACAATCGAATCGCGCCGCTTCGCTGTAGGAAGTGTTCCCTGAGTGAAAAGGTCTTTTAGCTCTTGTAGGACCTCGGGATCAAGGCCCCTAGCCTGCTCCTCGTGGGACTCGACGTCTGTTGGTTTACGTTTCCTGATTTTACGTTTTGGTGTTGTTGCTGAAGGCAAAGTGAATCCTCCAATTATGTAAGGTTATTACATTACAGCCTTTAAGACTTTTAGTGTCTTGTGTGTAATGTTAGGAAATTAAGGTCATTCGGTGACTTTTATTAATAAGAGCGTTTTCTTTAAATAGCTCAGATATGAATATCACATAGAACTTAACAATTGTTAAGTTTTTGGAGGCGAACCAAAAAATGAAACAAGAAACTCCCAGCAGCACAGACCAAAAACCCTGCTGCACAATTGACACCCGAGGCATGTTCTGCCCAATCCCCGTCTACAAGACCCGGCAAGCCATCCTTGAAGCAAAACCCAATCAGATAGTCGAACTCCTCGCCGATGACCCTGCATCTGAGGAGGATATAACTCGTTGGGCAGAACGAACAGGAAACACGGTTCTAGCAATCGAGAGATCCGATGAATTCATTCGCTTCCTAATCCAAAAAACCGAAGGGTGAAACAACGTGACCCAGAAATTAGTCTATGTCCTAACTGTTGGACCTGAAGCACCAGAACGTCTCTACGCCCCTTTCATACTTGCGACGACCGCGAAGATGATGGATATAGATGCCACCATCTTTTTCATAATGCACGGAGTAAAAGTTGTGAAGAAGGGAGAAGCCGAGAAAATCAAGATAGGCGAATACCCACCTCTAAACGAAGTCATAGATCAGGCTATCGAAGCTGGAGTAGAGATGATGGTGTGTGACCAAAGCACCCAACTTCTCGGCCTGGAAAGAGGTGGCTACCTAGAAGGAGCAAAGGTTGTTGGGGCTGCAACACTCAATGACCTAGTATTGAGTGCTGACGGGTCACTGGTTTTCTAATAAATATTACAAAAGTGAGAGGATGCTGAAATAAATGGTAGAAAGAGTTAACCTGAATCACGCTGCAGGCAACCCAGTGGATAAACGGGTACTCAAGGGAATGCTACCTTATTTTCAGGAATTCTATGGAAATCCTTCCTCGGTTCACATCGCAGGACGACATGCAACCAAAGCGGTTGCCAATGCACGAATGCAGATAGTTAACCTTGTCGGAGCTGACACCAAAGACCGAATCGTTTTCACTAGCGGCGCAACAGAAGCCAACAACCTCGCCCTCATCGGATTTGCTTACCGTAACCGCCGAAAAGGCAACCACATAATCACAAGCGAGGTCGAACACCTAAGCATCCTAAATCCCCTAAAGTTTCTAGTCAAACAAGGATTCGAAGTAACCCAGATTCCCGTTGATGAACACGGCGTCATCAAACTAGAGGCCCTCAAAGAAGCGATAACCGATAAAACGGTCCTATTCTCGGTTCAGCATGCAAACAACGAAGTAGGAACAATTCATCCTATCCAGGAAATAGCAGACATAGCAGGGGACGCGAAAATCCCTCTACACGTAGACGCTGTCGCCAGTGCAGGTCAAGTTCCGGTTGACATCTCGGATTTAGGTGCCTCATTAATGACCCTCTCCTCAAATGACCTATATGGTCCAAGGGGCGTGGGTGCCCTAATAATCCGGCGAGGAACTTCGATTCAGCCAATCCTTCTAGGCGGAGGACAGGAAATGGGATTACGCTCTGGATCAGAAAACGTTTCAGGAATTGTAGGGATGGGCATTGCCGCAGAAATTGCGGGTAAGGAGCTTGAGGCTAATATACGGCACCTTACTAAGCTTCGGGATCGTCTCATCAAAGAAGTAACAACCAAGATGGAATACACCTATCTTAATGGACACCCAAGCCATCGCCTACCAAACAATGCCAATATCAGGTTCAGCTTCGTCGAAGGCGAAGCAATAACGCTTTACCTAAGTTTCGAAGGGTTTCTTGTCGCGACAAGCTCAGCCTGCACATCCAGAACTCTGGAACCTTCTCACGTTCTTTTATCGATGGGAGTTGACGAGGCGGAGGCCCATGGTGCGCTTCAGCTGACTCTGGGTCGGGATAACACCGAAACCCATATTGACCACTTCATCAAAGCTTTACCACCAATAATTAAGCGCCTCCGAGAAATGTCTCCCCTCTACCCACCCAGCTAGGAGATGAATAAAAAATGTACAGCGAAACTGTTAAAGACCATTTTCAAAACCCAAGGAATTTGGGCGAAATGAAGGATGCCGATGCAATCGGGAAAACCGGTAATCCCACCTGTGGTGACCTTATCTGGATCTATATCAAGGTCAAGGATGATATCATCACGGATATCAGCTTCAAGACTTTCGGGTGTGCTGCCGCAATCGCGACAAGCAGCATGCTCACCGAACTGGCCAAGGGCAAGACGTTGAAGGAAGCCCTGAAGATTACTAGGAAAGAAATCGCGGAGAGCCTCGAAGGTTTACCACCGATTAAGATGCACTGCTCGAACTTGGCTGCTGACGGACTACATAAAGCGATAGAGGAATACTTGGGCAAGACGGGTCGCACAGTTGAAGACCTGTAAGATCGGCGATGCAGCTAATCGGAATTCCCAGTTGACGCAAGAAGCCGTTCGACCGTCTGGTATATCTCGTCTCCTGTGAGGGCGCCCTTGATTAAGTAATGATGGGCCCCAAGAGCAAGGACTTCCCGGACGGTCTCGTCATCGTCAATCGCTGTGAGGGCTACGATTATGAGTTCAGGAAATGCCTTTTTGACTTGGGGGATTAGTTGGGTTCCACTGATTTTTGGCAAGACCAAATCGACTATGAAGACATCAGGAGGGTGTGCACGGAGCTTGTCAAGTGCTTCCTGCCCATCATAGGCGATTTCGACCTCGTAGTACTCGCTGAGTAGAATTTGAGCAGCCCGAAGGAAGATTCTCGAATCATCCGCCAGAAGCACTCTTACTTGTTTAGACGATTTCTCTGAAGCCAATGCTTGTTTTCCCTCCACTTTCATAATGGAAGATACAATACTGAGCTGTTGGAGGATTGATTCCCCTTAAAATTGTCGCACCCGCCTTTACTGATAGAGAGATGTGTACTTCGGAGAGGTCTGCAAGATACTTGTTGATTTCTTCTGTACTGCTGTATCCTATGACTATACTGAGGTTACTCTCTCTTGCGGTGTCATTGGCGATGCGCGTAGCCCATTGGGGCAGATCATCTGCTCCGAGCCGTGATTGTAACCAGCCAAAACCCACAACATTCAAGATATTGGAGCAGTCTTGGCTTCGGAGTTCCTCAGGGACCCTTATCCAAGCGTTTTCAAGGTCTTTACTTTCACGGGATGCAATCGCCTTATAGTAGGATTCTCCAAGTTCAGCTCTAGAACTTGATGTGCTGAGTTCTGAGATAGCACTCACAAAGAGGCGGAGCCTTGTATTCAGTTGGTCTACAAATCCATACCGAAGAGCTGCTGATTTTAGACGGCGAAAACTGAGCATGTTCGGTGGAATCATGACTACGCCGCCCCCTTGAAGTAAGAAGTTGGCGATGAAGTTCAGGATTAATGTGTTAGTCACTTCGTTCTGTACTCTTTGACCGATATCAAGGAAAATAGTACTTCCTCGTCGGAAAAATCCGATGATTTCGTCAAGCTTCTCTATACCTGACGAAAACTTACCAGCGCTATGGGGGATTACCTGAAAGGTGGAGGAACGGCGTGCCTGCTCCGCATTGTAGGACGGAAGAAGTTGGAAACGGTTACTGAAAAGTGTAAAGCCTTGTATACCCTTCTGAATGCGTGTTCCCCGAAGTTTATCAATGCGAATGCTTCGCCACAGTTTGCCCTCAGTCATTGTCTTGGTAAGGACAATAATACAATCTGCGATATGGTCAAGGGGGCTGTCGTGATCTCCCTCTTGAATGAGTACTATTTTTGCCTTTGTCGGAGCACTCAAGTGGCTGAGTGCCACAACGAGCCGGTGGGGATCAGATTGTGTTGACTCATTGATGGCATCAAAGGAATCGATGACACAAACACAAGGCTCCTGGGATTTAAGCCGGTCATTAACTGCGCTGATGAATGTAAGTTCATCTGAGAAAATCGATGCATCCGAGTCATCTACTGCTGTTGGAACAGCATCGACAATATTCTCAGAAGATAATATCTCCATGGCCCAGGGAAACTGAGCTTCAAGACTAGGGCTATCCACTCTAGAAGACAGATAGAGGAAATTTCTTGGTTGAAACCTGTCAGGGTATAGTGTTGCTAGCTCTGCGAAGAGAGAAAGGGCAAAGTTAGTTTTGCCAGTACCCGATCTACCCTTGATTAATAGGGTTTGACCATGCTGGCGATTTAAGAACTCTAGAATTTCTTGAGGCAAGTTCAAGGGTTCACGCCCCGCTCTCTCACACTAGAGGAGGTTTTCATTATAGATAAACTTACCTTAGAAAGGTTCCTGGAGGCGAAAGACGCCTAACTATCCGCTGATTCAAACAAAGGTTCGTGGAGGCTAGTATTATGATATCGGGGGAAGGTCTGAAACCTCAATACCTTTGTCTCCGATGATGAGTATGAGGGGGTTCATAACGTGGCTGGTTCCTCGCATCTTGATTATTTCTATGGTACGAATTCGAACTTCACCTTTGCTTACAAGTTTCATTACTAAAGCCCCGTCCACAAGGAATCCCTCCACTCCGAATCGACCAATCACATCTTCTCCAGGACTCTCGACTGCTATCAAGCAGGTGGCTTTTGTCTGATGGAGTGATCGAACTAGCTGAAGGAGATCATGTCGAATACGGAACAGGTCTTCATGTTGCAGGGTTAAAGTCGTGATGGAGTCAATGGCTATTCGCTTAGCATTAACGCGGCGAATCTCCCTGTGAACTAGGGAAAGAAGGGACTCCATTGTGAAGGTTTCACGGCCAAGAACTGGGTGGGCAGGTTTCATAACAACCCGGTTCTGCTCAATCATCGGTGAGGCATCAATTAGTGCAAGTGATTTCTGCTTCTGCAACTTCTCCAGGTCCCAACCGAATACCCGCATGTTTCTGTAAGTCGATTCCAAAGGCTCCTCCATCGACACCAGGACACCAGGTTCACCCATCTCAAGAGCACCATTCACAAGGAACTGATTCATTAGAATCGATTTACCAGTTCCAGGTCCACCACTAACTAGAATCACACTTCCAGCGGGGAAGCCTCCATGAAGCGCTTCATCGAGTCCTGGAATACCAGACTTTGTTCTTTTAGGGAGCGCCACAATAATCCTCCCGAATCATTGTCAATCTAGTAGTAGTCTCTTACTTATCATAATATGCTTTTCACAGAATTCCCAAAGATTTATTCATTTTATAAGGAATAATCCTCTCTAGGAGACTCCCAAGACAACTTTGGGGCAACGGTCGTGGTATTGAGTACACTTCTAAAAGAGGGCTTACCTCAAGGAACTAGTATTCTCCTAGTTGGTCCTCCCGGTAGCGGTAAGACTAGTTTATGTCTCCAACTAGCCTTGGAGGGCATACGTGAAGGATGTGAAGCACTCTATCTCACAACCGAGAGTACACCTACAAACATTTTAGCCCACGCCCAAGGAGTTGGATTATTTCAAAAGGACGATACAACGGGCACAAAAATCAAGTTTATTGATGCCTACAGCTGGGCAATCGGGATGCGCAAAGATGAATACGCCATCGACCGAATCAATAATCCCTCAGACATCAACAAAGTCAGTCTTGTTATAATGAATCAAGCCCAAATCCTCTCCCCCCGTTCACTCGTTATCGTAGATTCTGTTTCAGGTCTGACGCTTGCTTCACAGAAGAAGGAAAGAATCCGTAACTTCATTCATGTATTGGCCCACCGAATTCTTCGTCAAGGTAACCGAGTCGTCTTCGTTTTGGAGGAGGGCGCTCACGACATGGCGACAATTAACAGTCTACGCTCACTGGTTCAGGGAACGATATTCACTCGGATTATTGACAGGGACGGTTGTCCCCTTCGTCGGGAACTTCGAATTCTGAGCTTCATTGGAGCCAGCCCGAAAACATCCTGGATGGAAATGGTTCTGGGTAATGAGGGGCTTCAACTAGAAGGAGGATAGGTTGTTGAGCGATCTCATTCAAGTGAGCTTTACCCCCGCTAATACTCTGGAATTCCCTCGTGGTTCTCAGCTACTCCTGATTGGTCCCCCTGGTACTGTAAAAGCTGCCTTCGCCATTCGCTATCTCAGCAGCCGCTTAAAGCAGAAAGAGATTGGAATTTACGCCACAACTGTCTGGACCCCAAAGCAGGTCAGAGAGGCAGCTATAAGGTTCTGTGGAAAGGTAAGGGCAAAAACGCTCAGAGTCGTAGACGGTGTCTCATGTGTTACATCGCAGGCTTCGGAGGAGCCAATCGCCTTCCAAAGTCTCTTCAACTTGAATCTGATAAGCCTCACGCTTCTCCAAACCATGTCAGACTTAGAAAACGGGCATCTCTGCATTGACAGTCTCTCAACCCTCATGATATACGCCGAACCCACAGCAGTTCTGAAGTTCTTTCAGGTACTCAGCGCTCGAGCCAAGGACCACAAAATAACTGGTATCTACCTACTAGAAGAGGGAGTACATGACCCTGAAATCGTAGCTGCACTCCGCTTCTCGGCAGACGGAGTAATTGAAGTTCGAGAGGTAGAAGTGAAAGGAGCACTTCACCACTTGATTCGCTTAGCCTATGTCCGTGGTCACCGCGTGAACAACCGTTCCCTCCTCTTCTCAGAAAATGGTCCCTACCAAGAATTCAACAAGGAGTAATCGCCGCACAGACAGCGGAGGAGAACCCTAGCTCTGTTGACGAAGCCAGCGCTTGAAGAAATATGTGATGTAGGTTTCGGATAATCCAAAACTCAATAGCTGTTCCTCGATTTTGTCATTGGGAACCTTATCCCTTCTAAGCAGGGTTGCAAGACTGACCGTGAACTCGGCAATCTCCCATGGATACACTACCCAAGCTGCTGTTTCTTTCATGTAGAAGTCAGGCACAGTTTCAGTCTGGGGCTTGACATGAAGGCAGGCACTCCTACTTTCTTCGAAGCCAAAGGATCTCAAGTGCTCCAAGGCGAGGCTAAGGCTCTTCCCTGTATCAACAATATCATCCACAACCAGCGGATGTCTCCACCCTTTATAACCTGAAAGGGATTGTGTGAGCCTTGGTGCATCTTCTCGTTCCTCGATGCCCCGATAGAACTCAACCCTTAATGTGGAAAGGTCCTTCGAAAAGAAGTCTGAGAGAATCCTTGCTGGGATCCATCCTCCACGAGCTAGCCCAATTATAACATCAGGTTTGTACCCCGACTCGATTACTTTCTGGTAAATGGAGAAACAATAATCCTGGCACTGCTCCCAGCTCAGCACCTCAAACTTTGTAGCCATCTCAGGTCCCACGAAATATCGTAAACAGCTAGACTCATTTTAAGAGTATCTACTGGAATCCCCGAAAGGGTAGTACGTTAAGAGCTGGACTTTCTAGCTCTCAGGAATCGTTACTAATATCCACTGTCTCCTTTGTGAGTTCCAGCGAATGTACATTGCCTGAGCCGCACTCGGGACATGGATGCGGGAAACCCATCCAGCAATAGAGACATGTTCCACACTCTTGCCACTGAAAGACCAATACCATAACTAAACAGGCTCCATGATTCTAAGGGCGTATTGCACCTAGCACGCCGGGGTACTTGACCAAACAATTAATACCAGCAGCCTAACCCGTGCTTATAATCCCTGAGAGGGATTCGGATAAGTAAAACATCCTCTTAAAAGGGATGCGGTTTTCTTAGAAGATAAGTCCCTGTCATGACTCTTCGACAGTTGTTTCTTTGTCTTTTGGGGGGAACAGATAGAAGAGCATGTCCTCGAAGGTTTCGATGAACCCGGGTAATAACCAGATAGCCACAAGACACAGGACGAAGACACCTGCGACACCCAGCACAAAGGACATCGGGTAATGGGCTAGTTCCCATGGCAGGATTCCCATCTCCACAAGCCATATCTCATAGACGACGCGAAGGATATTGGATACAAAAAGTATCACTGTAACAACTGCCATTGACAGTCCTTTCCGTCTCCACGTACCACGTGGTAAGGGGAATATTAGTCCAGCAAAAACTGCTATGACCTGCACTCCTGTGCAGTCCTTAATTATTTGATAGCTATGACCAGCGGTGCTCCCGACGAAAACTCCAGCATTCGCCCAGTCCACGACAAAGGGTAATGG
>JAEOSX010000122.1 GCA_016840135.1 Candidatus Hermodarchaeota archaeon
AAATCTGGTTTGATGTGCTGACCCCAAAGCAAGCTTTGTTCTGTCATGCTCTAGCCAAACGGTTTACAGCAATGGGTCATGAAGCCGTTTATACTACAAGGAAGTATGACGAAGTTCAGGGTAAACTGAAACTTCTTGGTCTTGATGCTGCAGTGGTTGGCAGTCACGGGGGTGCCAATCGATATGATAAACTCAAGGCTAGTGCTGAGCGGGTCGTGAAACTGACGGATCATGTTCACCGTAAAATAAAACCAGATATTGGGTTTGCCTTTGCCTCTCCTGAGAGTGCCCGAGTCGCTTTCGGTTTGGGAATCCCCTACTTCACTGCTAATGACTCGCCGCATTCACATTTCGTAGCACAACTAACAATTCCCTTCGCAGATATCCTATTCACTCCCTGGTTCTTAAGAAAAGCATGGAGAAAGTTAGATGTACCAACTAGCAAAATTGTCTTCTATAGGGGACTGGATGCTACAGCGTGGCTGCGTGGCTTTGTTCCAAATCGTGAAGCGATATTAGAACTTGGTGTAATGCCCAATCAGGATTATGTTGTTATTCGACCAGAAGAAGCTAAAGCCTCTTACATAGCTGAGATTTCTGACGAAAGGCAGCCCAGAACAACATCAGTCACTGAGCGTATTTTACAGACCTTTCCAGAGATGCAAATTGTGATGCTGTGTAGGTACCATGGTCAACGGAAGGCTATGCGCCGCCGCTTCGGTGACAGAATAATAATCCCAAAGGATGTTGTGGATGCGCCTAGTCTTATCGCCCTTTCCACCCTACTTGTTGGTGCGGGTGGCACTATGAATCAAGAGGCTGCCCTTTTTGGAGTACCAGTAATTTCATGTTATCCTGGTGAAGAATTAGAAGTTGAGAAATACCTCATAAAGAAGAAGCTTCTATACCGCATTACTGATCCGATGCTTGCCGCCGATAAAGCCGAAGAAATCATACAGGACAGAGAACGATATCAGATGGCTCATCTCCGTCGGGCTAGTGCTCTCTTCAGTTCAATGGAGAATCCCGCTGATGTCATTCCCTCTCAATTGATGAAACACTTAGAAAAGTAATCAATAATTCCACGAGTCTGCTCAGCCACAAGGAATTTATTAGAGCCTTTACTAAAAAAGAATGAGGGTTATTCGTTGAGCTACACTAGAGGTCGATTCTCCAAGTTTCTGGTACCATCAATTTGGCTGGCTTTGAGTTTATTGCTGCTTACTTCCACTCCACTCCAGGTTGCAGGTTATTCTCCAATCGCTGGTCATCTAACTCATTATGATTATGGTTTCATCAACACTAGGGTTAACCAAACAGCTGATGATATCAACTTCTGGACTGGGCTATCTCTCTCCGAGAGCAATTACACGATGCGTTGGCACCAACATGTTAACTTGACAATATCCGTTGTCTCCACAGGCCCAGAAAATGCGGCTTACGAGTTCTATGTTACTATCGTAAACAACGTTGTCACCATATCGAATAGTACTCCATGGCAAACTGAGGTTATTTTAAATGAATCAGCATCAGCTCCTTCTCCAACTGGGGTTGTTCCTGGAACCAACAATTATCCACTTAGCAGCGGATTACCTGGTTTCCTTCTTAACGACGTTACGCTCGCTAGTATCTCACTAGGGAATGATGTCTTGATAGGTGACAGCCTCTGGGAAACAATCACTAACACTACCTACACTTTAGGAGAAAGTATTGAGCCTTGCTATCAACTACAAAACACCTCCACCTTAACGAATGTCCGATATGAAACTCAACATGTCATCGACCAGGATGTGGGTATCTACTTCTCAACCAATGAAACCCAAATCCTCACCTATGGTCCGCTCCAAGAAACCATTACCTACTATTTCAGGGTACTATCCACAACGATTCCACTATTCCCTCTCCCCAATCCTCTAATTACCATCTTGCTAATTATCCTCATTGCTGTAATCATCATCACCGTTGTAATACTTCTCTGGCGTTTCATCTCCCGAAGGCGAAGACGCTTCCAGTTACCACCTGAGCCTGAAACCAGCTAGGTTTAGGATGAACTGATTAACAAGAAGTGCAGTGAAAAGCGTTTTATGTTACCCGATACTTAAGGAGTGACAGAGTCGTCAATGATACACTACCTCTACATATTTCACAGAAGTGGGCTCAACCTGACAAGTGTTAAGCTAAGCTCTAGAGACCTGAAGATTAGTCCAGATTTGGTATCAGGTTTTCTGTCAGCATTGAGGATGTTCGGACAGGACCTACTATCTGATGACATAACTTCGATTGAAACTGGTAGTTATCAATTCGCTTGGGACGACGCCGAGTCAGTACTCTGCGTAGCGTTGATGGACAGAGAAGACGATGAGGTAGCAGCTCTCGCTGTTTTAAAGACCTTGAACGCTCTTTTCCAAGAGAGGTTTAAACAGCATCTGCAAAGATGGACGGGTGAAGTCGCTGTCTTCAGGACTTTTGATCCAGTGGTGAAGGAGGTTATTCAGGACTATCTGCCCACCTTCGAGAAACCTCCTGGTGATGAAGATTTACACCCCTCCGTTCTCCAGCTTTGGGGTCAATTTGGCTCTGGGTTAGATACTATAATATTTGGTTTGGCTGCTAGTGTACCTCTTTTAGTAATTGGACAAAAAGCTCGGAACCAACGAGTCATCAGTGCTCTCCGAACGCTCCAAAAACGGCGGCTACCAGTCATGTGGTTCGAAGATGCTGGTGCAGCGCTCCAAGTGCTTCATGACCAGTCCACATCTCTATCCTTCATACTGAGCCTACCTCCAAGAGCCTACGAATCGACCTTTGAAGGGGAAGAGCATAAGGATCTCACCTATGTCGGTATCTTTGTCGACGAGGAGAAAGTAAGGGCCATAGGTTTTTCACCCGGATCGATAGGAATTGCCGCAACAATTGACTCCGCAATGGAATCAACCACACAAGAGGGGGGGAGGTTAATCGCGGAGAGTACGTTTCAGATATTTTATAACCGAATCAATGAAGTAGCACAATTCCTTGCTGTCAGCCCTAGCCTACCAGATATAGAGGCGGCAAAACTACTCAGATTAAGTCAGGAAGATTACAAAATCCTAAAAGACCTCGCTCATCGCGGAGGCCATATAAAACGTGCCAAAAGAGCAATCAAGTGAGAAGGAAGAAAAAAGACCCCCTGATCTCACTCTTGCATTACGTGAACTCCCTGAACGGTTCTTTGAGCTGATGACCTCGGGCAGCCGATTAGCAAAGCAGGGAGCAGTAGCAAAAGCATTGAACCAGTTCGCGGAGGCGCGAAGAGAAGGCAGCAGAATTCTGGGAAGGCTACTTACGCTCCCCAAGACCAGCAACGAGCTTCAATGGCAAGTGATTACCCTATTATGGGCTTTCAAATTAGTGAAAAGCCTCTTCTTCTGGGCTCTAGCAGGTGCTGAGACTTCCGAGTCAGAAGAACATCGCAGAAACTTCTTATTGATCGCTTCAGGCATCCAACTTGTTGGAAAGGATATTGCTTCTTCCTTTACGGGGCTTGACGAGTACCTAGAACGCAATGACAGGGAGCTCCTCTATCTTTTACACGAGGCAGTCAACAACTATCAGGATCGCCAGAGATTGCTTGAACGGATGATAAAGGATATGGGTATCAGTTTACCAATTTTTCCCAGCTAATCCCGCTAAAACCTTCACAGAATAGGTATAGACGTTAGAAAAGATGGATTCAGGAAAGGCTTTTGTGGTCGAACAAGGAGTTAATGGTATCCCATTACATCCGAAAATCATGTGTGGAACAAGCTACGCGGTTGGAGGAAAATACAATGGCAGATTTCATCGTAAAGAAAGCAGTATCAGATTGGGCCCACAAACGAAAACCGAAGTTAAGCGTTTCAGGTGAGACCTACAAGGAACTCAATAAACACGTTGAGGCTATCCTCAAAGCAGCAGCTGAAAGAACTGAAGCGAATAAGAGAAAGACCATCATGGCCCATGACCTATGAGATAGAGTCTTACCTCTAGTAATGGTTACTGGGGTTCAGGCTCTATTCTCTCCTATTTTTTTCCTAACGGACAATCAATCACTGGTGCGCATTTGGAGTATTCTAGAAATAACATATCTGCGGAAGATAAGATATAGAGAAATGAATGTGCATACCGCTCCAATGAGAATAGAGCAGAAAAAGAGACCCGTAATGACTAAACTGAGAGGGCTAGTCAGGCGATAGGCGAAAGAGTGGAGTGCAGCTAATATTGCTAACGCAATGGGGCTTGCGATTGGTGAAGTAATGGCAACAGCTGCTGCGCAAATAGCAAGCAATCCTGACAAGATAACAAAGCCGATTAATAGAGATACTGCTAATGGGTCAAGTCCAATCCCCGAGGGCAAGGTTAGCTGAAGGACGGTGTCTGCTAGGTTGATGAGAAGAACTAGCAATAATGAAGCGGCTGCGGTCCCGAGAAGTGAAGAGGTTAACCATCGCAGCCAAGAAGGGTGCTTCTGATTCAAACCAAACACTTCCAGAAACATTGTGTTAAAACGATAAAACCCATTAGCACGACGGCTGAGAAGAATAATGATGGACGCACTGCTGAGAAGAAGGGTGGGAATAATCATCAATAAGAATCGAACATTCAAATCCACTTGCTTCTGACCTGCCTATGCGGTAACTCTGCTGTTATTGATACCTAAAAGTGTGCTGGACTTTAACTAATGAACTTCCCGCTTGTTTTATAAGGTGAGGCGCGTAATACTGAACAACGAATGCGGACAGGAGATTTACCGGATTGTCTTCAACATTGGAATCGTTAAACGAAGCTCTAGAGGAACTAAACGAAACAGGCAGAATCAGTGCAAGCCTAGTGGCTACCGATGAGGGTTTCGTGATCGCCTCAGTGGTCAGAGAAGAAGTTGACGAGAATGTTGCTGCAGCTATGAGTAGCTTCGTGCATAACGCGGCTCAGCGCGCTCGAGAAGAACTAAAACTGGGTCGAATCCGTGATATCACAATTCGTTGTGATGAGGGCATACTTGTCTGCAAAGGCGCTACCCTGAGTGATGGACGGCAGGTTGTTCTTGCTGCACTTGTTGCTCCCAACACTAGGTTTTTCATGCGTGCCGTAAATAATGCAGTTCGCAAGATTCAAGGACTGCTTCGAACCCTTTATGCTTGAGGGTGGCTCTTCTGGCTAAGCGACTTCTGGATGAGGAAAAACTAGCCGTGCTTACCAATGCTTCAGAAATCCTCGCTCTCCTACAGGCTACCAAGGGAGAATCCACGATTACATTAGCCCAGCTCCCCGAACCAGTTCGAAACCCCGAATTCATCTCAGCCCTAGAGGAATCAAAGCTTTTTCGTCAACTTGAAAATCAACGGATTGAAATCCCTACAACTGTGAAAGCACAACTAGCTATAAGGGCAATTGAACTGGGACAACCCCAGCGGCCAATATTGAGCACTCTCAGCTGGCGGGAGTTTGAAGCGTTTATCGCTACGATCTTTCATCGTCACGACTTCACAGTGATACATGGATTCAGGTTCAAAGCAAAACGCCGCTTTGAAATCGACGTAATAGCTGCTCAAAAACCCACAATCTTTTGCATTGACTGCAAACAATATGGTATTCGGTCAGGCAAAGCTTCTCCCCTCCGGACTGCAGTAGAGGACCAACTCGAGCGCGTAGAATCACTTGCAGCAAACTTTGCAGCCCAACAGGTAAAACTGCAATGCCTTGGTTGGCACACAGCTATTTTCTATCCCCTATTGGTCACAATGCTCCACGAGGACATTCTCTGGCACAACCAGATTCCAGTTATTCCAGCCGCCCAGCTCAACAAATTTTTGCTATCCTTCCCCGAGTACTCGGATCGTTTGCATGTCGTCAATCCTACACCTGCTCGCCAGCACACTCTCTGAAACGTATCAAGGCACAATCTTTAATCAAAGAAAAGAGCAACATTCCAGCACCTAATTAACATGTAATAAATGGTGAAAAATATGGAACGACATGTAGAAGAATTGGCTAACCAAATGAGTCGCCTATATGACTTGTTCTACTCGCGAATATACGATGTTCTTGGGAGAATCTACCAGGAGCTTCGCGAAATCCGCTCAACGCTTGCGGACATAAACAGCAATCTAAGAGATATGCGTTAATCTGTTTAGCTTTCGATAGAGTTAGCGCCGTACGGAACATCCCTTTGATTTAAGGGTATTAATCCATTCTTCGATGGGTGGCGGAAGGGTCGTTAAGGGGTTCTTCCTCAGACCTAGATGGGTGAGTTTGGAAAGCTTGGTTATGCTAGTTGGGAGAGTGGATAACTGGTTTTCGCTCAGGGACAGTACTTCCAGAGTTTTTGCTAGTTTTCCTATACTTTCAGGTAGAGAGGTTAGTTTGTTCTTGTGGATGGCAAGTCTCTTTAGTATTGGTAAATCCCCTATTGTTTCGGGTATGGACTCTAATTCATTGATATACGCTGCTAGGTCCCAGAGGCTGCTGAGCTGCCCGATGCTCTCAGGAAGGCTTCTCAACTCAACATTCATTAACCCGAGTCGTTTTAGCGATTGAAGTTTTCCGATACTGTCTGTGAGATGACGTAGAGGATTTCTGGATAAATCGAATCTCCAGAGCTTAGGTAAATCACCGATGGTCTCTGGAAGTTCTCGGATTTGATTATTGAACACATCTAGATTCTCTAGCTTCTTGAGACCACCTATACTCAATGGGAGTGTACTCAACTTGTTGTCACGTAAATACAGCTTCTGCAAATATTCTAGCTCTCCAAGGCTTTCTGGGAGAGCTTGTAGTCCTTTGCGGCAAAGGCTTAATCCGATGACATGTTTGTCTTCTTGGACGAAGCCTGATTTGTAAAACGCGATTCCTTGGTGAGGGATTGGTTCACCGATTATCTCTTCAATTTCTTGAAGGACTCGCACTTCTTTTGATGTAAGAGGTACTCCGTTGTACATCGTTGTCATCTCCCATCTTACCATCTTGGGGATTGTACGTTTCTAACGGTTTTTATATTAATTCTTCGAGGAAAAGATTGATGTTCGGGTCTCTGCTAGACGATTTAAGTTAGAATGGATTGGTCGATGAAAATGGCTAAACCAAGAAAACATCCTAAAATGAAAGAAGTAATCATCGAAATTACAGATGTTCATGGGAAAGGGAAATGCTCACGTGGTCACCAAGTTGGTGAAATCTTTGAATACCCAGAAGATAGAGCCAAGATGTGTCCATCAGCTCTTTCCGTCATACGTCCTTACATATTGGTTCTAGCTTACGGAGGATCTAATATCTATAACAAGGACAACCCCGATTCCTTCTCCGTCAGTTGCCCGGATGCTAAGCACCCCGTCGTGTACGAGATTACTAGAAAATCTAACTGAACAGGATGGGTGGCTAGCACGGAATCACGGAGTAAACCATTGTTTTGCTTGGTCTATTGCAGCTTCGACTGAGTCTGGGGCTTTCTCAAAAACTTCTGTAGGATTTTGTTGAATGGAAAAGATGGCTAGTTCTCTGATTACGTGCCCTAGTGCTCTTCCCTTCTCAGTTAAGTGATATTCTATCAAGAGGGGAGTTTTACTCTTAATGGCTTTATCAATGAGCCCTACTGTCGTTAGTTCTTTGAGCCGAAGTGAAAGGGTTTTGGTGCTTAACAGAGGGTTGGCCTTTAAGAAATCTGAGAATCGGGTTTTTCCCTGGAAGATGTCACGGAGGATGTTTACGGTCCATTTCCTCCCAATCTTTTGTAGTGTGACTTCTACTGGGCAGCGCTTGATGAGTCTGAGGGTTTCCATCTCTGTAACCTTGTTACCGTGCGGTTACAAACCCTTTAAATGTTACATAAAGTAACAATATTACCTGAAGTAACAAGCCTTTATTGGGTTGTAAGAAATGCCGAAAATAATTCACTGCTCTACTCTGCTGAAATGCAACAGGACAAGGGCCTTCGAGATGTTCACCAACAACGACCTTCTAACATCTTGGCTAACTAATCTCGCAGACGTAGACCCTCGAGTAGGAGGGAAATATGAACTCTTCTGGGTTCCTGAAGAGAAGGAGAACAATAGCACCATTGGCTGCAAAATAACCGCATTGGAGCCCGGCAAGCTACTAGCCTTCGAGTGGAAAGGCCCAATATTCTACAAAGAATTCATGAACGTGTCTGATCCCTTGACCCACGTAGCTGTCATGTTTCTGGATTCCCCTGAAGAAGGGCACACAGAAGTCCATCTCCTTCATTCAGGCTGGAGGAAGGGAGAAGAGTGGGAGGAGGCAAGAATCTATTTTGTGAAGGCTTGGGCTAAGGCCTTCAACGACCTCAAACAGCTAGTCGAAACAAGGTCAGCAACATAACGTCCGCCGACAATTGACTCTATTGAAGTCAAATGGGTCTGCTGCATGATTACAGTTTCGAAATAATTGTTCGAGCGAAGGTCCTAGCATTTTGCAGATCCTTAGAGTCGGGGCGTGTTCTAACTTCAGACATGTAAGACCGCCATTCCTCCTCGGAGGAAATTACCTTACCTCGAATGAACTTCTCGATGGGAGGTGAGGGGGCACCCATACAGTGGAAGTACCCTAGAAACTCTATCTGCTTCTCCCCACATGGACTCTCAAAGGAGGCAATGCATTTACCAGCCCATTCAGCGAAAATCTCTTTTCCCCCCGTGTGTTCATCCGGGGCGTAGGTGGCGTGTGTGAAGAAACCAGCTAGCTTGAACCTAGGCGACTGAGGGAGAGCCTCAAGGAATTTCTTGAGAGGAGGTGCCAAATCCGAGCCATGGCATGGCGCACCAAGGAACACTAGCCCATAATCCTTCAGGTCGTCAGCTGTTATCTCACTGATTTTACACAGCCGCACATCGTGCCCGTCTGCTACTTCTTCTTGAATCGCACGGGCAACCTTCTCGGTGTTCCCAGTCTCGCTGTAATATGCGATAAGAATTTTCATGAGGGTGAATCACGTGATGATGCTTTATACTTTGAGAATCTGGCAGCGATTCAAGTCACCACCTCATTAAACACCAAAGCCACTAACAGCTTTAATCGGCTAGGGTCAAATCAGTCTTCTGCATCCAAGCTCGTAGACAAGCTTGGTGCATCTCGCATCCCGTGGCGTCTTCACATCCAAAGAAGTCACCGAATTCGCCACATTTGGGGGCTGAACAGGACTGACTTAATTGCTTCAGATGAGCTTGGGTTGGCTCCATTAAGACTTCCGTCATAGCATGTTCACTCCTTTGATTAAACTAGCTTTGGAATTCCGCCGTGCCTGCTAATGGCACAATTCATAATCCAGAGGTAATCTTCCAGTAACTCCAACAGAAGATTCAGGTTCATATGGGCCTGAGAAGCTTTCATGGAGCCACTTTCATTAATGATGAGATGACCCTCTTTTACAAGAAACTCTTGTATCTGCCGAATATCCTTGAACGCAGTTTCCAGCCGTGAGAGGACCTGTTTTGTGATCCTCTTTTCTCCAATTCCTCGACCAGGGCGCCGCCGGGGACCAATAGAAGATAACCCAAGTTGGCCGACCTGTGGTAGGGAGCGGATTTTTTCACTGTCAGTCATTTATTCTTTCACCTTTTTTTCATTCTTTTTCTGAGCTGATGACACTATCGAGTAGAGAGTCCTCCGACTCTTCTGATAGTGAATAATCAAAGCGTCTTGACTCTACATAATCGAAGACCGTTGGGAGATACTCTCGATGCCAGATCCACTGGTTATTTGTCGTGTTGAAGCGACACCGACCTAACACCGATGAGACAATGAAGTCCTTTGAACCACTTCCATAGAACACCGAAGCATCAAATTCCTCCTGATCAAGGAAAAGGCGGCTGAGTTCTTGTCCAACTTCCGATGCCTTTCCAGAGGGGAGCCCGAAGGCAACAATGCAACCTGGATTTGGGTGAGTGAAGACAGCCCCGCCAGCCATCGGCGCCTCCTTGCATCCAGCTAGGAAGTTCTGTACAACATCCTCGTTGCCCTCAATCATCACGAAAACAGATTCGTTTAGGCCTAGCTGGAAGAGGCTCAGATCAGCTCGGTCAAAGATTATCTGTTCTTCAAAGAGTTTCCGTTGTTTTTCCTGTACCAACTGTACTGGTTGTCCCAACTGTTTTGCTATTGTTTCTACAGAAACTTCAGGCGAGATTTGGCTCAGGATGTTGAAATCTAGCGCATCTAGCTCCGGTGCGTCAACGTAGGGGTCACTGTACCTGTAGATGAAAGGCTTGGGCAGGACTTCGCCATATCCCCGGTCAATGAGTACTTCTTTGAGGTACTTGGTCCAGGCAATCCATCTGAACCTGTCTCCGATTGGTATGTCTGATTTGTGAGCTAGGTAGCTTTGTAGGTTATAGCTCTGGAAGGTACCATCTAGTTGATAGAACTGGAAGCGGCTCAGGTGACCGAGACTGGTCAGTTCCTGGAAGAATTCTCTGAGACGCCGGAGTCTGAGTCTGGGTAAATTATAGGAGATAAGGTAGGGTGAGTTTTCTCCGCTGAAACGATGGATTTTCCGAAGATAGGGACACAGCTCAATATAATCATCTATTCGACTGCCTTGTGCTGGGTAAGCTAGAACCATTACATGAGACAGCCGGATCTTCGGGTAGTTAATCCTGTAATACTTGGAGAAGTAGACCTTCTCTCTTAGGGCGTTCAGATGACTACTCAGGCTACCTGTTGAGAGGGAGCTGATTGACTGAAGCTCTTCGAGGCTAGCGTTGGGGTGTTCTTGGATAAGGTGGATTACTTGAAGTTCCTGTTCCGAAAGCGGGGAGGCATAACTGAACATAAAGGCTGCAATCAGATCGATATATTCGATGGAGGTCAGTGCTCTCCGGGCGGTTTCCAGCTCATCGAGATAAGGGAGTAAAATCCGTAGGAAAGTTCCCTGAGTAGTTCGATTGAACATGGTCAGGGAGAGAGGTGCGTGGTATATGATGTCGCCAAAATAGCGCCTAGGAGAGACAGCTTCCCAGATTTTAACAAGCCGTTCCTGCTGCGCATCATCGAAGTTGATGTAAGCACACAGAAGCCCTAGGTCAGCACTCTCTGGAATTGGACGAATCGTTGGAGGAAGCAGTGCGGTGTACATCTCACGGTAGAGGATAGCCTCCAATAGGACTGGTCGATGAAGGACCTGCTGGGCTAGCGCTAGATTTGCGCCTTCCCAATGCCCACAGAACCGGGGGGAGGAGAGTGTGCAATCGTCAAAGAAGACGATTTTCTTTGGCATGGGCGGAGTTCGACCAGTGAGCTTAGCTATTGCTAGCTGAACCGCTTTCAGTCGCTTTCTGAGCTGAAGTTTTCGTGGTCGGCTTGTTACCGGTTGTTGCATTGTTTCCATTTTCTATATCGTCCGCATCGTTCTTCGCCAAGCGTTCGCCCCCGAATCACTCGGCAGGGTTGAGTCCAAAGAAGGGGTCAAGTGGCTGGAGGGTATAAAAAGCCCACGAATCGTATTTTCTAGAGCCTATTTAGCCTCTAAAACATATACTAGCGTCGATATAAGCTGGAATACTATGTAATAAGGTGAAAGAATCCGTTATTACGAGTAAAGGGCGTGGAAAACCCTCAAAACCATTGCTTTTCGCGTGATTGTGCCCCTAAGTGTTGGTAAAAATTTGAGGGAAAAAAATTCGCTGGCATAAATGTATCTGGGGACTGGCTCTCCTCAGAGGTCTTGAAGGTGAATCAATAATCAATTTTACTAGAGGCGCTGATTTGAGGGATGAACTTCACAGGTCGAGTTCTTACACGCATTACATTCCTTTGAGGAATGGGTCCAGAAACCATGGAAACGTTCGACAAATTGCTTGACGAACTCGGGGTTATTAGTCCAGGACATCTGTTCACCGATTCCTGACAT
>JAEOSX010000123.1 GCA_016840135.1 Candidatus Hermodarchaeota archaeon
AGGTGTTGAGAAAGAAGCAGAGGTGTTCACCCAAAGCTGATACACCCCAGGAGATACACTGGAGACGTTGAAGGTCACTGGGTCCCCCGAGAGCAGAGTACAGTTAATGTAGCCCACGATGCCGGTGATAGGAAGACTATGATCAAGATCGCTGTAGTAGAGTATGATAGAGACATTGAAACTATAAGGCGTGACGGGAGGGGAATCGTAGTAGAGGCTGGTGGAAATCTCGCGAAGACGCAGCGCGATGTTGACAGTGCCACCTTGATAATAGGGTTGACCTGAATGCGAAACTTGGAGGTGAAGGGTGTATATCCCAGTGGTTCCGAAGTCGTTGAGCACCGCGGTGTCGATGGATATCTGGTAGTGCCCACCACCCAGGTTCAAGACTGTGTAGGTGGTACAGTTAACCGTGATTAACACCCCTCCCGTTACGTTTGCGATCCCCACGCTGTGGTCGAGATCCGTGAAGTAGAGGTCGAAGACGGCTGTGTCCATATGAGGAACAACATCAGGAGGGTTGTAGGCGAGGCTAGTATAGATGTCTCTAACAATGACAGTGACACTGAATGAACGCTCTATGTAGTGTTCTTTGTTAATTTCAAGTAAGATGGAGTAAGTGTTCCAGCCGCTGGGTGCCTTAGTGGTGTTCAAGATGATTAGGTAGTAACCTGCACCTTGGTCGATAATCCAAAAATCGATACCGCGAAGACCGCTCATCCAAGTGCATGTGATGTTGTCAGCCGCACCTGTAATTGGTAATCCGTGGCTAATGTCTTGAAAGAGGAGGGTGAAGGAGCTGTTATCTCCCCAAGGTGTGTTGGGGGGGTAGCTGGTGGGGTTGAAACTCGTATCTATTTCATTGATGAGGAGGGTGAATTGAAAGGTGTGGCTGGTGTAGTTAGCACCGAGACTTATAGATACTTCAATTGTGTAAGAGATTTCAGGCTGGTTAGAAGTGAAATTGAGTAGGTAGGTGCCATTGTTTTGGTTTTGAATTGTATAGCTAGGGTAGCCTGTGACAGTGATGATGGCTGTGGTGATGAAGGAGGGTGCAGCAACAGTGTCTGTGTAGTTGAGTCGGAGTGTGAAGCTGTCTCCCCAAGTTTCAACAAACACCGTAGTAGTGGGATCACGGGAAAGACTGGTTGCACGGGGTAAGACGTTCACTCGAAAAGCGATACTCTTGGTAGCAAACCCCACTTGGCTAGCCGTAATAATCACATCGTAGGTACCAACGAGGTTTTGACCGGTTAGGAGTGTAACAGAATAATTGCCACTAAGCGGACTCGCTTCCAGCATAGAGAGAGTGGAGCTGTTCCAGCTGGTAAGTTCCACCGTGGCACCCGAAATGTTGAGAAGGGGAATGTAGGTGGTGGCTGCGGAGGAGTTCAGATAGTATACGAGGAGTGTAAAATCTTCGCCCCAGTAGACGTTGACTTCATAGTCATCTTCTGCTGGGTTGAAGGTTATCCATTCGGTGGGCGGCGGATTAGTCTGAGAAGTCTGGTGAGCATTCAATGTTGCAGGATTAGCGATTACCCGGATACGAATCTCTACGTATTGGTGTCGAAATGTCACCGGGTCAGTTATGGTTGTGGTGATATTAAAGAGGAGCAAGTCATTGACCTGAGCGGAGGCGAGGGCGCTGGTGATATTAAGGCGGTAGCGTCCAGGATTAACAGGATCTTCTACCCAGTTTGTAGTCAAGGATGCATTGGACCAATACGAGATTTGAACCTTACCCGAGAACCATCCTGTCCCGTCGGAGATCTGTGGATAGCCAAATCGCGAGGTCATTCCCGAAAGGTCTAACAAATCGAAGGTAATGTCATATTGCTCTGTTTTAGCGACTTCACCCTCAAAATAAGCGAATTGGTAATCCGTGGCATTATCAATTTCTTTCTGAGTAATGCTCGCTGTAGGCCGGAGCAGAGTAAGCTGGGTGGGGTTGATTAGGTCCTGAAAGGTGATGGTGGCAGTCTTGTTGACATATCCTTGTTTGGTTAGGACCACAGTAACTTGACGATTGCTTCCCGGTTCCAAGTTGCCGGTATCGAAGTAGCGGCTGAAGTTGCCACCTCCTTCATCGGTCATCGCAACTTCGCTTGGGAAACCGAAACGGTCAATGAAAGTGATGGATGCAGTAACATCCCCAGTGATGACGTCGTTGTCCTCCTCGGTAAAGTTCGCCCGAACCCACGTCGAGTTACCCTGCAGGAAGACCGGCACCGGAAGAACAGTCGGTTTGATGATGCTAATTTTGGCGTCAATGACAACGGTGAAGAAGGTGGCGTTCAGTCCAACTTGGCGAGGACCAGCATACACTTGGTTTCCAGTCCATTCGACCTGTGCAACCCAAGCGCTGGAAGCCGCTGAGTGTTCGATATGGGGAACCTGCCAAACCAGAGAGGTCAAGGTGTCGGTTGTATTGTTAGGATGACTGCTAACCGATGCATCACTCTGCCAAATCGTTCCATTAGGAAAGGAGAGAGTGACACTTCCGAAAACTGTGTTCATGACATCTCGGTATTTCGCCCAAATCCGTATCTGATCTCCTTCAATTAGATAGTCACCTGATGTCAGGTTGACCCAGCTGCCCCCGGCGTAGCGAGTAGCGTTGGTCTGGACCATCACAAGCGATGCATAATTTGCAGAAGTAGCAAGGAACCGCCAGCTTCCCGCCTCCGCGATGAGCTCTTCTACGGTGACTATCCCTCCAGACCAACTCCATCCCCAAAGTCTAGGTGTCCCGAACGGGTGTTGGACTGCGGTCACTGACCAGTCATCTGGTAAATCTAGTGTGAACCAGAAGCCCTCCGTAGCGTCACCCGGTGAGGTGGCAAGGGTTGTTAAATCAATGGTCCAGGTGGCAAGGGTTCCAGTTTCCACAATGAAACTTGCAGCACTAGTGGAAATCGTGTTCGAAACGTTGACTTGGTAAGCGTAATCGAGAAGGAGGTAATCTTGGATACTGGTACTATTTGAGAAGGCTAAATCCAGCTGATTCGACCAACTACCTGTTGTCGTGTTGGTGCCAGTACCTATTGATGCACCTGACATATTGACAATGTTCCAAGGACCACCTGTACCAGTAAGACGAAGCCCCACCTCTGAAGGCGCCACACGCCGCTCCACCGTCACCATAGCAAGATCAAAATAGAACTTATTCTCCGAACCAGACTCGACTTGCGTATAGCCAGTATTGATTCGAACACGGATATACAACCGCCAACTCCGCGAAAAATCGGTGAGCCCAGCAGCTGTGCAATTCACAGCATAGGTATAGAAACCATCCTCTGCCTCGGAATTCGCAATCCACCAAGAAAACGGACTCTCAATTTGGAAATACGTGGTGGGACTCACCCTATCCTCCACTCGAAGCCGGAGAAGCCCATAAGGGCTGGGATCAGGTTTGTGCATATAGAAGGTGAAGTAGGCCATAACGTAGCCATCCGTCGGAGGAGAGGAAACCCAAAAGTAATCGCTTAATGTCGCGTCCCTTCTACTGTAAGCGGTATTGGTACCCATGTCTGTGTAGGCAACTGTACGACCTTGATAATCAGCATTCGAGAATCGGTAGCCCGATGTTCCACCTAAAGACCAATGTCCAGACGCACCATCGAAGGGATCGTCCATGTGGTAATCGCCGCTGGACCCGTCATTCTGTATATCTCCCTCTGTTAGATCTGAGACGTTGACGGTGAACGCATTTGCAGTCCATCCGGGGAAAGAGGAGGTGAAATTATCTTTCTGGTCTGTCCACAGGTCCACGCCTGGAGAGGTTACCTGTGCACTTGCGGGGTCGAAGCTATCATCGCGAGCATGCTCTGTCGCGTTAAAAGTGTCCCCAGACCCTGACATCTGTGCTGGTGGTGCTGGTCCCGACCTACCAACTTCAGCTTCATCCTCCAGGATATTGTCAAGGACACCCTGTGTAGGAGGAGTGCCCAATTCTTCAGGTATTATCGAAGACCCTTCGGATAAGAGAGGTGTATCAAATGGCGGGGTGAGTGTTGTAAACCCCAGCAACATAATAATTATGAATATCCTAGCAAGTACTGTAGCACGCCGCATATTTTTTCCCTCTATTATCACCGATAAGAACGGTGTAATATTTAATTGGGGATGCACTCCTCGTTAAGATGAATGCTGACTGACTTTAATTCTTTCCATTTTCTTAATCAAGAAAAATATTGTATCATAGAACTGTTCTGTTTTGGAAGAGTCAGGGTGGCAGTGGATCTCTTAAGCCAGGCACCCTTATCTACTCTCTTTAACATCGTGCGAACACCAGTGGGTTTTGTGTAGGGGTTGTTTATGCAGCTAGTCAAAACTTTTTCCGGCTGTTTCGCGAAGTGATTGGTAGATTATTTCTCGTTCTTCCTTTGATGCGTGTTTGAGCTGTTCTACGAAGGCTTGTTTCTCCTCTTCAGTGAGACCAGGGATTTTGTCCAGTTCTTGGCGGATTTCCGCCTCTGGGCTCAGAACCTCAGGCTCAGGGGGCGCTGTAGGCTCGGGGGGTTCTAGTGATGGCTCGGCTGGTTCAACAGGTTCTATCTCCATTAGTTCGGGTGATAGTATTGGCTCGGGTGGTTCCAAGGGTTCATCAATGCCTAGCTCTATCTCAGGTTCATCAAGCACAACTGGTTCAGTAGGCTCGCGTGGTGTAACAGGTTCTGTTACTACCTCAGGTTCGATGGGTAGAGCTGGTTCCGCTGGCTCAACTGGTGGCACAGGCTCAGCAGGAGTAACAGGCTCTAGCATTGGCTCAGGCTCAGGCTCAGGCTCAGGCTCAGGCTCAGGCTCAGGCTCAGGCTCAGGCTCAGGCTCAGGCTCAGGCTCAGGCTCAGGCTCAGGCTCAGGCTCAGGCTCAGGCTCAGGCTCAGGCTCAG
>JAEOSX010000124.1 GCA_016840135.1 Candidatus Hermodarchaeota archaeon
AACACATTCTCTGAAATCACACGAAAGTATCACAAAGGAATATCTTAGGTGAAAAGAATGATTTACACCAAACAAGTAAAGACCAAAATTATCCTCCTTACGCTGTGTTTACTCGCTCTCACTTATGGAGTAACTCCCAAAGCTGGGGCAGCAATGGTTTGGTCTGACGACTTCAACGACACTGACTACAACGGATGGACCGTGGAAACAGGAGCCTTCACCGCCGCTGACAGCATACTTCGCTGCACCAGTGAATCCATGGGCGTAGTCCATCATCCTTCAACCGTCGCTACAGGCACTTGGAGCTTTGACTTTGTCTTCAGCAGTATGCTCCATGTCTCTATAATCTACTTCGCTGTAGGAGTGATCAGCGACCTAATGGGCAACCAAGGATACCAGATTACCGTCAACAACTACGGGTTCACACTCTATGTAGTAACCGACTCTGCAACCACAACCCTTGACACCTACACAGCGCCTTCAGGCCTTCAAGGAAGACAACACTTTGGCTTCACCCGTGACGCTGGAGGGCTCATCCGAGGTTACCTAAACGGCTCATTGGTCGTGGAGGCAACGAACACAGAACACAGCACTGTGAACTACTTCCTAGCCCATATGTTCGAAGACGAATCACTTGACAATATCGTTGTCAGCAACACAGTTGACATCACACCCACCACTGGCCCAGGCACTGGGACCGGCACTGGCACAGGTACGCCCCCAGGCATCCCCGGTTTTCCCATAGGCGCAATCATCATTGGATTGGCCCTGTCTGTCCTCCTAGTCATTGTGATTCGACGACGTCAACCAGTCCCCAGCAAAGAATGAGCTTGCGATTCCAGATATATCCGTGGTGCTCCTAATCAGATTGAATGGGGGTATCACGGATACTCTGTTTATTTTTTACTTGGCAGCCAACTGAACCGGGTCGCCAGCGAAAGATTTTATTCTAAGGGTTAGTTGGTCTAGATAGGGTGATATATGATGAGTTATCCGAGGGCGAAGCTGGGTCTGGGACTTGACCTTGCGCTTAGCAAGAGGCAAAAGGCAATTGTCGTTGGGGCATTCACTGTCTTACTTGTTCTCCTGATTCTCTCCGTTTTCTTCGGACCACCCTTGATGTGGATGGTCATTGCCTTCATCATCATTATCTTCTGGGTTGGCTTGCTCTGCTATGTCTCCTCTAACAGAGGAGGAAACTAGAGTTTCGTGACTTCTCAGCGTATGGCATCCAGGTCAATCCATTATTAGGTGCACAAATAGGAAAGGGTCTTATAATTCCCTTGTGAATATAGCTAGGGGGGAAGTCCCTTGAGCTCCTTGAAGGAAGAAGTCGTAGCGCAAATAGCCGCAACAAAGAAGATGCTAGAGGAATATAGAAGGGGTGACACGGTTCAAGAGGAGGCACTCCGTGCGAGAGTTCCCATACTGATGGAGTTAATTTCCAAGTGTTATCAGCTGAAACAGTACCAGTACTCCCTCCAGCTGATTACGGTATTACAGCTGCTGGGGAAGACCCTTGGGATTGAACGCATCGAGGCTCACGCCCAGACCCTTCGGGGGATTATACAGCACATCCTTGGGCTATTCTATGAGGCAATTACCAGCTATCAGAAGGCTGTCACAATCTACAACCGAGAGAAATATGAGAAGGGGAAATACATCGTACTCCAGAGGATGGGGGAAACCTTCCTGGCACTCCTCCGATACGAGGAGGCTCTAAACAGCTTTGAACGAGTCCTCCAAATCAAACCAGACAACATTGAATCCCTGCTGGGGAAGGCAAACGCCCTAGAGCTTCTGGGAAGAGAAGCCGAAGCCATTGAAAGCTATCGCCGCGCCCTTACTATTGAACCAGAAAACAGGCGAGCCCGCCAGGCGCTGGCTGGTCTCGGTGTAGAGGCATAAAGACTTTGCTTTTCTGTATCATTCTTAGACAGCTTTATTAGACTTCTAGCTTCTGGAGAGCCCTATGGATTCCAGCAAGGAGGAAAAAATCGCTGAGCTGCTAGCCTATGGCAGAGACCTAGTTGCTAGGTACAATGGGACCAGAGATCCCTTTGCCCGGCTTTCCTTGAAACCGCGGATGCGCCAGCTCAGTAAGGTTCTCAGCCAAGGTGTTAGTGTCTATTACAAGCAGAAGCAGTACCATCGGGTTATCCGTTTTGCCAAGCTCCTTCTCGACGTTACAAGAGTGCTTAGGACCCATGTAGACCGAGCAGTTACTCACATGAACCTTGGTCGTGCTTACAGGCAGCTAGGAGAGCTAGAGGAGGCGCATAGCAACTTCGAGAAGGCACACCTGCTTTTACAGCTGCAGGAGGAACCGGCACTCGAGGCAAGGGCGTTGGACCTAATGACTTCTGTGGCAAGGGAGATGAAAAGGGGTTAGGCTCATTTCAATATTGAGTAATCTAGAACTCCGGTGTGCATGATTAACTTCCATTCATCGCCAATCTTTGAATACACTTTGCACACTCTTCCCTTCCAATGTTTTTCGTTCCCCTCCTCATCAACCCACAGGGTATCGATGTCAACCACCGCGAAGGTTCCGTCACCCTCTCGGGAAATTGCAATCCTTTGGATTATCCTGTGATTGTGGACGAGTCTGTAGTTATCAAACAGTTCCTGCCATAGATTCTTCCATCTCTTATGATCATACTTCCCCCACTCAATAACCCATTCGATTGGATCGTGTGATTGAGCTGTCCTGGGCCAGGGCCAGACCATATCTTTGTGAAATATTGATAACAGGAGTTCTGTATCCTGAGTATCCCACGCACGAGTCTCTCTGTTTACCATCTTGATGATTTCCTTTTCTATTTCGGATTGATGTGACTCCAACAGATATCACCTCTTACATCAAAACTAGCCATTCAGTTATTGGTTTATCCATTAGGTATTCTTCTTGGCTCGAAAAAAGAAGGCTGATATGGGGAATACTAGCTAGTTACCACTACCTAGGATATCTCTGTGCTGAGGTTGCCGATGACTCCAGATTGCAGCTGAGAGCAAAGTGCCACCTACTAAAAAGATGGCAAAGAACCATATGGAAAAACCAAAACCTAGGAGGGGAGCGCCCATGATGTACAGGAAGGCTAGTGCCACGGGAAGTAATATGAGCCCGGTTTCTAGGAGGGTCTGCCTGGGCTTCTTTCCAGCTACTTTAGCGAGGAAGCGTACATCTTTGTTGCTGACTTGTAAACCGATGAAGAAGCTGTAGGCAAGGTATAGTTTCAGGGCCCAGTGAAAGGGTAGAAAGGGCCACCAGACAAGGAGTAACATTAGTGCTAAGGAGAGTAAGTAGAGGGGGGCAAAGCACACGAGGAAGCCAGCAGTGAAGGTGTGAACGTTCTTCAGTTCAACCTCCACGCTTCCAGTCACTCTATGGTGGTTGACTTCAATCCGGTGTTCACCGACGGGAATCTCAAAGAACCTACACATCAATGAATGACATAGCTCATGGAGTACAACACCAGGAAAACCGAGGTATTCGAGCAGCCTGGCAGCGTTCTTGTTCACCCGCCTTATGATCGCCTTGAAGCCAAGGCTAGCTATGAGGAAGAAGGGTATGCAGACAAGGGCATCCACGAGACAGAACAGAATGAAGACATCCAAGGTCAAAGCAACATCTCCTTACATGAGCCTTGGTTTTGCGCCGATTTTAGTTAATTTTTAAGCGTTTCCCCAAACCCTAGATAGGGACCAGTCAAGCAGGTACTACGGAGAAAGGCATTTAAGACAACTAAATTTCGCCAACAGCTGGTGGTTTTGGTGAGCAAGGAGTTCTTCGATTTACCTCTCCTCCGTCCTCACACCGTGAAGTGGCGTCTCTACCAGGAGGTCATCTTTGCCACGGCTACCCAGAAGAACACCCTCGTTGTGCTTCCCACTGGTATGGGGAAGACGGTGATTGCTATTGTGCTGGCAGCCTACAGGCTAGAAAAGGAGCCCAGATCCAAGGTGGTGATGCTGGCGCCGACACGACCCCTTGTGGGGCAGCACCGCCAGCGCTTCCAGCAGATGCTCCTTGTCCTGCCTGAGAAGTTCCAGGCTATCACCGGTGAAACGCACAAGCTGAAACGTGCAGAGCTGTGGGAGAGAAGCAGTCTCCTCTTTATGACCCCCCAGACCCTCCGCCACGACCTTGACAAGAGGCGCTATGACCTATCCAAGGTCTCTTTGCTCATTTTCGATGAGGCACACCGGGCAGTGGGTGGCTACGACTATGTCAATATCGCTGACTACTATGTGAACCAGAGAAAAACTCCCCGCATCCTAGCTCTCACTGCTTCCCCCGGGGATGTTCGTGCCCTCTGCAGCTCCCTCTACATCGAGAGCATTGAGTCCCGAACAGAACAGGATGGTGACATCGCCCCCTATGTCCAGCCAGTGGGGGTACAGTATGTGGCTGTGTCTCTTCCCCAGGAGTTCCTCCGGATAGAGGAGCTACTCCGAAGAGCAGTTCAGGGTGCCGTCATGCCCTTAGTTGAGCTTGGGCTCCTCAAGCTCTTCCAGCTAGATTTCATCGGACGACAAGACCTACTCAAGAT
>JAEOSX010000125.1 GCA_016840135.1 Candidatus Hermodarchaeota archaeon
AATTCCAAATCAAACTCAAATGGAGCAAAATTACTATCGAGTTCATAATTATATTCAAGTGAAAGCCCTATGGGGAAACCCGTTTGAGCACGAGTGGTGTCTGGTACTGTCATAAAGGACAATGTCATCAATATGGCAAAGCCGACGATTAGTATCGTGTGTTTTCTAATGATTGTTCCCTCAGCAATTGTGGATGTAACTTGCTTCTTTGTTTGATATTAATGTATAGGAAGTAACTTAGGGCTTGGGGGCTAGGTTATGTCAGCTAGGAGAAGTTGTAGAGCCGCTTTGGCGAATCGTAGTTTATTCTCGGTCCGTGTGCCTTCGAAATTATGGCTTCGGGCAATGGGTTGTTCCGGATACTGAGCTATAGCGATATACACCAGTCCTGTGGGTTTTCCTGGTCTGGACCCTGTGGGTCCAGCGATTCCTGAAATGGCAAGCCCAAGGTCGGTCTCGAAAACCTGGCGTACAATCTGAGCCATAACAAGGACGGTTGGTTCGCTGACAGCCCCGTATTTGTCAAGGGTTGTATCTGGAACATCAAGAAGCGATTGTTTCACAGAATCAGCATAGGCTATGACACCGCCGATGAAGTAATCTGAGCTACCAGGGATTTCGGTTAGGAGATGTCCGATGAGACCACCTGTACAGGATTCAGCGACTGCGAGTGTTAGCTGACGCTCACGCAGAAGTTCACCGATGCTTTTAGCTAGCTGGACCGCTTCGTCGAGGAGCCCTTTCTCTGTTTCCGAGGTTGCAGGCAATGTTCCTTCTTCCTTTGTTTGCCACTAATCTTGTGCGAACGGTTAAAAATTGTCTCAATGGAAAGGGTTTTTAGCCTTTACCTTCACGTCATTTCTAGTAATACTTCATATTGGAGGCTTACATGCTTTGACCACGAAACTTCTCCCAGATCAGATGTCCATCAAGAGTATTTGTCTGGACTGTAAACACTACGAAAGAAAGCTGGGTACATGCTCGGGGAAGAATCCCTTTGCCAAGACAGGTCCCAAATCCTATCTCCTCCTTGACGACAAGTCCTCCTGCTTTGGCTTCAAGCAAACCCGGAAGAAAACGTAGTTATAGTTCACACGTCTTCATCGGCTTATTCTAGTACTCGAATCTAATTCATAGGAGATAATAGAAGACACCTATCCTAGTATCTCCAAGCGCCGGGTCCAAATTCAGTTTGATAGGTCCAGGTTCTCCCGCAGCATTTACATTTTCGAAGCACTCTGTGACCTCGTGATCGGGGTTCCTTTCTTAGTATCAAGGAGTCCTTCTTATAGCATCTTGGGCAAGCTTCAGGTAACACGGAAAAAGGTTCTTCTGATATAGTAACCAGTTTTCTTTCACCAGCCAGACCATTAACCCTTATTAGACACCTCGACATTAACGCATAAAAACACCCAAAATAGAGAGAAAAATGCCTAGATTTTGCATGGCTGTAACAGGAGCCTAAGAGTATTGGTCACGGTAATCTTTGAACCCGATGGACGGCGAGCAAAGGCACAAGCCCGGGAGTCCCTTCTCTCCATAGCCCAACGAGTTGGAATCTCGGTTCGCTCCGAATGTGGAGGCAAAGGTACATGTGGGAAGTGCCGCCTCCAAGTCTCACCCAAATCAGCTGTTATCCCTCCTACTCCATCAGAGCAGAAGCACTTTACCAGGGAAGAAGTTCAGATGGGCTATCGGCTTGCATGTCAGACCCTTGTCACCGGCAACTCGGATGTCCAAGTAGTGGTGCCTCCTGAGAGTCGAATCACAAAGCGGAGACTTCAGATCGAAGGAATCGCTAACCCCGTGGCTCTTCGCCCCACCGTGCATTCTGTTCTTTTGTCCGTTCCCCCTGTCGACCCAGCCCACCCAGTAGCTGATGATGAACGGCTCATCGAGGAACTCCGTAAACACCATAGAGGAAAAATGGGTTCATTGACTGTTCCATTATTTATCCAAAGAAAGATTCCTGAAATGATTCGTATTGCCCTGGGTCAGGTTACAGTTACTCTCTGGAACAAGCGGACCATCCTTGATGTAACTGCTGGTGACTCAAGGGATGACCTCTATGGGGTTGCCCTTGATATTGGCACCTCAAAGCTAGTAGCCAGCCTACACTCCCTGGTGACTGGAAGAAGCCTCGCAGTAGCTGGGCTGGAAAACCCCCAGATCCGTCATGGCGAAGACATCATGTCCCGACTTAGTTTTGCAGCTGCTGATCCAGCTAGCCGTGCCGTGCTGCAGAACCTCGTTGTGGACAGCGTCAATCTACTCCTCTCGCGCCTAGCTAAAGAGGCCTCTATCTCACTTGAACGCGTCTATGAGCTAGTGGTGGTTGGCAACACGGTGATGACTGGCTTATTCCTTGGGCTAAATACGAAGTACCTGGGATATGGGCCCTTTACCGCCCCTGCCCGTGGACCCTTCGATGTTTCCTCCCATACACTGAACCTATCGCTTCCCCCACAAGCCAATGTGCATGTTCTACCATGTATCGCAGGTTATGTAGGAGCAGATGCCCTTGCTGACATTTTGGCTACTCGTCTTCATCGCCGTCGAAGGATCAGTCTCCTCATCGATATCGGAACCAACAGCGAGGTTGTGCTGGGAAATCGCGACAAGTTAACAGCTTGCTCTTGTGCTGCTGGACCTGCCTTCGAAGGTGCCCAAATTGAACATGGCATGAAGGCGGTCACCGGTGCTATAGAGCGTGTTACCATCCAGCCAGATTCCTTGGAGGTGAAAGTCGAAACCGTTGACAACCAACCACCAATAGGTATCTGTGGGTCCGGCGTTGTGGACACCGTGGCACAGCTAGCTGAAGTAGGACTCATCACACCCCAAGGACGCTTCAAAGAGCACTCCACACCAAAACTAGTACACGACCAGAGAGGCAAGAGATTCGTCCTGGTTGAAGGAAAACCAGAAAAGAACCAGCCAGCAATAACAATATCTGAGCAAGATATTAGCCAGTTACTTCTAGCCAAGGCTGCAATCCAAACCGGTTACAAGCTAGTTCTTGACCACCATCAACTCAGCCCCACCGACCTTGACAAAGTCTACATCGCAGGCGCCTTTGGTACATACCTCAACCCAGCCAGTGCCCGGCGTCTAGGCCTCATCCCACCTGTCCCCTCAAACCGCGTGACTTTTGTTGGCAACGCTGCTCTAGCTGGTGCCCGTCTAGCTCTCCTCTCTCGCACCCACCGGTCCCAAGCAGCCCGTCTTGCCAAGACAATCCACTTCCTTGATCTTGCCCGTCACCCTGAATTCAACCGAACATACACATCCAGCCTCTTTCTCCCCAAGGAGGGCTAAGATAAAGCCACTCTTTTTAGGCAAGTTTGTCTCACCATAGGCATTCTCAGAGTCTGATGGGTGAAGAATACGATGGTTGATACTTCCTCCTCCAAACCACCATCCGAACGCAGTGTTATCGCAACTTTTGGTTCAGCATCTTTCCTCAACGATATGGGCTCCGACATTGTCTTCTCCATTTGGCCCAGCTTCGTCTATCTGCTAATGGGAGTTAATCCCTTCTTCCTTGGAATCATCGATGGAGTTGGCAACTGCGTCGTGAACATCTCAAAGGGAGCTTCGGGCTTTGCCTCTGATGCTGTACAGAAGAGGAAGGTCTTCATCTGGACAGGGTACCTTGCTGGAGCCTTTTCCCGGTTCTTCTATGGTCTCGCACCCACCTGGGAATGGTTACTCCCAGCTAGAATCTTGGATCGAGCGGGTAAGGTTAGAGGATCACCCAGGGACGCCCTTATTGCAGATGTCTCATCGATGGAGACAAGGGGCAGGAACTTCGGAATTCTACGTGCCCTAGACAACCTAGGTGCTGTCGCAGGTATTATAATCACAATTGCCTTTGTGACCTTTGCCTTACCCTTTCTTAACTCACAGTTTGGTTTCACAGACCTCTTGAGCATAAGATTCCTATTCATGGCTGCAGCCCTGCCCACAATTATTGGTGCCCTTCTAGTTCTCGTGAAAATCAAGGATTATAGAAAGAAGCCAGGAAAACCAAAATTCAGTCTTGATGGGTTCAGCAGGAGTTTGGTTTTGTTCATTGTGATTAGCTTCATCTTTAGCACCGCCTTTTTCAGTTACTCCTTCATTGTAATCTATGCTAGCCTATTCTTCGTTTTTCCGGTCATTAATCCCCTGCTTGATGTGACCATTGGCTACCTCATATTCACTCTAGCAGCTGCTTTACTTTCTGCTCCCCTTGGCAAACTCAGTGACCATATTGGGCGGCGGGGCACACTCCTAGTCGGATATGGATTCTTTGCCCTGATGTGTCTGCTATTCATTTTATTACCCAATATCTGGACTATTCTGATAGCACTCATCTGCTATGGTGCGTCCATAGGGGCTGCCGTCCCTGCCCAGAAGTCTTTGGTCGCAGAGCTAGCTCCGACCGACCTACGGGCTAGCTTTCTAGGCGTCTATCAGCTAGTAACAGGCTTTGCAGCGTTATTCGCTAGCGTACTCGCTGGACTCCTTTGGGTGCTTTTCCTTCCCCAAACACCCTTCCTCGTCGCTCTCGGCCTCACCATACTTGCGGCTCTTCTCTTGCCCTTCGTGAAGGAGCAGAAAACCATCTAGAACTCTCGTTAAGACTAGTATATCACTCGGGGAGTGGCTTTGGCTCAATGTTCCCGATGAGGAGGATAGCTAGAATCACAAAGTTCAGCAGGAGCGATACGAGGAGAACAGGTGTTGCACCGAATATAGTGTACGTAAAGGCGGCAGGCAAGGGAGTGAAGAGGTTTGCCACCATAATTACGATGAAGAAGATGCTGAGCATCTTTGCTGTCTCGGACCGGGGGATGGCTCGCCGCAGATAAGTCAGTATCAGTGTTCCCCAAAGGATATCGTTGATACGTTTACACGCCATTGCGATGAAGGCTGTGCTGAGGAGAGGACGGAATACCGGCGACACTCCTACTAGATAATCCACAACATTTGGCGTAAGGAAGTAGGGGAATGCAGGGGCGAGTATCAGCAATGTGATGCAGATAGGCATCACCGCATAAATAACCACCATGGCGCGGCGGCTTCCCCGGCGATCAAAGAACCCACCAACGGTGATGGATAGAGGGATGGAGCAGGCAAGGACAACAATGAGCATGAGGGAGATTTCACCGTAGGAGAAGAGGAGATCTTCGTTTAGATAGAACATACTAACAAAACGGTAGAGTCCGTCGCTGATTGCGTCAAGTATGAGTACGCCCATGAAAACTGGTAGGATTACGAGGAGAAGGCGGATTGCGTGTCCATTCTGTTGGAAGAAATCTCTAAAGGTATTGGCTGAACGGTTCTTCCGAAGGATTGGTTTAGCAGGCGCCAAGAATGCTGTGCGAATCAATGCAGCCGCTATATAGCAAAATCCTCCAACGAGGAAAAGAAGTTGTATTGTCACAACAAAGGACACCCCAACACCGAGTAACCAGGTAACAAGTGCAAGACCGATAAGACCAAAGCCAACGCTGGTTTGGAAAACTCCCATTGCCAGGCCGCTGTGTTCAGGTGAAATGTTTTCATATATGTATGAAGTGCTACCACTTGCGAAGATAGCGGAGGAGGCAGTAACGAAGGCTCCAAACATGAACCAAAGAAGTGGAGTGGAGACAGAGCCTACGAAAGGAATGTAGATGGCACCAATGAAGGGTGGTAAGGTTCCGAGGATGAAGAAGCCAAGACCACTGACTGCCATCGTGAGTACGGACAACCATTTTCTATTATAGTTGTCTCCGACGTATCCGCCAAAAATACGCATGATAAGTTGTATTGCGGTGAAGAAGAGGATTAGGAGACCAATGGCTACGAAGTCGACGAGAATCTGTCGGAAATACAGCATCATGTATGAGTCGAGGATAATTCCGAAAATCCCGAGGATCCAGGATGTAATAAGGTATACACTGTAGCTTCTGTAGGTAAGTACTGCACGGAGGGAGGAAAAGAACCCTTTCTCCTTCTCGGGTGTTGACTCGTCTAGGGGAGTAGGGGTTGGTGTGGGCGAGGGGCTTACTTCTTGGTCGGTCATGGGGTTTTCTCCAGTTAGCAAGTGAATGATTCGCTTTGTGGGTAGTCTGTAAGACAGCCTACACGAAGGGTGCCCCACATGCAAGTCTCCTTTTCAAGTTTTGGCTTTTTCGAGTAGGAGAATGTGAAGTTGAATTGGTTTAGTTTTGGTGAGGGTGTTTCTATTTGGTAATTCATATCGGTTGGCTCCTGTTTGGGTGTGGGTTGTTTGTTGATAGCCAGAGAGGCTATATGTCTCGACTACCAGCATACCTTGCCACACAAGGTATATCGAGAGGTATACCTATATAAGGTTTATGGAAGAAGAAACAAAAGACAGAATCCAAGGTTTACAACGTTGGTAACGCTTTTCCCTTGATGAGCCAGTAGGTTAGGAGAAGAAAACCAGAGGTGCACCCCATGCTAGAGGACCTAGATAAACTAATGGAAAAGTACGAGGTAGGCGCCCTCTTCCTCGAGGGCATAAGCATCCACAAGCCCAACCTGTTCTATGTGACACGTTTCTTAACCGTGGACAACTGCTTCTACGTGAAAACACCAGGTAAACCCGGTCTAATCGCTGCAACCGAACTGGTCTGCGATCGTGCCCGGAAGCTCTCAGCAATAAAGGAATACCACAGCCTTACACCCATCTTTGAGAAAGCTGTGCGTGACAAAATGGAGCGACGAGAGATGGAGCGAGCTCTCATAGCCGACATCACAGAGAAGCTCCTGCCCCTAAACACAGTTCTGGGGATTCCCCGAGAAACCGACGCCCAAGTCGTGGAGGATCTGCATCGGAGCGGGATGATGACCAAATGCGTGAACGACCTCTTCTTGGAGGCACGCGAAACAAAGGATGCGGCGGAGCAGAAGGCGATTCAAAAGGCTAGCAGAGCAACCGAGGCCACCTTCAAGCAGGTAATCAAAATAATCAAGAACGCCAAGGTAGGCGCTAACAAGGTACTCCTCCATAAGGGAAAAACCCTGACAGTTGGGATCCTGAAGCAGATCATCGAACACGCCCTGGTCGACAACGCTTCAGAGAATAGCCAAGAATCAATAGTGGCAGGAGGAAGAGGCGGGGCGGATTGGCACAACATCGGACAGCGAACGGACAAACTCAAGGCTAACGAGCCCATCATAATCGACATCTACCCTCGCCTCATCGAGGAACGCTACCACGCAGACATTACACGCACGGTGGTTCGCGGCAGTGTTTCTGCCAAGTTGAAGAAGATGTTCGAAGCCGTGGAATCCGCTCTAGACGCTTCCATCGATGCAGCAAGAGTTGGTGGAACCTCAAAGGAGCTGGTGGACGCGATGGCAGATTCTCTTGAACGAGACGGCTTCGCCGCAGCCCATCGAACACCAGGCATCAAGGAAGGAATGCTTCACGGTCTTGGACACGGTATTGGGCTAGATGTTCACGAGCTACCCCGTTTGTCTCTCAGACCCCAGCCAATCTATGAAAACGCCGTCTTCGCAGTGGAGCCAGGGCTCTACTACCAAAAAATAGGCGGAGTCCGAATCGAAGACGATGTGGTAGTCACTGAGAAGGGAGCAAAGAGAATAACCAAGCTCCCACGAACCTACTTCCTCTAGCCTTTCCTGACGAGTCTTTTCTATTCGAGGGGTTCAGCGTCTAACATGTGAGAAGGACGAAGACGTTGTCCGCATTCTGGGCATTCAAGTTTAACCTTCACAAACTCTAGGAATTCACTGTGATGCCCTTGTGTCTGGCAACTGGGACATATCACAATCCTCTCCCCGGGGTATATCTCATCTTTGCATACAGTGCAGTTTCGGGAGGTTTCAATTTTCTGGATGTGGCGAGGAGCATCAACTAGTGGTTTGCTGCAACTCCAGCAGCTCTCCTTTTCTGGGTTGTTCCATTTTCCACAGCTAGTACAGACTGCAACAGTGGCTTCATGTTCTGAAGGTCGCCAACGTGAAGTTCGTACACGCGAAGGTGGGGGGAGCGGCTCCACCTCAGATGATTCCTCAGAAGGCATCTCGTAAGGAGGAGAATATGGTCTAGAGCTACGACTTCTAGGTCCCCGCCCCGATGTATTGCCTAACCATTTGCAGACTTTGTAAATGAAATAGATGAAAACACAGATGAGGACTATTACAAATTCACTTAATTCGATAGGGAAGTTTTGTAACAGAATTTTTCGCCCCTAGTGTTTTTGTGCATCCTATTTCTTTCTTTGGTCATTTTCCATTAGGTTTACAGTGTAATTAGTAGCTGTGCGGGTCGCATTCGTAGTTTGCAGATTGGGCAGCACCCCTTTGCCCTTACATGTTCATGTAGGTGAGTGCGGTGTCCGGTTGAATGGCATTTGGGGCATATTGCGGCTTTCTCTCCGATGCTTACTCCATAGCCGCATACGACACAGCTGGTTATTGATTTTGTGGCATGTGTCTGGGATTTCGCGGCTTCCAGAGATGTCTCACACTTCCAGCACTCCTCCTCCTTGGGGTTATTCCATTGTTTGCATTTTGTGCAGACAAGAACTTTGAAGCGGAAATCGATCGGAGTTCTAATACCTCGACCTGTGCGAGTAACATGGAGGAGCTGGTTTTGTGTGAGTTTTTGGTTACAGCTAGGACACGCGCTCTTGGTCCTGACGAAATCAATTAGGTGGGCGCTATGACCTTGTGCTTGACAGCAGGGGGTCAATGATATGGGGTCATCTGGGTATTGCCAGAAGGCGCAGACGGAGCAGTGGGGATTTGTCTTGAAGGAATGGGTGTGTTGGGCTGCCCCAGCTAGTTCCTCCTTACATTGCCAGCAGTATCCCTCAGCGGGGCTATTCATTTTACCGCAGTTCCCACAGAGAAGGGCTGGGATTTGTTTCTGGGAGGCTTTCCACCGCCGGGGGCTGGGAAGCGCGTGGGGTACGGGCTGCTTACTACCAGGTATAATCGGACTCGGTCGGCTGTATGTTGGAGGAGGTCTTTGAAGGCGGGGACCCGGTTTTTGGCTTGAGCTGGTTGGAGGAGTTTTGGGTTCATTACTCCGTCTCCTGATTAGGAATCTACAAAGATATATCAGTCCCATGATTATTGCTGAAAAGATTGCATAGGGCAGATACACAATTTGCAATTGGTTTTATCTCCGGGGGTGATGCGTCGTCTCTGGTTTTGAGACCAGCATGTGGGTTGTCCTTAAACGCT
>JAEOSX010000011.1 GCA_016840135.1 Candidatus Hermodarchaeota archaeon
AGCTGGAAAATCATTGCATATCCTGAGGACGTGATGACTTCTCGTAGCGTTCCCAGTTTACCATTGATGGCAGCAGTCATGACAGGCATAATCAGCCACGTCGAGAATATGTTGAAGCCCATGGTGATAAGGTGCCCTAACAAAGCTTGATCGATGAAGTTGAACGTCCATCCGATTACTTGTCCACCCATGTAGTAGGATACCAGGAGAGTTGCTATGGCAATGAGGATTGGTGTCAGCACATAGCTCCATCCAAGGTATCTGGCACCTACGCAGCGACTGGGTCTTGAAATCGTTTCCTTAAGGTAGCGTACCTGGTTAGGGAGGCTAAACCTCTTCCCCTCACCGAGCCACCATAAATTGTCGACGATGATTCGCTCAACGTCCATCCCAAAACTCGTATACCTGGATCGGTCCACTGCACCGTCTTTATGCTCACCGTAATGTAGCACCCAGTAGTCGCGAACGCGAGCCATCACTGCCATTGCGTCACTGTCAGGGAGACGAGTGTCAACAGTGGCCGCGAAGATTATCGTCTCACTCTCTTCAAAGACGAGCTTGACATCCTCCATCTCGACCGTGCTAATCATCTCCTCCATTGTGTCCTTTGTGAAGTGGTATAGTGCTGTTATGAGTCCTGAGGAGAGGTCCGGGTCAGCGGAGGTCCGTCCCTTGATGAATGTACGCTCAAAGAGTAGTGGACCATTCTTGGAAATGATGTATACCTGATGAAACAGAGCCGAACACCTTCTAGATAGATACTATCTAGTAATCGTGATTTAAGGTTAGCGTAAGCCAAAATATTTTCGTAGGATATTGAGAAAGCAACAATTGATGCCTTTAGTCAATTATCCCTGTAATTCGCGCGAGGCGTTCAGCCGCCGCCTCCGTTAATCCTCGATCACCAAGGATAGTGTAGCGCCTGGGGTTAACTTTGTGAGCCCCCTTTAGTGCCTCGATTATATGTTTGCGTTTGAGGCCTAATTGTTTGGCTGTGGTAGGTGCACCTATAGTTGCTAGGGCGCGTTGCAGGTTATCCCATTCAATACCGTGGAGGTAAGCCATCATGATTGCGCCAACACCGCACTGCTCACCGTGGAGGGCTGGCTTCGGTGCAACATTATCAAGGGCGTGACTGAACTTGTGCCCGGAGCCGCTAGCAGGCCGGCTAGACCCTGCGATACCCATAGCGATACCACTAGCGATGAGGGCTTCCAGCACGACTCGGGCCCCCTGTTCATCTTTTGGTTTAATGGTCTGTGCCCTTTCCATTATAATCTGGGCCGACATAAGAGACAGTGAGGCTGCGTACTCGCCATAGTACTCATAGCCTAGAGTATGAGCCAGCTTCCAGTCCCGAACTGCAACTATATTGGAAATTAAATCCCCGCATCCTGCTGCGGTGAATCGGAAGGGTGCCTGTGCTACAACCCGTGTGTCAGCAACAATAGCAATAGGGGACTGCCCGTCAATTGAGACGCTAGTTCCTCCCTGTTTGATAGAAGCTCTTGGGCTGGAGAGTCCGTCATGGGAAGCGACTGTTGGTACACTTATGAAGGGTTGTCTTTTTCTCGCTGAGCTTAGCTTGGCGACGTCAATTACTGAACCGCCGCCGCATCCTACTACAATCCCTGCTTTCTGCTTTTGTATTACTCGGCGTGCCTTTTCCACAGATTCTTTTGTAGCTTGCTTAATCAGTAAGAGCTCGACATCTATCTTTGAATCTTTAATCGATGCGACTGCCGCATTCCCTACAATATTCATCACTGATTTGTCAGAGATCAAAACCGCCTGCCGAGTTGAAGTAAGAGTTCGGCAGACTTCCCCTAGCTGATGAACTACTCCCGGTCCTATCAAAACTTGACCGGGGAGCTGCATTCGGTGAGTTACTTCCTCACTTTCTGACGTCATAATCGCCCCAATGTATCTCTTGATTTTATTAGGAAATAAATGATATTGTCACTGATGGGAAGAATAGTTTAGCTTCAAGTCAGTTAGGCGTCCCTCAAGATGGCTCTTAATATCAGGCGACACCTTATCACCTAAATGCTTGAGGAGGTTCTCGTAACAGTCTATGGCTACTCGCGCCTGCTCTAAATCCTTCTCAATTTTCTGACTCTGAGGATTGACTACTAGACCAATTCGCTGCCAAGCAACACGGTCCAAGATTCCCATGAAGATAGGGATAATCTGCCAAACCGGAAGTGCGGCGATATCTATCACACCTTCAGGTTCTGGGTCATCTGCCTTTGGTGTATCCGATGGTTTAGGCTTCGGCTCATCTGGCATATTCGTCAACCCTTCAATTCAATCGACTAGTTCTCTTCCAGTTGAAAAAGCCTTCGTTCTCGTATATGAGGGAGGTTTTTTTTGTGTCTCATATCTTTTATTGGACGCCGTCCTTGACTTTGAGCATCCGCCAAGTTCGATAATCCACGAGAACTCGGATGTACCCGCTAAGCATGCGGTCAACATCTGTATCTCCTGTATCTACATGGAGCCCTCGTTCAGCGAGGCTGTTAACTTTGGTGTGAGTAGCTATCACAATAATTTGTTCAGGTGGAATACGGCGTATGATATCGGGACTTATCTGTTGATTACCCCGACCGAAAAGCATTCCCTGATTCCCAATCGGCGACACGACGATCCAAGCATGCAGGAAATCAGACACCTCTTTTAGGAGTCTTTCCTCATTGACATCTTTGAGCAGGTTTCCTTCATGGTATAAATCAACGCCGAGTAATGTTTTTGCTACTCCTAGTTCATCGGCTAACGTGCGCACGGTTGAACCCGGGCCTAGGATATACCAGTCACCTGCCACCATGTTTTCCACTACGGTTCTAGCCACAGCTTCTTGATTCTCCCTTTCATCAATTGAAGTAGGTGACACCATCTTCCCACCCTGCATTCTAGCAGGCACGAGGGGTCCACGGAGGTATCCGTATAATCTTACAGCAAACCTGTCCTCTCTGATGGCCTCCTCGTCAGCGTCCATCACCTCAAACTCCTCGACTTGAGTTTCTCCCTGTATCCAGTCAGCAACTACACCTGCGGCAGCTACCGCTGAAAAGGCAAAGATGCCACTATACATTTTGACCCCAGCAGGAACACCTAACACCAATACTGCTTCAGGGTTTGGCAGGGCGTCCAGTATATCTCTCGCGGTTCCATCCCCGCCACAGAACACAATCAAGTCAACCTGATGTTCCAGAAGACGTTGAACTGCTTCTCGAGTATTCTGTGCGGTCGTTGGATTATCCAGCGTCATCGGAAGCACTTTGGCTGTCAACCCTGCTGCTTGTGTTATCCCAGCGCCCATGGGAGCAGGACATGTTATCCACACGGTATCAGCGGCTGCAGGTACTAGCCTGAGTAGGGTTTCGAAGAATTTTCGAGCCCGTTCTGGCGCAATGGGTAGCGCTCCTCGTCTCAGCGCCTCCTCAGTTACGCCATCTGTTCCCTTCAGCCCAACCCTGCCACCAAGCCCAGCTATGGGGTTCACTAAGAAACCAATCCTGTAATCACTTGGGCTACGGTGTTCCACAGCTAGACCTCACATAACAAAGAAGGCTCTTCAGAAATAACGTTTCCCCACTATCCATAGCTCCAAGGAACTCTTTGAGCACCCTGATTGTTTTCCCGTATTACTTTCTAGAATTGTGGCAGTGCTCTTCCTCGCGAGCGATCGTAGGCAAGCCAGCCGTCTCTAGCCTTGGGGCTACGCCTACCTAATTCCTCAAGTACTCGACTACGAATCGCCTCTGTTCGGACGTGCCGCTCTGGAGAAGATTCAATAATATCCGCAATTTGTCGAGCGTCTTCTCTTGTTGCCCCAGCTTTGTGGCAAGCAGCTTCTATCTTTTCACGTGAAAATGGTTCTGTTTTACCAGATCGTTTCTCAACTGTTTGTGGCATTTAACTCACCTAAATTTGCCTCAGTGGTATTTGTGGGTACTTGTGGAAGCTTATTTTGTTTTCGGTCAAGACTGTCTGATTCCCCGAGATGCAATAAATTAACGTGTGGTATAATTTTTGGGACAAGCCTTAACACAGGCGATACAAGTATACATTGAATGATCCTCAACACCAAGTGTGTTCAAAAGAAGGTCATAACCATATTCGCCTCGACGGGTCTTATCACGAATGTATTCTGCAAAGAGGGGATTCTGGGTAGAATGCCGTAGGCATCGCTCATGGTCCACTTTGCCCGACCGATTAATCGCTTGAACTGGGCAGGCATCAATGCACTTCCAACAATCCGAGGGGCACTCTATTGCATTGCCAGTGTTTAGTGGTTCTAAGCGGGCTGTGCTGAGAATGCCCCCGAGTAACAGACGCAACCCAAAGTCTCTTGACAACAGAAGCCCGCATTTTGCGAGCCCGCCCAATCCTGCAGCCACAGCAATCGGTACTAGCTGAGCTGCACCGATGTAGCGGGGGCGTTCTGTGTATTGCGGAAAGCAAGTGAATAGCGGCAAGCTCTGAAACCCCTGGGCTTCAAGGAAGTTTGCAGCATCAAGGGATAGAAAATCAATGCGCCGATACAACATATTCACCGCTCGCCAATATTGTGACTCTGTCAAAACTGGGGAAGCAAATACTCCTTCAGGTACAGGAAACCCAAAGCACACCACCGATTGTGAGTTCTCCATTAATGAAGTGCCACCAGCTTGGAGCGCATCTTCTACCTTAGAGGAAGATACAATACCAACAGTGGCGGCGCCCTGGTTCTCCAAGAATTCCTTAATTTCTCTAGCAAGATTCGTCACGAGTGTCACCAAATACCTTACTACTTTATCTTCTAGATTCTAGAATACTTAATCCCTTACCCAATATTCCCAGGCGGGACTATCAGATATGAATGAAGAAGATATAATCTGGGACTATTCACAGGTACCTCAAAAAGTTTGGAAATGGTACTTCAACGCAGAAGAGGACCATTGGATGGAGGTTCACATCAAACCTTCAGGACTCTCATATGTTGGTACAGATTGGTCCGTTCAGTCTGGGGGTGGTTACTTCGGAGGGTTCCAGACCTTTGACGAATTCTTTCACGATGGTCCAATCCAGAATATGCCGGAAGATATCGCTACAGAATTAAGGAGACACCTAGAAACTCATCGTGTACCCGGAGGCGCCAAGCTTCGACTACTCCATCGCACTAGCGTGGACGACCTTGTACTAGAAAGAGCCTTTGTGCATCTCGACGATAAACCAATCACAATCTCGATAGATGAAGCGCTAGCCCAGAAACAGGAGGTGGTCTTCTTCGACGGCTCAATTGGAATAGGTGACCATCATCTTGGCTTCGTTCTAATCTTCAAATCCAAACGCACGGAGGATGGGAAACGATGGAAAGTACGCGACGAGTTCACTTTCTCGATTACCTCTGGTAAAAACACTGTGCAGCTCGAAACAATCCGTGAGGAGGATGGAAGTATCCGAGTACACTACCATTGTTAGTTTTCGAATTATTTATCGCGAGGTCAGTCAGAGATGATTAGGAAAGCCAATAGCAATTTGAAGAAATACAGAACAATCAGTGTAGTATGGTGCGAGGATAATGCCTGAAAAAGACGATTGGACACGGGAAGAGATTGAACGTGAACTAGAAACTATGACCGCAGTGACGATACCTGTAAACATGAGATTAGAGGGAAAAACCCGGGTATTTGATCTCCACGAAGTAGAAGAAATCCTCCGCGATGCCAAAGTAATAGCCCTGGGTGATTGTGGGTGTAGGAAATCCCTGCAGAAATGTGACGCACCCCTAGATGTTTGCATCACTCTAGACAAAGAAGCAGAACCCCTCATCAAAGAAGGGAAATACCAGAAAATAAGTCTAGAGCAAGCCATGGATGCACTGAAGCGCTCCCATGACGCAGCTCTTGTCCACATAGCTTATACAATGAAGGACGACACTCAACCTTTCATTATTTGTAGCTGCTGTGCCTGCTGTTGTCACGCCCTTGGCGGATTAATACGTTTTGGGGTCCCTGAAGCAGTAGTTTC
>JAEOSX010000126.1 GCA_016840135.1 Candidatus Hermodarchaeota archaeon
AACATTGTAAGAACCTGCAATCACTCTTCCTCTCTGGAAACAAATTGAGTGAAGTGGATCTCTGGGCTCTACAACATTGTCACAATCTTCAACAACTTGAACTTCAAGGTAATCCCCTAGAAAGGGTTGACCTTTCTCCACTATTCTCCTGTCCAGAACTACGTATCCTCAAGATTGATGATAGTGTGGTACTAACTGCAAAGAGTCGACCGGAAAAACTTGAACAGATTCCACCAGCACTACAGAAGTTAAGAAGCCGAATTAGGTAATCATGGGAAGATGCTGAGCCCCAGTACAGGGCTAGAAGTAGTCCTATGATTGTATCTTGACTCGGTGATATTTCTCATCTACAAAATTTCTTATCTCCTATACCTTAACGTTTTTATCATACCATGCACCATTATTCTCACTCACTGAGAATAGTTCTGTGGTTAAAATGGCTAAGGCAAAAGTGTATTTTGGATCGATTCAACAGGGGCAAGACGCTGTTTTTGCCTCCCTAGGAGCAAAGGTAGACAAAATCATCGAAAAACTGGACTTCTCAACCATCGAGAAAAACGACAAAGTCGCAATAAAAATGCATTTAGGATTCCAGGATGGATTTCAAACAGTTCCAGTGTTTTTCGTTCGGCGCGTTGTAAAAGCAGTCAAAGAGGCTGGTGGCTGGCCCTTTGTCACCGACAATCCTACTTCAGTCTATAATGCTGCAGACCGGGGCTACACGGCAGAAACCTGTGGATGCCCAATCATCCCTGTGGCAGGAGTTAAAGACGGATATACAAAATCCGTGAAGGTAGACTTTGCCAACGTTGAGGACCTAGACCTTGGTGGCGTTTTACATGATGCTGACGCACTAATCGACCTGACCCACGCAAAGGGACATGGGTGCTGCTGTTACGGCGGTGCCATCAAGAACCTAGCTCTAGGAGCTTATTCAGGTCCATCGCGCTGGCAGAAGATTCATGGAGTGATATACTCTGTTCCATTTTGGGATTCAGACAAATGCACACCCGAACATGCTGAGAAGCTTGTGAAATCCTGCCCCTATAACGCGCTCCGATACGACAAAGAGAAGCACAAGATGGGCTTCATCCTGATTAACTGTCGTAACACCCTTTGCATGGAATGCCTGAAAGCTGACAAGGGTGTCGGGTCCTTCCAGATTCTTCCTGAAATGTTCAGCTCATTCCAGGAGATGATGGCAGTAGCAACAAAGCAGGTTCTTGATACCTTCGACAAGAACAAGCTCTTCTACCTAAACTTCGCACTCCAAGTAACCGCTCATTGTGACTGCATGGGCTTCAGTCAACCCATTGTCGTTCCTGAAATCGGTTTACTCGGGAGCCGCGATATTGTCGCTGTCGACATGTCTACACTCGACCTCATAGCAAAAGCAGGATTAATCGAACAAGCTATCCCTCCATACTTCAAACATACAAACCTTGATCCCAAGGCTGATCTCCATCCTTTTCAACGGCTCTGGGGTGAAATGAAGAATCCCTACCTAGTTATCGACTACGCTGAAAAACACGGATTAGGGAAACGAGACTACCAACTCGTAGAAGTGCTATCACCAGAGGAAACAGGGAAAATGAAACCACCCAAGCATGTCTATGAACGGCAACCCTCCTTCTTCTGAAGAAACAATGTTCAAGAAATTAAAAACTGGTGAAGTAAATGTGCGCAAAAACAAAGGTTTACTTCGGCTCGATTCAACAGGGTCATGACGCGGTCTTCGCCTCTCTTGGAGCAAAGATGGATAAGATAATCGAACTGCTTGATTTTTCTACGATTGAAAAGGGAGACAAAGTCGCCATCAAGATGCACTTGGGCTTTCAAGACGGCTACCAAACAGTGCCAGTGTTTTTTGTACGACACGTCGCCAAAGCTGTCAAAGACGCTGGTGGCTGGCCTTTCGTAACAGACAACCCAACAGCAGTATACAATGCAGTGGATCGTGGCTATACCGCGGAAACCTGCGGCTGTCCAATCATTCCCGTTTCTGGGGTAAAGGACGGCGATATTCATGCCATCGAGGTCGGCTACAGGAACGTGGAATCACTTGATATGGGCGGAGTGATGCATGATGCTGATGCACTCATCGACCTGACACACGTCAAGGGACACCATTGCTGCTGTTACGGCGGCGCCATCAAGAACATCGCACTGGGGGGCTATGCGGCAACCTCCCGGTGGCATAAGATTCATGGCGTGGAACACTCTATTCCCTACTGGAATTCTGAAAAGTGCAGCCCTGAGCACGCACAGGCACTCGTTAAGGCCTGTCCCTACAATGGGCTCCGCTATGACGAAGAAAAACACAGACTCACCATCGTCCTCCCCAACTGCCGGAACGCCAATTGCCTCGAATGCCTTGAAGCGGATAAAGATGTGGGATGCCTAGAAATCAAGCCAGAGTTCTTCGCAGCCTTCCAGGAACTCATGGCGATTGCCACAAAACAGGTTCTCGAAACCTTCGATGAAAACAAGCGGTTCTTCCTGAACTACGCACTACAAATAACACCCGCCTGTGATTGCTTAGGAATGGCTCAGCCAATAGTGGTCCCAGAGATTGGTGTGCTAGCTAGCCGTGACATAGTAGCCGTAGAAATGGCGACGCTGGACCTCATCAAAGAAGCCGGATTAATTGAACGCGCCATTCCACCCTATTTCAAACACACCAACCCTGATCCCGCTAAGGTGCTTCATCCTTTCCAGCGGCTCTGGGGACTCATGAAGAATCCCTACATGGTCGTCGAATTCGCTGAACAGCAAGGATTAGGTACCCGAGAGTATAAACTCGTCGAAGTGCTATCACCCGAGAAGACAGCCAAGATGAAGCCGCCCAAACATGTTTACGAACGGCAACCCTCTTTCTACTAGTGATAAGCCACGATAGACACTATTTGAACATTGCAGTCTATTTCTCGAGCTTTCGAAGAAAATGGTCAATCATTACTCCGGCGTAGTTCCCCGTTCCTACCGCCATTGCTACCGATTGAGTAATGGGACGTATGTCACCTGCCGCCCATACGCCTTCGATATTGGTCTTTCCCCGATGATCGGTGATTATACTACCCTTTTGATTGACTTTGATTCCCATTTTCACGGCTACCTCACTTCGAGGTATCGCTACCCAGGCAACGAAGAAATGATTACACTCAAACACCTGTCCCGTTGTAGTAATCAATCGTTGTCCTTCCCCAGGTGTGTCAACCTCAATGCTATCAATTAGCCCGCTCGTCCACTCGAATCCTGAATCATCAAGTACAGTCCGGTCTTCTTCTTTGAAGGGCATGTAGCTGTCTTCCGTCATGAAGATACGTATTCGCTTAGCGAATGGTTTGATTCGATGGGCAACATATAGAGCAGAATTCACAGTCCCTGCATTGACTATTATAACATCTTTCCCAGTGGTGAGGGGACACTCGCACTCGGGGCAATAAAAGCTGATGTTCCTTTTTCCAGCGTAGCGTAACCAGCGCCGCCAATCCCCCTTCACGCACGGGTGCATCCGAGCCGTACCAGTGGCAAACACCAGAGTCTTGGCTTTCAACATCGTTGGGGGTGCCGTACGCCGTTTTGGGAGGACTTCGACCTCAAAATCAGGACACTTCCCCTGAATGCTTATTACATCACCACTTTGAATCGGAATACTATAGTCACTGACCTCTCCGCGTATTTTTTTCAGAATCTGAACACCACTACAGTCTGGCTTCACCCCAGGATAGTTGTTCACAGGATTTGTGTAGAAATACATCGGTGAACTCCGACGATCAACAACAACGACTTTCCGGCGTTGAAATCCCAGATGAAGAGCCGCAGAAAGCCCCGCAGGACCTGCTCCTATAATCAGAGTATCAAATTTCTCTTGACTCGGCACCATACTGAAGTCCTCAACTAATTCAGTTTCCTCTAACCTTGTGCCCACTAGTAAAAAAATGCCATACAGCTAGGTTAAACTTGTAAAAATGATGCACAGAAAGAGAAGGTTTTTTAAGGTTTACAAGAGTCAAAGGCTCAGAGGTTAGAACCATGCTAGGTGTTCATTTTCCCAACCTTCAACTCGGTCACTAAGACCCTCCG
>JAEOSX010000012.1 GCA_016840135.1 Candidatus Hermodarchaeota archaeon
CACAAGGCACCCCCCCATAAATCCCTCACAGCATTCCTCGTAGACCGGGATATGGGGGTCCAAGTAGATGAACAATACAAGTTGATGGGGTGCCGAGGTATGGGCGCAGCCCGTATAGTTCTTAGCGATGTTGAGGTGCCCAAAGACAACCTCATTGGCTCTCTCAATGATGCTACTGGTGTCTTTAACGCTATGATGGTACCAGAACGACTCACATCGGCCGCTGGCGCTATTGGTCTTGGTCGTGCCGCTCTTGAGATAGCCATCCGTTACGCTGCCCGCCGTGAAGCCTTTGGGCAAACCATCAGTCGCTTCCAGGGAGTAAACTTCAAAGTCGCCGACGCTGCGACTGCCCTAGACGCAGCTCGGGGTCTAGTCTACCGGGCAGCCCGCCTTGCGGATGCAGAGCTGCCCTGCAGGAAAGCCGTCTCACAGGCAAAGCTCTTTGCAACCGAAGCCTGCTACAAGACAGTCTCAGAAGCCATGCAAATCCTCGGTGGCATAGGGTACACCTCAATATATCCAATAGAACGTCTCTTTCGTGACGCTCGTTTAGCAACTATTTGGACGGGTTCAAGTGAAATCATGCGCCTGATTATACAAAGCGAGGTATTCAAAGAGGTTCTCAGGGAATCAAAGGGTGTGAAACGAGATGTGGAACTTGACACACCTGGCGCAGGTAAAACAGAGGAAAAGGTCTACAAGGTAAAACCTGACAAGTACAAGTCAGCCACCGACTAGCCATCCTCTTAAGTGAATGCCACACGTTACTCCACGCTAGAAACACTCCACAACAAACACATCAGGTGATGCCGCTATGACTCCAGAAATTCGTTCTTGGAAACGACTTAGCACTCGTCTTGTCTATGAGAATCCTTGGATAACTGTTCATGAGGATAAGGTTCAGCTACCAAGTGGCCGCACAACAATCTACGGGGTGGTAGCCGCAAACCGAGATTTTGTTGGGGTGGTCCCCTTCCTCGACAAGGAGACCGTGCTCCTAATCCGCCAATACCGCTATATTCAGGACGAAGTGACTTGGGAAATTCCCACAGGGGGAATAGAGCAAGGCGAAACTCCTGAACAGGCGGCACAACGGGAGCTCAGAGAAGAAGCCGGCTACAAGGCTGACCATCTTGAACTATTGAATATCATGCGATCTAACAAAGCTATCATGCGAGAGGTTGGCTACATCTTCTTAGCAGATGGTCTCAGCGCTTCTCCTGCTCCTCCTGACGAGACAGAGAATATCGACCTAGTCCCAGTCGCGTTAGATGAGGGTCTAGCCATGATTGCACGTTATGAAATCACTGATTGCGTGTCCATTATAGGGCTACTAATCGCAGACAAAAGACGGGAATATATATAGAGTATATATTATTTGCTGAGTGTTAAGGCGCAGTTTTTCGATAAATCACATCGCTCTTCGTGGAGGGGCTTTATAAAAGCAACAAGAAAGCCTTTTATCCCACCGTATGAGATATCAACGGCAATCTCCTTAAGGAGTCAATAAGAGTGAAAAAACTTCTACCAATCCTCGCGATAAGTCTTTGTGCCCTCTTGATGCTAACTGGACGACCCGTCACAGCGAACCCATCATTCCCCGCAGATGGTGACTCATTCGATTACCAACTCTCTCTCAATTTGAGTGGCGTAAACGCCTCTACAGGGCCAAACTATTCCGAAACTTACACTTTAGACTCAGGCATAGATTTCATCAACCATTCTGGCGATTACTACTGGGCAAATAATACTTTAGATATCCCGAGCGGCGATGAATGGGGTCCGTTAAATGGTACCACAATCGGTACGGGCAATTGCCATTACCACCCGGATAACGAAGCTCCCCTATTATTCCCCTGCAATCCAACCAACTGGACTCAGCTAGCCCCAGTATGGACCAGTGACTTCCTCCTCATCGAGGCCGGAACCCAGCCTGGAGACACCCTAACCTTTGGTTACGGTGACACAGGAATGATGTACAATGATCCTCCCTATAGTGACCCCTACAGTGGCTACTACTACCAGTTCACACTACCAGTGGGCCCAGGCGCGCCCCTTGCAGTCAACGCTGGAGCAGTCACCCTGAGCACAGTCATGATCGGAATGGATTATGAACAGCACTACAACGCAAGCAACCCAACCTATCCTATGTGGGATATAACAGCTCAATTCAACGTTTCTTGGGAGTGGAGCCTTGGCTTCCTCGCACAGGTACAGTTCGACATTTTTGTCAATCTGA
>JAEOSX010000127.1 GCA_016840135.1 Candidatus Hermodarchaeota archaeon
AACATTCTCGGGGGCACCCTTCGGTCTAGTGCGGGTCAGGTGTACTGGAGTAATATTCGGCAAGATATATCAAAGCTGGAGGACCGGGAAATCACATCCGCGCGCCGAGGTTTCATCGGCTTTGTGTTCCAAGTCGATAACCTGCTGCATCATATGACTGCTATCCAGAACGTGGAGCTCAGTGCTCGTATTGCTGGTCTGCCTAAGCGTTGGCGAAAGGACCGGTCCAAGGAACTTCTTGAGAGGGTAGGTCTGGGCCATCGTTTCCACCATGTTCCAGGCCGCCTTTCTGGCGGTGAGAGGCAGCGTGTCGCTATCGCCTGTGCCCTGATGAATAACCCCAAACTCGTCCTCGCAGACGAACCCACAGGTGACCTGGATCTTGTCAACGCAGAGGAAATCCTTGATCTCTTCAGAGAACTAAACGCCGAATATGGCACTGCATTCCTCATCGTTACACACAGTCAGCAGATTGCGTCCAAGGCTAATCGTACTCTCGAACTCCGTGACGGTATCATCAGTGGTACTCACGACTCTGCGGTCTATCTCCGGCAACTGGATAGAACTCGTGTACTCGAGCTAGATAATCAGGACCGGCTGCCAATGCCAGAGAATATCCTTGAAGAGATGGGTAATCCTCGTCGTTTCCAAGTCGAAGTCAGTGACTCAAGGATCATCCTCACTCCATATACGGAGGGTGAAGCAGCGGCTGTCCAAGTTCAGCTTGTCACTTGTAGGATTTGCGGCAAACTGGTGTCATCCAGCAGAGTCACTTGTCCGAACTGTGGAACTGCCTTGTAATCTAGTCTAGCTAACTTTCAGAAGCCTGACTTGCTTTTCCCTTATCAGTGGATAGGCTAGCTAGCCAGTTTGGGTAAAGCCTTACTAGGACTTAGTCGCGTTTGAGTTCACCAGCGCGACGTAGCTCGAAAACTACCACGTTGTGTGGGTCAGGGCAGGCAACATAAGCGCGGTCAGGGTGGGGCTCCCAGGGCAGTGTGCCGCCGTATTCAAGTACTGCAATGAAAGGATACATCGAGTTGTAAGCCCAGCGGCAGACCTTCTCTTTTTCTTCGGGCTTGGATAGATCGAATTCCTCACCTAGTTTGTAGAGCCTGCAGGGGTTTTTGTCTGGTTTGTGGCGTAGCTCATGGACACGAGCAATGATACGATATTCTTTCGTCATGGTATTCAGACCTCTAGGGTATACGCGCAATCTTCTGCAATTGCCTAAAGTCTTTTGTGAAGGAGTTTATACTGATATTTAATATTGCGTGGTGAAAAAATGGACACCTTTACACACCTGTTCTTGGAAAGTACTGTAGTGTGGTTTCTGCTAGGTTTTACTGGAGTGCAGGAGTTATTCAAAGGAAAGTCTGTGAGGCAGCTAGCCTTCTGGCCAGTGATGTTTGCAGCTATTGCTCCTGATTTTGATGTATTCATACCCAATGGGCATCGTCTCTTCCCGACACATTCGCTGGTTTTTCCAGCTATCTTCGCCCTGGTAGGTCTTGTGCTTTGGGCGACTAGAAGACCAAAAATAACATATGTATTAAGCTGGGCGATAGGATTGCAATGGCTTCTTCACTTGCTCCTCGACCTTGATGGGTATGCAATGGGATTATTCTGGCCCTTCTCACCCTTGGTTTATTCTATCTTCTTGGTGAGGCGTACACCCACAGAAGGTTTCCGTTTCCTTCAAGTATTTGTAATGAGTCCCCAAGACTGGCTTAACTGGGGCCGGGCAGCACTAACAAATCCTGTGTGGACCTTCGAACTGGGAGTTCCACTCTTGTCACTGGCGCTCTTCCTTCTAACAATAGGGCGAGACTTCTGGCCTTGGTGGCCTTGCGGTAGAAACAAAGAGATTTCCTCTGGTGAAACGTAATGGTAGGGATTCTCTTCGCTGCAGGCATCACAACTGTTACAGTCCTTCCCATTATCTATGTGATGTGGTGGAGTTCCAGGACTTCATTGGCTACCTTGTTGCCTTTTTTCATTCAGCTTCCGATGAGCCTCCTACTAAATGTGACTGTGAAGCAATGGCTTAAAAACTCCATTCTCGGGCTTGGATTGCCGCTCATTTCATCGCTCCTGCTACTCCTTCTTGTAGCACCCTTCACCGAAGAGGCTGTGAAGTTACTAGGCCTCCCCCTTCTCAGGTATTCTCCAATCCCCCATCGAAATGCAGCAGGTGCCCAGGTGAAGATTGGTTGGCGACAAATCCGTGCAGGAGGCGTTATGAGCGGTTTGGGCTTTGGTGTGGGTGAAATCTGGGCTATTGCCTTCCTCGTATGCCTGCTGGATCCTTCATTATGTGTTTATCCGTGGTTCTTCTATCAGGGATTCATTATCGAACGATTTCTCGTAGTATTTATTCATGGACTGATGGCCCTCGTAAGCTACTGGGGCTTTTGGAGATGGCTTCCGGTCACCTATCTAGCAGCAGTTGGTTTACATACGGCAGTAAACGCGCCGGTTATTCCCTATCAGCTGGGATTCATTGATTATATACCAGTATTACTCTATCTGGTTCTCCTTTGTGTTGTAGCCTTCTTCATGATTCTAATCAATTTCACAAAGCCGGAGAAGCGATCGCGTAGAATTCAGCAGAAAATCGGAGCAGAAGACTGTTAAAAATCGTGTCGCTTTCGAAAGAGTTTTTTAAGGTTACATCGTTCCTGCACTGCCGAAAGGA
>JAEOSX010000128.1 GCA_016840135.1 Candidatus Hermodarchaeota archaeon
ATCCACGTCTGGAGGGCTCACCATCACTCGGCTGCCCACGCCGAGATGAAGTTCAAGCTGTTCTCGCAGACCAGTTTTAACCCGACAATTTATCACTCGGATTATATCTCCCTCTTCGATTTCCTGGTCCTCAATTATTTTTGTGTGCTTATCCCAAAAAGTTACACGGATTACACCTGTAGCATCAGCACCAGAAAGGTTCGCTACTTTTCCTTCTCCACCTTGTTTTCTTGTGAATGTTCGAACCGGATAGACGCGAAGAACCTTCAGATTTAATGAAACACCAGACATTCCGGAAACAAGGTCACGTACTGAAAGCTTCAGCTCTGGAGATGATTGCTTCTCAAAGAGGTCAAGATCCAATTCACGAGCCACAAGGGAGGCTGCCCCCTCATCAGTTACATATCCATCAAGTTCTTTCCGTTTTGCATCAATCAGCTTGATTACTTCATCTTTTGCCTTCCCTGATTTCGTGACTATAAGCTCAATAATATCATCCAGTTTGAGCGACATTCTTGCTAGCCTCTAACCCTCTTATTTCACACTACTTTAAAAACATCGCCAAAATCAATTCTTAGCAGTTGAATGGATAATCTAGCCTAGAATGAAAGGCAGTGCTACTAATCCTCATGCCCGGCTAAGATGTGGTAGGCTATGATAAGAATTGCAGCAAGGACACTCAAACCGACGGTGGTAAGAAGATAGAATTGGAAGAACACACTCACTTTGGTGACCTGCCTTGCAATGACTTACTTTATCTTTTAACTGTTTCTAAGCAAAATTACATGTGCTACGTTGGGCTAACGTCTTTGAGGGAGAATCTGCCATTCTTCCTTTAAGGTATTGTACATCTCATCACCTACGCGGATATCAGAAAAAAGTTCGAGCGCCTCCGCTAGAAGCTTCGCTAAAATATGGTAACAAGATTTGGCGCGCCGTTTGATAACGACCTTAAAGTAAAAGTCATCACAGTCGCAGTAGAAATCACTCACAAGATAGTCACGATTCTTTCCAACGACAATCCAGGCCTCTCGTTTACTGGGCTCGAAAAGATATCTCTTCACTAGAGAAGATGTCACTGCTTGAAGCGCCTTCCAGAACCGTTCACCACAAATCCTGTTTAGTTTAACTAGCGTTGGTCCTGAAATGCCACGTTCTCGCTGTATGTCTTCAATGGCGCTAAAGATTTCTTCCTTCATCATCCCTCAATTCGCTTCTTCAATCATAAAAACATAGCGTAGTCAAAGCAACCTTTCCCCTGGAATAGACGAATGAGGCGCGCTGAAAAGGGCTGATTAGACCTTAAATTATTAGCGTGGAAAGATTTAAGAAAAAAGTAGAAAACAGGCAGGGGCAAGGGTCGATGGTCTAGATTTCGAGGAAGGAATCCCTCCTGACTAGATTGGTATGATTCGCGGTTCGGGTCCGTGAGATCCGGGGTTCAAATCCCCGTCGGCCCACCAATCATCTAACGCGATGCTACACCATTCGCTGTTCTCGCTTTTTCTTTAGTTTATTCGTCAGCTAACGTAGTTTAGCAACTTTATTAAATCTAGATGACCAGCAAACAATGTTGTTGTATCGCTAGTGCGAAGATGCTTACACTGCTCTATACTTGAAGTGGTAATCCATGCGATCCATTACACGATTAAAACGTCTAATAGCAGGTGATATCTCTCTCTCCGATAACCCCGGACGTGTAATGCGAAAATGGAGAGAACTATTCCACATACCGCAAATACTCCTTGCGCAATCCCTTGGTATTTCCCCCTCGGTAGTCAGCGATTACGAGAGCGGAAGGCGTCAATCACCGGGCTCAAGAACAATCAAACGGTTCGTAGAGGCTATTATCGCTCTTGATTCACAAAACGAAAGCCAAGTTGTGAACGCATTTCAACGTTTGATGAGCGTCGAAATCCCAACAAACATCATCAAAGATATTAGTGAATTCCCCCAACCGACCAGCGCCAAGGTGTTCCTTGAAACCCTTAGAGTGGATATCTTCGCCTGCAAAGACCTTCTCCCCGACCGGGAGCTGAAAGGATATATCGTAGCAGATAATACCCGTGCCCTTCAAGCACTGTCAAGTGATGGATATCTCAAGCTATTTCAGGCAGCCACCCAACGCGCGCTAGTGATTACGAACGTGTCGACAGGCCGCTCACCTTTAATAGCCCTACAAAGTGAGGGGAAGCCAAGCCTTTTAGTACTACATGGTGTAGAACAAGTCGATTATTTGGCTATCGAACTTGCAGAGAAAGAGCGTGTACCACTGGGAGTAACACGGATAGACTCGGTGGATACAATGATACGCCGCCTGCAGAGCCTCCGACTCCAAACCGAAAAACAAGAAGGAGAACCCGAATGACAACCAAAATCGCCGTCATCGGAGACGCAGACACAGTTGTGGGATTCAGGCTAGCTGGAATCCTGAAAGCGACAATATCCTCTGACAGCACAACAGCCCGAACAGCACTAAGCGGATACGCGCAAGACCAAGAAGTCTTTCTCGTGATAATCACCGAACGACTAGCAGAACAAATCCGAGACACAATAGAAGAAATAAGCGCCAAACCCTACCCAGTAATCGTCGAGATCCCTGACAAACGAGGACGCCTAGAAGAAAGAGAGAACCCACTCCGCCGACTAGTGAAAAGAGCAATCGGAGTCGAGCTAGAAGGATTCTGACACCGAATCTAGCACAATCGAGTTTTATCTTTAGTTCTAATAACAGTAAGACTTATCACAATCGAGTATAGCTGATAGTGCACTCTGCTGTAGCTAGCTCAGGGTGATATCATGACCACTAGAGAAGGAACAATACGACGAATCGCAGGCCCCCTAATCGAAGCAGATGGCCTCTTCGGCGTAACCATGTTCGAAGTCTGTAGAATCGGCAAAGAAGAACTTATCGGAGAAGTCAACCGAGTAGTCGGCGACCGAGCCTATATCCAGTGCTATGAACAAACTGAAGGCCTCAAACCAGGAGAGCCAGTTATCGCAACAGGGACCTCGCTTGACGTCGAGCTGGGACCAGGTCTGGTAGGATCCATTTTTGATGGAATTCAAAGACCACTACCAATTATTAAAGAAAAGACTGGTGATTTCATTACTCGTGGGGTTACAGCGTCACCCTTGCTAGAGGATAAGATGTGGGCATTCAACCCTACCCTAGAGAAAGGCGCTGAAGTTTCAGCAGGTGATGTCCTCGGAACCGTCCAAGAAACCTCCGTATTCCTACACAAGATAATGGTTCCTCCTGGAATACAGGGCAAACTCGTTGAGATTGTAAGCAAAGGCGAGTACACAATCAAGGACACCATAGCCCGCATACAAACAACCAAAGGCAAAGAGGAAATCAAACTAACCCAACGATGGCCCGTCAGAATAGGACGACCATACAAAACAAAGACCGGAACAGAAGTCCCGCTCTCCACAGGACAGCGAGTCATTGATGCATTTTTTCCAGTCGCAAAAGGCGGAACTGGCGCAATCCCTGGCGGCTTTGGAACCGGAAAAACCGTCACACTACACCAGCTTGCGAAATGGGCTGATGCTGACATAGTTGTCTATGTAGGGTGCGGCGAACGTGGGAATGAAATGACTGAAGTACTCGAAGATTTTCCGAAGCTGAAGGACCCGAAGAGTGGAAAGTCCTTGATGGAAAGGACCATCCTCATCGCGAACACTAGCAACATGCCTGTAGCCGCAAGGGAAGCTTCGATTTACACTGGGATTACGTTGGCTGAGTATTTCCGGGATCAAGGTTATGATGTGGCGTTGATGGCTGACTCCACATCACGCTGGGCAGAAGCTCTGCGGGAGATCTCTGGACGGCTTGAGGAAATGCCAGGAGAAGAAGGGTATCCCGCTTATCTTGCCAGCCGGCTTGCCGAGTTTTATGAACGGGCAGGTCGTGTCGAAGCACTAGGGTCGCCCGAGCGGAAAGGCAGCATTACGGTTACTGGTGCGGTTTCACCACCTGGAGGTGACTTCTCTGAACCTGTCTGCCAAGCGACTCTCCGAATTACTAAGGTCTTCTGGGCGCTTAGCAAGGACTTTGCCTCTCGTCGTTTCTTCCCAGCAATTGATTATCTGCAGAGTTATTCACTTTACAAGGATGCACTATCAGGATGGTACCGTGAGAACCTTGGACCTGACTGGCCAGAGCTAACAGAAGAAGCTGTATCTATTCTCCAGCGCGACAAAGAACTACGCGAAATCGTCCAGCTAGTTGGACCAGACGCCTTGCCTGAACGGGAACGCGCAGTACTAGAAGCCGCAAGAATGGTGAAAGAAGATTTCTTGATGCAAA
>JAEOSX010000013.1 GCA_016840135.1 Candidatus Hermodarchaeota archaeon
ATATCTAGAAGACTTTGGGCTGCATCCTGTTTGGAGGTTCGCTGGATATGTACAACAGTCTTCTCCTTATCAATGATGAATAACTCATTTGTCAAAGCTTCAAAACCTACTCCAGGTCGACCAACATCATTTGCTACAATCAAATCTGCGTTGGCAGCTTGTAATCTTTGGAAAGCTCGATCAATTAACTCGTCGTTCGAAACACCGTGCTCTGCTTTGAAGAGTACGAGATAGACTTCTTGCCTAATCTCCTTGACTTTATCTACAATCTTTTTTGTGGGTCGGAGCTGAATAGAGAGTTTCGTTGTCTTACGTGTTGCAACTTTTTCCCTTTTAGGAGTAGTTGGTGTCCAATCAGCGACAGCGGCAGCAGCTATCACTACTTCATATTTTGTCGATTTGAGTTCAGAAACAACGGCATCATACATCTCTTTGCCAGTTTCTGCACGAACGACCCTAACCTCATCAGGCGGTGGAATGCTCCCACGACCAAAGATCAATGTCACTTCTGCACCCCTATTCCAAGCTGCTCGTGCAATCTCTACTCCCATCCTACCTGAACTTCGGTTTGTCAGAATCCGTACTGGATCAATGTACTCAATGGTGGGACCTGCTGTAACTAGAACTTTGACTTTCGCTAAATCTTGTTTAGCAACCAGTTTACGAATAATAGAGTGAACCACTTCATCTGGAGGAGCTAATTTTGCCTTTCCCTCCTGAATGTGAGGTCCGACGAACATTACACCAAGGCTCTCCAGTTTCTGAATATTCTCTTTTAGGATTGGGTGATTGTACATCGAAGCATGCATAGCTGGTACAATCATAATTGGTATCCCAGAGCCGAAAGCAGTAGTTACCGTTGATGTCACGGGAGTGTCATCAATTCCCATGGCGATTTTCGAAATGGTGTTTGCAGTAGCCGGTGCGATAAGCACAAGATCTGCCTTGAAGCTGTGGTTGCCTGCTAAGGCTACATGTTCAATCTTCCCTGTCAACCTAGTTACAACCGGGTTACCAGTTGCCCATTCCATCAAGTAGGGGTGGATGATTGTTTGAGCAGCATCCGAGAACACTGTGTAAACTTCTGCTCCATGCCGCATTAATTTTCTAGATAATTCGGGGCAGTGAACCGCTGCTACGCTTCCTGTGACGCAAAGCACAATTACTTTTCCACGGAGCTCTGTTCCAAGGCTCTCTTTGATGTCTTTCGACGGATGTGTTATACTTGGTATCATGTTCTTACCTTCTGATTGTTTCTGTTATGTGTCTTAAATCTTCCAAGAAGCCATGAATGTGCGGTGCTTTGACATGCGGCATAACAACAACACGTATGTGTTTGGGGAAGAGGGCGACAGCCCATTTCATTTCTCTTACCTTCTGGGCTAGTACATCAATGTCTAAGATGTCTGACTTGATTCCTACAACATTCATCGTCGGTGGTATTACTACTTCTAATCCTTTTATTTCCTCAATCCCTGCGACTAGTTGGTATGTTAATTCCATGCAGCGTTTCACTATTTTCTGGTATCCTGAGCGACCTTGATGTTTCAGCATTGCCCAAGTTGCTAGAGATGCTGCGCCTGAACGCGTACCTACAATAGTCTGGTGAGTCGTTTCGCCACCGCAAAGGTATGTGAAGTTAGTGCTTATAGCAGAAGCCATCCCTTCGCTTCTAAAGAAAATCCCACCTGCAGGAATCGGGCACATCCCCATTTTATGAGGGTCCATTGTTATTGAGGAAACACCTGACAGACGAAAGTCGAATTCTAGCTTCTCTTTTTCAGCTTTCTCTAAAAATGGGATTACGAAACCCCCAAAGGCTGCGTCGACATGAAGATGGATGTTATGCTGCTCCGCAATTTCAGCAAGCTCAGTGATAGGGTCTACTATTCCTAACTCGGTGGTCCCCGCAATTCCGACAATAGCAAATGTACGTGGACTAATAGCTTCTCTTATAGCTGATATGTCAACTTGAAAGTTATCGTTCAAGTCTATTCGGACAAGCTTGCACCCAAGTAAATCCGCAGCTTTATCAAAGGAGTGGTGTGCTGACGCAGGTACAATTATTTCGTCTTGTTTAGTTTTACTAAGGTTACGCGCAGCCCAAATTGCAAGTATATTTGCTTCGGTTCCACCTGTAACGATATGCCCAGCGACATCAGATTTCCCAAGTAGGGTTCCTAACATCTGAATAGTTTCTCGCTCGATTTGTTGGGTAGCGGGAAATAACCCTGGGTCACCAAGATTCTTTTCGATGTATTTTCCATAAACATGAGCAGCAAATCTATGAGGTTTTGTGCACATAGAGCCTAGAATCCTACCAGACTCGTATGCCAGATCCTCACCTAGCATTGCCTCAAGTTCCTGAAGTAATATTTCTCTGGATTTACTTTCTTCTTGCAGTTCAGTCACCAAGTTAGTGATATGTGTGGCGTCTATCTGGGTAAGTGCAGGTCTTTACCTCTTTTATGAATCGTTGTACAGCCTCGACGATTGATTCGTGGAGATCTGCATATCGTTTTACAAATTTAGGTTTGAAATCCGCATCTAAACCCAGTAAATCATTAATAACTAGAACCTGCCCATCGCAATATTTACTTGCGCCAATCCCGATTGTTGGAGACTTCACATCTGCGGTAATCTTTCGGGCTAGCCATTGGGGTACTAGTTCTATCACCATTCCAAAGGCTCCTATTTTATCCAATTCCAAGGCATCACGCCATATCTGATCGGCCTGCTCTGGTCTTTTACCTTGAACTCGCACTCTCTCTGAAGTCTGAGGTAGATGACCAATATGCCCCATCACGGGGATTTCATGTTCCAGTAAAGTTGTCAAAACCTTTGGGTAATTCCCTTCAATTTTGACTGCATGAGCACCAACCTCAAGGAGTCGCTGCGCATTAGTAAGGGCTTGCTCGGGGTCATTATAGCTGTTTATTGGCATATCGCTGACAATTAGTGACCTTGTAGTGGCGCGTGCTACAATGCTTGTGTGATACACCATATCCTCGATTCTGACGCTTTTCGTGTCAGAATGACCTTGTACAACCATGCCTAGGCTGTCTCCGACGAGAATTATGTCAACGTCTAAGCTATCTAGTATTTTAGCAATCGGATAGTCGTAGGCAGTCAACATAATGATTTTGCGTTTGCCTTTCAGTGCTCGTATTTCATCTACATTCAAGAATTTCGTACCTCCAAGAAACGGACAAGTTGAGTGAGGCATTTATTGATGGGAGTTGGAATGCCGTGCAGTTTACCCAACTCTACTATTCTACCATTGATGAACTCGATTTCGGTTTGCCGTCCTTTTTGTATGTCTTGGCACATTGAAGAGCGATTTGTATATTGAGGGATTATTTTTTCAATGAACTCCATTAAATCTACTCTGAAGTCAATTCCCTCTGCAGTACCAACCGCTATGCTCTCTCTGTAAATTGAATGACGAATCCAAGCGAGTTCGGGAGTGCTTATCTCGTTATTTTGAACCTGCAGAATGGCTGTGAGTGGATTAATTATACTGTTTATAATACACTTCCTCCATATCTCCTTAGCAAAAGTGTTAGAAGTTTTGGTTTGAATTCCGCACTTTTCAAATAGTTGAGCTATTGCCTTTGATAATTCGTCAGAGCCAAGGATGGTCTCTCCACGCCAAACCTTGACGCACCCTGGTGAAAGCATTTCCGATGCCATAGTCACCAATCCTCGCACAATCTGGCTTTGTTTATTTACTACTCTTCTCGCGGTTTCTTCGATTTTCAATCCATTCTGCAGTAGTAGTAATACTGTATCATCGAGGATTAGTGATTGAATAGA
>JAEOSX010000129.1 GCA_016840135.1 Candidatus Hermodarchaeota archaeon
TAAAATCGATATTCATTATGTGATTCCTGTCCTTCCATCTGATTTGCCTGAGCAAATGCGGTTCATCTATAGGGGGAGAAAGGTGGAATTCACTAGTTCTCAACTACAGGTGCTTAAGGTTCTGTTTAATGAACCTCGAATCCCTGCCACTGAAATAGCAGCCCAAATTCATTTGCCTGTTCGACGTGTCCAGCGTATCCTTCAGCAACTCCACCAAGGCGCTGGGGTTGCTTTTACTATTGTTATCAACATGCCTCATTCTGGCTCACAACCTTTCTCCCTAGTTATTGATTTTGACGAGAAGATGATAAATCCAAATGATGTGACTAAATGGTTCAGAGATAGGTATCCATTGGAGTATTGGAACGCCTGGATTAATGTAGGTCAGCCACGATTGTACCATTGGTGTGTTGGAAAGAATACCCAACAAATAGAACTGATTACCAATCAGGTTCGGAAGGCACCTTTCGTCAAAGCAGTGCACGCACGGGTTACTTATCCCCAGAAATGGTTCAACTCCCTCACCTATCTGAAATTAGAGGAGCTTCTAAAAACCTCCTAGACTGCGTGATACAACCTTTGGAGAGGCTACTTTCTGCAAATTCTTGTGAAAAGGGGCAAAACGACAAGATTTCGCGCCTCCTTTGTCGTTTTCGTACCCAATAAGGCTACAAGATTAGAAAAGCAACTTAACATGATGTAAGTCTCGGACAATCGGAAAGATTGGAAGGGGGGCCATCCTCTGAGCAACTTCGAGGTATTCGCCCCCTCCCCTCTTTTTTCACCCTAGTAATCCTTCCTTGGTAAAAGACTAATCAAATCAGAGATGTTACCGAAAATGAGACGAATGGTTGATATTGTTGATGAGGACTTCGACATAAAAAAGAAAGGAGAGGAGGACTCGCCTCCTGTTAGTACACCCTGTTATGATTTGCTATGACTTTGGCGTCGTCGATAGAAAATGGTCGTGCCTGTGGCGGTGAAGAGCCCGAGAAGAATGGCTATTTCGGGGAACCCAGGAATAGGTGGAGGTGGCGAAGTTGTACCAGTGCCTGTTCCGGTCCCTGTTGTGTCATCTGTTGTGATGATCTCATCATAGACCTCGATGTTGTCAATGAATAGACCAGGGTTAACGGCACAAAAGATGAAGTAGCTTGATGTCGTGTGTTCGGTTTGTGTTGTGGTGATACGAAGCGTCCCATTTAGATAGACATTGAACTCTCCACTTGAATCCCTGGTTACTATAGCTTCCCAGTATGCGGGCCAGGTGGTCCAAGTGTATCCTATTCCTGCAACGCTAGACGAGCCGCCAGACATTCGATACAATCGAATATAGCCACCATTAATACTGAATTCCAGCTGGTAGCCATCCTCTGGTATATCCGACCCAACTCCGGAGGTATCCAGTGCGATGAAGGAAACAATGCTGCCTGCATCGACTGTTACCCAGACATCGAATCTCCATTCACCGTAGGCAACGGTGCTTGGGTAGTATATGTGGTGCCAGAGACCTGTACCCGATGTCAGAGCGTTACTCGTTGCTGACCAAGTGCCGTCGATTACTGACCATCCTGCGTAGTTACCGTCGTTGAAGTTATCTGACCAGATAAGGGCTGCAGAGCATGGGGGTGTTATCTGCGGGGAGCCACATAGGCAGACCATGAGTACAAACACAACTACAGTAAAGTAGAACCTTCTGCTTTTCTCAACTAGGATTGTATTCACTTCCCTTGGAGTAGTACCCTTGAATTACTTCCCTAGTAATTCAATCGCACATCTTGCATCTATCTGTATTTAGTTGTTCACAAACCTTGAGGGAAGTAAAACGTCAATAGGATGTGTTCCTTTGTCGTTTTGTAAACTTGGAATGTGCGGCTTATAGAGTGTAGACTTGATGCAATACTTCAATAGTGGCGTCGCCTACTTTGAATACAACGCACTCCTAGAAAAACTTTGAATAGCCAGTCCTTCAATACTATTCAGCTAATGGAAGGTAATTGAAGATGAGTTATGAGTCTCGTGCACTGAAGGAGAATGATAAAGAAGCCATCCTTGAAATAGCAAGGACAACCTGGCAGGGACATGATCATCTTCCTAAGCTGTTTGATGAATGGATGGCAAATCCTGAATGTCATCCTATCGCGGTTACGATTGATGGAGGGGTAGTGGCTTTGGGGTGTGTGAGGTTAATTGAGGAGGGTAAGACAGCATGGTTAGAGGGATTGCGTGTTCACATAGATAGCCGTGGAAAAGGATTAGCAAGAAAAGTAACAGAGTTTCTAAAGGAGCTGGCGGCGAAATTAGGAGCGAGTAGAACCAGGCTCACGACGTCGATCGATAATCCTATTCCTCGCCGGCTCGCTGAGAGTATCGGAATGTCTTGTGTGTTCTTATTAGATATTATTTGGACGACGAACATTAGACGCCGTAGACAACCTGACAAATCGATAACTATTAACCAGTGTAGTGTGGACGAGTTCGTCAGGTATTCTCGGGAACAGAACGGGTTAGTTCCAGCAAAAGTGATTACGTATTTCTGGTATGCTTTAGATGCAACTGACTATGCGATTGCTAAGTTAAAGGAGATTGCAGGCATTCAGTTTCGGGCTGCTTGGAAAGACTCAGAACTAGTTGGGATATCCCTTGGGTATCCTCGAGGACCATCCGACAATTCCCAATGGTCTACAACCATCTATCCGACCTCAAAGGAGGCGTTACTCTCGTTACTCTATCATCAGATTACCTACTGTAAAGAATCAGGAATTAGAGCTCTGATGCTAGAATACCCCTCCATGTTTACGTTATCCGTTGCGGATAATTATCTGTGGAAAACAGCCCGCCACTCACTAACACTAGGATTATTTGAAGGGACGCTCTAAGCTTTCCTCACAATACTTTTAGTGATTCTCCTCACTATCATCTTGGAGGATGCCAAGTTGGGAACTGTCACAATCGAATATACAATGGTCAACGGGGATCAAAAACATACAACAATTAGCACCGACGCAACCAGCTTGAAGCTCTACGGTAGTCCCAAAAGGAGTTCCATCGCATCAATCGACCTGACACCACTAGAACATTGTACAGACCTGGTGCAACTCGATTTATCTGTGAATGCTTTAGAAAGTGTAGATCTAAGTCCCCTTAGTAAGTGCACTAATCTCCAATGGCTGGACCTGTCAGAAAACAAACTACAGAATCTGAATCTAGCTCCCCTGAGTAAATGCACGAACCTTCAAAGGTTAAACCTGGGAGTAAACGTTCTAGAGGGCGTCGATCTTAGTCCTCTGGGCAATTGTGTGAACCTTGTGAGGCTTTTCCTTTTTGCGAATCAACTGAAGCAGATAGATCTTTCCCCCTTAGGGAAATGTCTGGCCCTTAGCGAACTCCACCTTTCCTCGAATAGCCTAACTGATGTGAATCTTAATCCCCTAGGCAATTGCACAAACCTCCAAATTCTCTATCTTTCAAAGAATCCTATAGAGCGATTGGATATCACTCCTCTGAGACAATGTCAAAACCTCCTAGAACTCTATCTCTCAAATATGGGGTTGGTCAGCTTGGATATCACTCCTCTAGGCCATTGCCACAACCTCCAAGAGATCTCATTGTCATATAACAAACTAACAAGTCTTGACCTTTCACCCCTAGGGAATGCCACAGACCTCAGGGAGCTCTATCTTACGGGGAACTCGTTAACAAGCTTGAACATTGATTCAATGAGTAAGTGTATAGGCCTCCAAAAACTCTATCTTGCCAGAAACCGCCTAGTGAGCCTAGACCTTGACCCTCTGAGCAACTGTCAAGAACTTCGAGAACTCAATCTTTCCCGAAATCGGTTAACAACCGTGAATCTCTCCCCTCTGAGCAAGTGCCAGAGGCTGAATAGTCTCGCACTTTCTTTTAACGAGTTAACGAGCCTCGATTTATCACCCTTAAGCACATGCCATCTGTTATCGAACCTCTTCCTTTCCAGGAACAAGTTGACGCGTCTAGACCTTTCTCCACTGAGTGTATCCCAGAGCCTTTTTGAACTCCGCATTGACGGAAATCCGCTGTCGAGCTTGGATATCTCACCCCTCTTCTCTTGTAAGAACCTAATGATAATCCAGCCAGATGAGAAGATGGAACTGTGGGCACGTTCAGACCTCCAGAAGATGGCTCGCATGCCAGGAGTGCTCAAAAGGCTCGTTGAGGCTGGAAGGATTGCGTGGCGTTAAGCAGACCGTAGATGAAATTGAGTACATTATGTTTTGAGTAGACAATTATTTTTGAAGCTATTTATAACAAGACCACTATAGGGGGACGGAATTCCAAGGAATTCA
>JAEOSX010000130.1 GCA_016840135.1 Candidatus Hermodarchaeota archaeon
CCTCCCAAGCTATCATAGTAAGAGCTGTCTCCCGGAGTGGGAACTCCCTTGGCTAACATCAGCCTTGGTGAGCCGAGGGGAGCAGCAGAGGTCACTGTCATCATGGAGAGGAGCACGAGAAAAAGAGCAGTCAGTAATAATTTTGTTTTCTTCTGAGTCATGATTTCTTAATCCCTCATAGGAAAAGAACTTAGACTGACTGAGAGACTGTCCCTAAAAACCTACTGTTCCTATTTAAGAGAAGGCAAAAGGAAAATAGGGATTTCAGCAGATAAACTACAGGTCCCTGTAAGGTACTTGAAAAAAGAGGATGAGAGGAAGCGGTTAGTGCTTCCTCAGGTTGCGCCGTCGTAAGACGAGTATCATGGCAAGTGCTGAACTGATTCCTATGATTATCGTAGCTACCGGGAATCCTGGAATCGGCGGTGGTGGAGGTGGTGTCGTTGGTGTGGTCGTCGTTGGTGGGATGGCGACCGTGATGGATTCTGTGCTGCTCCAATCACCATATTCGCCGTCATCGTCGAGGGCTCGTACACGGAGGTAGTAGGTGTCGTTTGTCAATCCGGTGAAGGCGTGGCTGGTCGTTGTTTCGACATGGCTTGCCGGTGAACTGAAAGTATTGCTGGTGTCTATTTGAAGCTGATAGGAGGCCACCGAACCGCTTGCATCGGTACTAACACTCCAAGAGGCCGTGAAGGCACCATCGGTGTCAGTGGTACCAGGATCAGTAAGTACAGGTGCGGTGGGGAGGTCGTTGTACTCGTAGTCGATGTCGACCCAGGAGATGTAGGGTGTGCGGTCGTTGTAGCTGCTGGAGAGTGTGGCTCGCCAGAGCAGGACATTGCCCTGACTGGTGAAGGTGTGGGGTGAACCGCCAACAACTGACTCCCAGTTGAAACCACCATCTGCGGAAAGCTGCCAGCCCACAGTGGCACCGGAGGAGCCAAAGTCTACGCCGATGGCGTAGGTGAGGGTAGCGTTCTCGATGGTCCGGACTGTGGTATCAACCTCTATTGATTGGGCGTAGCGGGTGGAGGTGTCCCAGGTGTCAGCATGGCTGTTGAAGATTCGAAAGACTAAGAGTCGGTCTCGACAGGCAACGTAGGCAAAGTCGCCATCACAGTCTATGCTAAGGCACCGAGGGCTGCCGGTAGTATAGGAGTAAAGGGTCGAAATATCGTGGGGGTCAGTTGCATCTACTATACGGAAACTACCTTCAACCGCACACAGGATGTAGTTACCATATATCTTGACACCATAGCAGCGAGCACCGAAGTTGATATAGTCCATGTAGGATATGTCCCAGGGGTCTGTGATGTTATAGAGGTAAAGTCCGAATTGACCATCTGCGACAGCCATGAAGTCGCCACACACGTCAACATCCTCAACATCAATAAGACCTACGTTGTCAGTGACTCGGATATTGGTCAGGTCGGTGATATCGTAGATGAAGACTCCCCGGTTCCCGCTGGCGCTGATTTCATGTCCAGCGGTATATGCGAAACGGCCTTGAGCAAAGACGGAAGAAACGTTGTCAATTGAAACAGCGTCATAGTAAAGGTGGATAGGTATGTTCCAGGGGTCGGACACATTAAGCTGGTAATAACCATATTGTGCATCAGCGAACATTGCAGTATCCCCGTGCACGAAGATATCGAGCCCTCGGGACCAACTATCGTATTCTATGTGGACAACATTTGTGGGGTCAGACACGTCAAAGACATAGACCCCCTCATCGGTGGCCACGTCGTTCGTCACATAGCAGTGAATGCCTTCAACATCAACGCTTGTGTAGTAGCAGGTGCCTGGTACTTGAATACGGTCGAGGAGCACTGGGTTGACTCGGTCGCTGACATCAAGGACTACAAGTCCATCGGTGCCAGCTGCGACATAGGCGATGTCACCTTGGACTTCAACGTCAAGGGCATCGTATGTACTGTAGGTGGAGTAGTGAGCAGGGTTGGTGAGGAGACCAATGCGGTACGTGTAGAGGTATTTACTAGCAGCGATGGCGAGGATGCCATCCTGGACATCAATATCCCGGGCGTAGATCGTATTGAGCTGTCCGGCATAGCGGATGCTTGTTGGGTCCGAAACGTCAAGGAACCTGACACCGCTCCAGCCACAAGCAACGATGAGGGTGTCACCCTGAAGTTCCAAGTCCACAGCATTGCCCGGTAGGCTATAACCATCGACTTTTACGATGTTGGTGGGGTCACTACAGTCAATTACGTCTATACCACTAGTGCCATCAGCCACATAAGCATAGTCGCCATCCACAATGACATCAGTCGCGTTGCCAAGAGTATCGTAGATATCTAAAGTAGGCGCACCACCATAGGCGTTTGAAACATTCACTAGATACAAACCGTAGCTGCCATCAGCGCAGTACAGGATATCGCCTTGCACAGCAAGCCCCAAGAGCTCACTCCACCCTGATCCATGGGTCTGGAAAGCGTTTGAAGGGTCTTCGATGTCATAGATGTGGAGGTCGTAACCGCTACTCTGGTAGGAGGCCACATACATGTGGCGGCCCTGAAACTCTATATCAGTCACATCACCGGTGAGGGTATCAGTGTAGATTGGACTCAATATATTGGTTGGGTCACTAACGTTGTAAATGCTCAGCCAACCTGTAGAACTGCCAACGGTCATTATGTCGCCGTCGACCTCACCTGAAATCAGATAACTGGAGGAACTTCTTGTTCCAAGCAGTGTCAAATCAGTTGGATCTGACGCATTAAATACCCTAACCGTACTTATCGGGGAGCCAGGATCGTACAAGGTCGTGTAAAGCTTGCGACCCTGGAGTTCAACAGAGTAAATCTCGTCCGTTAAATAGAGCGTATCAAGGTGTGCCACGAGCCCACCCGCTCGGGGATTGGTAACCACACCACTTCCCCAGCCAACGGCTGTGGTGTTTCCTGAGTCACGATAAGTCGTTGTTCCCAAGCCGTCATTGTAGTTGCCTGATCCCGGTACGGGAACTCCCCTAGTGATGATTGGGCTAGGCGAGTCCGAGGGAGCAGCAGAAGTCATCGTCATCATTGAGAGAAGCACAAGAAGAAGAGAAGTCAGTATTAGTTTCGTTTTTTTCTGAGTCATGATTTCTTAATCCCTCATATTAAAAGAATTTACACTGAATGAGAGAATATCCCTAAAAAGCCTACTGTTTTGATTTAAGAGAAGTTAAAACGAGAATAGGGATTTCAGCAGATAAACTACAGGTCCCTGTAAGGTTCTTGAAAAAAGGAGTTCGATAGTCAGAGAAGACCTTTTTATGGTCTCCTCCCATATTATTTGGTGAAGAAACTGGACCTGAATGTTAGGTTCTACGCTGACAGCAGCTTTACTGGTTGATGAATTGTAGGAGTTGTTATGTTTGGGTAAAAGCATCAATATTCGCGCATACAACGTGGGCTTGGGCGATTGTATTCTCGTATCTATTCCCTTCAAGCGGCGCCCCCTCAGAGAAGGAAAACAAAGACACCTTCTCTTCGATTTTGGTTCAACGCGGGGCAAGAGCAACAAATACATGGCAAAAGTCTGTGAAGATATCCTAGAGGTAACCGAGGGGGACCGAATTGCTGTGGTGCTCACCCATGGGCACCTGGACCACTACAAGGGGCTCTACACCTACTTTGACGTACTGGATGACGATGTGGAGACCTTCTGGACGACCAAGTTCCTCAGGAACGCCGAAACCCGACGAAGAGGACTACGAGGGGGGCCTGTCTTTGAAGCACTAGACTCGGTGGCTGGGAAGTTAAAGGACCGACTGGAACGTGGTGAGGTGGAGGAGGACGCCGAAGAGCTAGCGCGAGAACGGGCAGAATCGGATGAGATGCTAAACGAGTTATGTACAAAGATGGGCAAACGAACCCACTACCTAGAGAGGGGTACAAGGATTGTGAAACCCTTCCTCCTTGGGACTGGAGCCAAGATCAACGTGTTGTCTCCTGAATCTGATGGGAGACCCTATGAAAAGATTCTTCAAAGGATCTCAGGTGAAGATGCGGAGGAGGGGGAAACTGAAGAAGAAAGGGAGCGACGTATTGGCGGTGGAAAACTCCGTAAGCGGCTCAAAGAGCGCTTCGAGAACCGGGACGAGGTACCTCTAAGGCAGCTGCTCCTGGCAGAAAGGGAATATGACAACGCGACAAGTGTTGTAATCGGTATCGAATGGGAAGGAAAACACCTCCTCTTCGCCGGTGATGCCCAAGATGCTAGCTGGGAAATCATGTACAATGAGGGCGTGGTCAAGCCGGTGGATTTCCTGAAGGTCAGCCACCATGCCAGCCATAACGGCACACCAACCAAAGCTCCAGAGATTTGGAAGACGCTCCTCGGCGATAAGCGTCCCACCTTTCTGGTTTCAACCTATAAGTGTCCGGACTGGAAGATTCCAAATCCCCAGCTCCTCAAGGAACTTAAAGCCCATGGGGACTTGGTTACAACACAGGGTGTTAAGGGAAATCCTGGCTACATTGATTTAACTATTGATCCAGCCTGACAAACCCACGACACTTGTCAACCCATTCAATCAGAGCCACTGATTACTCCTTCAA
>JAEOSX010000131.1 GCA_016840135.1 Candidatus Hermodarchaeota archaeon
CCCCACTCTTTCCTAGTTGTGCAAGAAAAGAGTATCAACATTCCTCAGCAGGGCCAAGGAGCAGATTCACTATGTCTATATAGCCCTTAGCTGGGATTAGAGTGAAGTAGTTCTGGGAGTTGTATCTAGAACGGATAAGGAGATCCTGAAAGAGAATGTCGTTTAAAGCACGAGAGAACTGTGTTGAGCTTTTAGGAACCTCATTCCTTTCGCATACCTGATTATATTGTGTGATTAAGCCCTGTTTATCAATATAGAGGCGACCTGGATTACTTTGAAAAAACTCTCCAATTCCTTGCAATAATAGAGCTGTGGATATGTCTAGGTCAGCCAAGCCAGCGAGGTGATTGTTCCAGAAGTCGTAGTGAAGCGTTTTCGAAGAAAGACAAGCCTGGCGGATGGTTTCTGCGGTAAAAGTCATACATTGTGAGACTATGGGATAGAGATTACGAAGGAGTTCTACTACTGTTGCAGGTCGCTGAAAATCTAGTGTACAAATAATGTCTGCAATGAATTCCAAAACTGAAGATTTTGGAGGAGAAGGAAAGGCAGCGACTACACGTTGTGTGATTATATCGAGGAATTGGTTATCTGAGAAGGGTTCAAGTTCAATGGAGTAATCTAAATACTGCATTGTTTCTGGAGAAAGCTGCCGCGGGAAGAACCGGAGACTAGTTGTCATTGAGGGAATTTTGAATTCTTTGCAGAGAGAAAGGAACTTCGAGTAAGTCTCTTGAGAAGTCCGGTCAACATCATCGAAGGTGAATACGATAGGGTTTTCCGCTTTTTGGAGAATACGTTTTAACTGAATCCAAAGTTCGGAGATAACATTGTTCTGGGGGGCAAAACCTGTGAGAGTCTTTAGCGTATCTCTGATAATCTCGATGGCACTCTTCCTATGGAAGTTGATAAGAGGACGGCAATAAGCCCCTAGCCTGTGGTGACTAAAAAAACGAAGTAAGGTTGTACGGCCAATACCGAAGCTTCCATGAACCATGATATTCATAGAATGAGAGGACTCGTCCTTGAGAAAGAAGAGTCTAGATAGAGCGTCAAGTTCTCGGTCTCGGTGTAGAAGATTTTTAGGTAGATATCTTTGGTCAAAGAGTGCACTAACGCTTGACGTCAAAGTGACTGCTCCAAATTTCACCTCAGGAAAGGAGTATTTAAACCTAAATTAGTTCCAACAAATTGAGAAGGGAGGATCTGTTTCGTTAACCTGTCATTCTTAAGAAGAATCCAACATCGGTAAATTCAGTAGGTTTTTGTATTCACTTGTCTTCAATATAGGTACGAGTGGAAGATACAACTAGTATCCTGAATGGAGGAAATTAATTATTCCTTTGTAGAAGAATACACTTGCAGAAATCCGAACACTCTAAAACATCCCTGAAACCTATAATAAATTTGAAATAGTTGGTTTCATAAGAGTCAGAAGGAGAGAACTAGACTATGACTGAGGTTCAATTCAAAGAACTCCAAGAACTGCTCCAGCGTGTTGAGAATTCCACTGGACTAGAAGCACTAGCAGTTGTCACAAGAGAAGGTATACGTTTAGCATGCGCGGTTAGCGGAGATGTCGACTCGGATATATTCTCAGCAGCAACGGCGACATTAGTAAGTGTCGGTGAAGAGAACCTACGACAGCTAGGTCAAGGATTCTTATCCGAAATAATTCTTAGAGGGAGTAAAGGCTTCACCATTATTATGAAAGGCAGCGAAGAAACATTGTTGGTAGGTGCAAGCAGAGACCAAATCCGTCTCGGATACTACATCGGCATTATGAAAATCTATGCGGGCCAAGTGAAGAAAATTATGGAGGAGCATCCCTTGAAGACCGATCAGCTCCTTGGCGTTCGCAAGGAACCTGAAGTCAAACCAGCTGCCGCATCAACTGACTCTAGTGCTGCCCCCAGCCCCACACCCCAACCTACTACTCCTGTAGCTGCTTCAACTACAACTAGAGAATCAAGCGAAGTCTCGGTTGATGATAAGGAAGCAATTCTTGTAGCTTTGAAAGCCTTAGGGTTTGACGAACAAGACTAGATAATACACCTAGTTATTCCTAGAGTGAGAAAACAGAAAGCAGAATCAACAATATCATAACACTGATAACACTAAACGCTACAACGACCTCGATAAATTGGCCTGCTCTTTCGGTAAATTCTGCTGTTGTGATATGCTCCCCGACGAGTTCTCGCAGCATACGCTCAAACCATGTATCTTCAAGTACTATGTGCGTTGCAGCTTCCAAACGTAGAAGGAGCTTGGTTAGATCGGGAATGACCTCTTTTGGTTCGTGTACCAGTGAATAGCGTAAATCCTTCGCACCACTCTTAACAACACGGTAAATGTGGAGGTCAAGGTCTTCTAAATCAAGAGACCTTGTGAATTTTTGTGGGTCAACAATCATAGCAATTGCTTTGGGGAATATGGCTTGGTACCGCTGCTGGGTTGCTATGTCAGTACCGGACATGAAATGTGCACCCATGCCAGGATGTGTGTGCCACCAGCCGAGGATTACATCTCCATCCCCTTGCTTATACAGCTCTTCAGCTAGTCTAGCCATATCAGCATCATTGATTGTAACATGAGTCGCTGTTCCAGACTGCCTTGGAAAAGAGGCTCCCTTAACAAGAATTCGACTCCCCACAACTTGACCGACTAGAAAACCCCCTATCTCAACTCGTCCAGCCTGTTTCGAACGAGCTAGTATCCGGGAAAGAACACCGGGATATATTCGAATCGTAGCCATTCACGACACACCCACAGATACTCATAAGATAACACTAATAAGCGTTACCTGATTTTCTGAGTCAAAACTAGTATAGCTGTGAATCTTATTTGCGTCCACTTAAACCACCTTTTACACTTGCAATATTCTCGGAAAATGATAAGGATTTTGACGCTTTATGCTTCATTTTCCACCCTAACCGTCCAAACCAACCCTTACGCCGAGCGCGAGTACGATTTCACATGGTTAAGGGCAGACTGCGCCCTGAAAAACTTTGGATATTAACCGGAAACCGAACATCCCCAGTAGATCCCTATACTTTCACAAAGTGGGTACGTAAAGCACAGCATATTGTAGTCCCCCGTCAACCACGCTTACCCTTCCTAGCTGAGCTAAAGGCGATGCTCCGTGATTTCAATGTTGGAGATTTAATCATCGTTCGCACATGCCAGGCTTGCTCCGCTGAAGGCCGATTGACTATGCTCAGGAAACAACAGGTGTTCTTGATTGGTGGGGACTCAGCATGCAAAACCTGTGCATCACGCGAATTAACGACCCGCTTACGATCTATGGAGATTCGTATCTCAAAGAAGGCTCGAGGTAATCTCGATGTTATGCTAGAACGCCTCCGCTCTGTAGACAAAACGGTTTGGTTTCTCTCTTCCAAGTTTCGCCCAAGTAAAAACCCTGCAATGACACTTTATGACCAGGTACAAGCCACAGAGGAGGACCAGCAGCGTCATCCAGTTAAGTCGCTATCTATTCCAAAAGAGTTTGTACAAGTACTGCAAAAGTATGGAATTACCAAACTGCTTCCGATACAAGGAAAAGCCGTAGAAGCAGGACTGTTAGAAGGGAAATCCATTCTCGCGGTGAGTGACACAACTAGTGGCAAGTCACTTGTTGGTGAATTAGCGGGAATAAAATCTGCTTTGCAAGGAAAAACATACATCTATCTTTCACCTCTAGTCGCTCTTGCTAACCAGAAATACCACGAATACCGCGAGAAATATAGCCCTTTAGGATTGCATGTTGCAATTCGTGTTGGAATGAGTTCTATTGAGGCAGGAGAAGAGTCTCTGATAATCGTCGATGATGACGTAGCTGATGCTGATGTTATTGTTGCATCTTACGAAGGTTTTGATTTCCTTCTTCGTACAGGCAAATGGAAGCATGCTAAGGATGTTGGTGTTGTCGTAATCGACGAAATCCAAATGATCGCGGACCTTGACAGAGGCGCCGAACTAGACGGTATACTTGTTAGACTTCGAACACTCTTTCCTAAAGCCCAAGTAGTAGCCCTTTCTGCAACAGTTGGCAATCCAAGAGAATTGGGTCAGGAACTAGGATTATATCCAGTTATATTACGTGGACGTCCAGTTCCACTACAAAGACATCTCATTCTAGTTTTAACAGAGTTAGATAAACTTCGAATGATTGCGGACATTGCCAAATCTGAATATAAGACCAAGAGTTCGTTTGGTTTTAGTGGGCAAACTATTGTGTTTACAAATTCGAGGCGAAACTGCCACACAATTGCAAAAGAACTTAAAAAACAAAGAATACCTGCTCAGGCTTACCACGCCGGGATGACATACATTCAACGTCATAAAATCGAGCAATCCTTCGCAGCGGGAGAGATCGCAGCGGTCGTCACTACTGCCGCGTTAGCCGCGGGAGTTGATTTCCCAGCTAGTACGGTAATTTTCCAGAGTTTGATGATGGGGACCAAGACACTCAGTGTCGGTGAATTCACTCAAATGCTAGGACGTGCTGGACGCCTAGGGAAACATGATAGCGGCAAAGCAGTGTTACTAGCGGAGATTGGCCGTCGATATTTTGGTGAGTCGCCAAAGAGTGAGGAGGAGATTGCATTGGATTTACTGAGTAAACCAATCGAGGATGTGCGACCCGAAGCCCCATTTGAACAATCTGTGGACCAATTGCTGGCAACTCTTTCTTGTTTCGACTCGATTTCACAAGGACAACTTAATCAAGCGTATTCCCGCCTTCTCTCAACCACCGTTTCGTTTCAGGAGGCTTTTCGCTTCTTAAAACAACATTCTCTAGCTACACAAGTAGGTGACAGAATTTCGCCTACTGAACTCGGCCGCGCAGCCGCCGTGTCGTATTTCTCGGCGTCCAATGTCGCTGCAATCCAAGAATTCCAACATGACACTGCAGATATTCTTTCAGTAACACTAGAGCCACTAAGAAATGTTTACCTTTCCCCAAAACTTCAAAGTGAAATTGAGCGCGTCTTCCGAACCCGATTTGCTACTCGTCTTTTCGCAGGTCCTGTACTCGACCTAATGAGTACAAGACGCGGTAGACGTATCAAGAATCTCCCCCGCTGGATACTCCAACTTGTTTCTAAATGGACTCAACATTTCTTTGACTGCCGATGCAAGGAAAGCCCTTTCTGCAATCATGGTCAATGGAATGTATCCCTTAAGGTTCTAGAGCTACGTTATCGCGGTTTAACCCCTAATCAGATAAATTCCATATTTCTCAAAGAATACGAGTTGTTTATCTATCCAGGGGACATCTTCAGTTTCTTAGATAATCAAGTGCATTTGTTGAGCGGAATCAAGCGTGTGGCTGAAACCCTAGAACGCTATGATTTATCTGATAGTGCAGAACGCACTTCTGCAGCAATAGAAAATCCGTATACAAGGCTTTGAGTTTGTTTTTTCAGGGCAAGATTGCCGAGATAAGAGAAGGCAATGAAAAATAGTAACGGTGGTAGGTTACCTAATCGAATATGAAATATTCGAGGTTGCCAGTCAAGTATTTCAGAACATTTGTATATTCCTCATCAATGAGGTGACTTGCATCACTGGGCGAACCAGTGAAATCAGATTGCATCTCGATGACAATCCATTCGCTGAATGGGAAAGGTTTGAATGGCTCGAAGTTCTTCTTATCAATTCGGAAAGTCCATATCTTTGAGGGATTGTTAAAGCTGCCCCGTTGCAACGCTTCCTTAAAGGGAGCATAGAGCCTGTTCTTCTGACCACCTAACAAAAAACGAGCCCTATTCATTCCAGATACGAATGAAATCTTCTGAGTCACCATATATTCCTCAGCGATGAGTGTTCGGGGTAATTCGCTTCCAGAAACCTGGGTTATGATACGTTTAGGGTCTGAGACCGAACCTTTTCTTACAACAAGTGTTCGGAGGATTTTCTGTACTTGCTCTGACGTTGTCTTCTCAAGGGGGTCTAAAACCTCTGGGTAGAGTATATCAAGTAATGGAACAGGCTCTCCAGGTCGCATTTCGGTAGGGTTGAAGACTGCTGCACCAACTAGGAATTCGACATCTACCTGGTGTCCTTTTATTAAAACACGCCCTTTTACAACTCCTGGACCTATGAAAACTGATAATACTTCTTCTCCCTGAAGGATATTCCAAAGCTGCCTGGAAGCGATTAGTAAATCGCCTGTTAGGGTAGACTCTTGACCGAGTACTTGGAAGGCGGGGGCAACGAAATCCAAGACCCAAAGTAAAGGAGGATTTTGTTCACTCATGTCGGATTATTCCTCTGCCAATTCTGAGCTTGTACGAAGTTGGGGAATTTTCATCAGAATCTTCTCTAAGATATAATTCTCTACTTGTATTCGATAATCCTGACCAGCAATTTCCTGAATTTCAGCTAGTTCTCTCCGAATCTTAGTTCTCTTAGAACGCTCCCAAGTAAACCTCTGATCAAGGTCAAAAAGTATAGTTGTACCTAGTTTTTCTAGTGATGTACCCTTTTCGAGTAGTATCCCAATGACAGATTTGATTGTACCTTGGAGAAACTTAGCCCGGATGTTAGGATCTTGCATGGCAGCTAGCCATACATCGCGTTCAAGCAGATCAAGTGGTAACTTCAATGGTGGCCCTACTCTAGGCTGAGTAGGGAAAGCAGAGTGGACGAAGCCGATTGATGGCGAAACCCTATCGTCGATAGATGCTTGTGGGGGAGGCATTGCTTCAACGAGGATTTCTTGGGCAGTCGATTCAGAAACTTGTTCCAAAGGGTTCTGTACTTCTTTGATGACTATATGGAGGTTTTCGATATATTGACCTATTATTCTTGACTCATCAGATCTACGGAGGAATTTCTCGTATCGCCGGAATTTTATCAGTAATGCAGTACGCACTCCATCGGTTGCACTACTTGCAGCGCCGACAGGGAGCCTTCTTAATCCGCCAACAATAGCTAGTATTGCATCAGCAACTGTTGAATCTTCATGATCATTTAGCCAGCGTGAAATCAGGGATTTGAAATATAATTCACAAATCTTTCGACGTTGTCTTATCACAGAAATGATATGCTCACTTGCAGGTTCAACTTCATCTCTGACAGCACGGTATCGATTTTCTAAATCTTTATTATCCTTATGAAGCTCCTTGCGTAGTTGTCTGTAAAGATATTCTATCCATTGACCTTCCTTAATAGCAACAGCTCGGATGTAAGACCCCACGTCTGGAACCGGGTTTCCTCGCTCTACTCGACGTGTAAATTCTTTCACCAGAGCTGAACAGCAGTCTTCATCTTTAGATATCGTACCATCTAATAGAATACGATAGGCGACTCGGGCTATTTCAATATGAACTCCGCATTTTTCTGCAATCACTATCGCTGCTTCGTCAGGTACCCGATTTACTTTTTCTTCAAGGGTCCCGTATGTTGCTTCGAATTCAGCAGCGATACGTCGAGCTGCGGCACGAATTTCTTCTTTCTCAGAAAATCGACTCAAGCCCTAGTCACCCCAAACTAGTCCATATTCGATATTCTAGTTAGCATTCACAAGCTTGCATCTAGTTAAATGATGGATTCGAAGCTTAAATGTTGCGACGGTTAGCAGTTCATCAGGTAATATCAATGATTTCTTTGAGTTCTGTTGGAAGACTGATATTTCCTATTAAGGGAAAATGAATCACTCTAAGAGGTTTTGACTTCTTCACCTACTGGATTCAGGGATTTCGTAATGGAGATTGGTAATATTATGCGTCTGAGTAATTTTCTAGATAGGTGAGCAGGAATTCTTAAAAAAGGTGAGTGGCGAGAAACCTCGTTTCCCTCGAGATGACGACAATGTCAAGGAATATTCAAGTTGAAAAGGCATCAGTGCCGCCAATTGAAATGCAACCACTAGAAATCGTTGAAAGAAAAGGTGTCGGACATCCAGATACTCTACTTGATGCTATCGTCGAAGAAACTGGCCGCAACCTCTGTCGATATTATAAGAGGGAGTTCGGTCGAATCTTTCATCATAATGTCGATAAGGGTTCTCTCGCTGGAGGACGCGCTCGAGTAGATTTCGGTGGAGGAGAGATTCTTGAACCGATTTACATTTGCGTCGTTGGTCGCGCTGCAACTGATGTTCTAGATAAAGGCTGTAAAATCACGCGCGTACCTTTCGGAAAAATTGTGCTGGATTCAATTCAAGATGTATTGAGAAGTACGATAAGAAATCTTGACCCAATAAAGCATGTCCTTATGGACTATAAGATTAAAGCAGGTTCTGGTGACCTTACTGGTGTTTTCGAAGGAGAAGGAAAGATTCCCCTCGCAAACGATACGAGTTTTGGAGTAGGGTATGCTCCTCTCTCTGAAACCGAACGAATCGTTTACAAGACCGAACAACTTCTTAACTCTGCTGCGTTCAAAAGGAAGCATCGTGAAGTAGGAGAAGACATCAAAGTTATGGGACTTCGAACCGACAATGAAATAAAGTTGACAATAGCTGCCGCCGTAGTTGCGAAATTCACTCCAGATCGTGATCATTATACTGGCGTTATTTCAGATGTTCGAAACGCAGTAATTGATCAAGCAGTGAAGCTCACAGATCGCAAAGTCTCGTTGGAGGTTAATACCGCGGATCGTCCTAAAGATGGTGTTTTCTTCCTCACTGTGACTGGGACCTCCGCTGAGATGGGGGATGATGCTGGTGTTGGTCGTGGTAACCGTGGAAATGGTTTAATCACTCCATGTAGACCAATGAGTCTTGAGGCAACGGCAGGTAAGAACCCAGTGAATCATAGCGGTAAGCTCTACAATGTTTTAGCACAGCGAGCCGCGGAACGCATTATCAAAGAAGAATCTAGGGTCGCAGAGGCCTATGTTAAGATTCTTAGCCGCATCGGTCATCCATTGGATCAACCACTTATCGCTTCAGCTGAACTGGTTGTTGCTGATGGAGCTTCTTGGAACAATGTGCGCGACAATGTTGCTGCAATTGTAGACGCTGAGGTGGCTGACGTATGTTCACTTCAGGACTTGATTATTGACGGGAAGATTTCGCTCTTTTAAATTTTGAATTCGATGCCCTTGTAGATAATCTCTGCCACCAGTTTGATAAGGATTAAATCCAGTCCCTTTAGCTTGAGCACGTTAGTGTTGAAGGAGCTTCACGCTCCAGCTGCAACTAGGATTAGCTGGAGTCCTACCCCGCTAGAGAGAGCAATGAGAATTATTGCTAAAACTAGTTTTAGTAAAGATAACTGGCGTGACTTCTCAACATGAAATACAAGCCACACTCCAATGAGCACTGCAAAGAGAAGTAAGAGCAGCCCAAAAACAGGATAATAAGGAAGAAACGGAGTCCATTGCATACTTGTTCACCTTGTCTGAGGGAGATATTCTAACCAGTTTTATTATTTGCGGTTGTGATGCTTGCTAGGCAATAAATGGGTGTTCATGTTGAAAATCTATATCGTCAACAGTGAGTGTACGGTGAAGACGCCCTTTCCGCTTAGTCTTGAGACGAAGCTCTGTTGAAGATAGATGCTCATGATTTTCAGGAAACACTAATTCATCAATCAAATATATGTTGACAAGTCTTAGAGAAGAGAAGGATGAAGGGAGTTTTTCTTCGAAATCAGGAACTAATAATGGTATTAGTTCCTCTAGGAAGTTAAATCCCGCAGGCACAGTGGTACGGCTGAACTTCAGCTGGTCTTCTACCGGCATCTCCTTCTGTGCTGAAGGAAGTTTTGTCTTGGATTTGTGGAGCCATCCAGTTTCTGCAGAAAGAGTGCAGAGGAGAAAAGCAATTTCTCCGACTTGCTCATAGAGGGAGACAAGTTGGTTTTTTGGATAGGTCCCGGATAATGTGGTTTGGTAGAGTTGAGTTCTCTTCTTTCTTGTAAAAGGAGAAGTAATGCCTAATGAAGCAATAGCATCGTCTAAAGGTTCATACCCCAGGATGATACCAGAAACCGTAAGGGAATCAACTGGGACTATCTTTAGAAAGATAGATGCAAAGAAATCTTGGAATTGGTAATTAGATTTTACCTTTACTTTGCCTGCTTTAGTGATTGAAAATTCAGCTGCAGGTCCATCGTAATCACCTTTCCCGTATCTGAGGAAGGTACGGTGTACAGCTTCGTCTGTTGTTCCTCTGAGAATTTTTAGTATATGGTGCATGGTTGAACCCACTCCCTTTAGTAAAGGAGCCGCATTATAATATTTGCGTGTCAGTACCACCAAATGAATATGTATTTAGTAGAGAATGTGGCTCTTCAGATAACTTGATCCACGGAGGTTGATTTCAGGTTTGAGTAGTGGAAAGAGCAGGAAACGCGAGTTGGCTGAAACTGCAACTATTTTCGTAGTTGGCATTATAATCGTGTGGGGTAGCTCTCTTGGACTCCAATTTTACCTAGGAACAACTACACCACTACTCGCTGTCGAGTCGGAATCAATGGAACCCACACTTTATCGCGGTGACCTAGTCGTTGTGCGAAGCGTCATCCCAGAAAATCTTCAAATTGGAGATATCATCATCTTTCAGAGTTCGATGAGCGATGTCCCTGTTGTTCACAGGATTGTAGGTATTGGCTATTCGGGTGGAGAACTTCAATTCACAACTAAAGGCGATAACAATCCTACAGTGGATCCTTATCTAGTTCCAGCAAGTGATGTTCTTGCGAAGGTCGTCGGTAGTGTTAGATATCTAGGATTTATCACGTTAATACTGATTCTCCCAGGGGGACCATTCTTTATTGTATTTCTTATTGCGATTTTCCTCCTTTGCTCAATTGTGTGTGATACTTTTACTACAAAAGAACTGCAAATACAATCCCAACCCTAAGGAATTGAGTAAACAGAATTCTTTTGTAGGCGAAGACTAGGTTTGCTATCACCAGCTAGGATTAGAGTTTATGTGAATGTGATTTTATGACCAAGGTCAAGTTTCCCTACGGTTCAAATGAAATACAGCTAGAAATCCCGGAGACAAACCTTCTAGGAGTTTTAGATGCAAAACCCATTACGGGTGTTACAAATCCTGCCAAAGCTGTGAGAGACGCTGTCTTAACCCCGACTGGAACACCCCCTTTATCGGAAATAGCAGAGCGAGGACAAACAGTCGCGATTGTCGTCGACGACCACACACGGGGCCTGCCCTGCTCAATTCTAGTAAATCCCTTACTTGAACAACTGCAGAAAGCAGGTGTAAAGGAAAAGGATATTTCGATTGTCTTTGGCACCGGAACCCATCGCGCCACAACGCCAGAGGAACAGGAGAAACTACTTTGCGACGTAAGTTGCCACTCGTTGAAGATTGAAGTACACGACTGTGACAGCGATGACTTGGTACATGTTGGGAAAACCTCCTTCGGAACTGAAGTCGAAATTAGCCACGCATTCCACGATGCCGATCTTCATATCCTTACTGGCGATGTTGGATTTCATTATTACGCAGGTTTTGGTGGTGGAAGGAAGAGCGTTCTCCCTGCAGTTAGCGGCCGCCAGACAATTAACAAGAATCATGGAATGCTGACACACCCGAAAGCCGTGACGGGAAACCTAGAAGGTAACCCGATTCATCTTGACATGATGGAGGCTGCCCAGCTAGCACGAGTTGATTTCATCGTAAACTTTGTACGTAACTCACAGAAAGAAGTAGTAGCAGCATATGCTGGTGACCTTGGGCAAGCATTCATGCAAGGAGTAAAACAAGTAGACAAAATGGGACGCGTTCCTGTCAGGGAAAAAGCAGACATTGTAATAACAAGCTCAGGTTATCCGAAAGATATCGACCTTTACCAAGCTACGAAGGCGCAAGTGCATGCACTAGGTGCCGTCCGCGATGGCGGTATCATCATCAGCCTGCTGGAGTGTAGAGAGGGCATAGGGCATAAGGTCTTTGAAGACTGGGCACACAAATACCGCTCACTAGAGGAACTGACACAGCAGGTCCAGAACAATTTCATCATGGGTGGCCACAAAATATTCTATGTAGCCCAAGCAGCGGCTAGAGTGAAGCTCTTTCTAGTATCGGCTCTTGATCCAAAAGAAACTCAAGAATACTACTACATGACACCATTCAAGACTGCGAACGACGCACTTCAGGCTGCCTTTGACGAAGTGGGACGAAGTGCGACGGTATGGGCAATGCCCCACGGTACTCAAGTACTTCCGTCAGCCCCTTGATACCTTGTATAGTCGAGACGCCTTCCTTTGTTTCCTTAGAAAATCGGAAATGGAGGAATTAGAAGAATCGGTATTATAAATGAGAGGACTCCAATGATTTTCCTGCCCGTGCTGAGTGGAGAAACGTCGTCAATGGGTCCTGGGTGCCGACCATAGAAAAGGAAGAATGCGATAATAGCCATGAAGATTTGTCCAGCTAAGATTAGGATGAAGACAGCGATATAGGATACGATTTTGTGGTATTTGTGACCAAACAACGCACGGGAGACATGGCCGCCATCAAGCTGCCCGATTGGACAATAATTCAACCCAGTGATTAGGAATCCGAGCCAACCCGCAATGAAAAGAGGATGTGCTAGAGAAACATCTGCTGAAATTACACCCATTCCCGTCAACAACGCATCTATAATTTCGATGAGCAGTGGATCAGGGATATCAGTTAATATGATACCCAGTGTCCCTAAATAATTCACCAAGCCGGAAGTGACTGGGGGGCTGAGCATTAATCCGACGACAACAGCAACTAAGGCAATTAGGAATCCTACAACGGGACCACTAATACCGAGATCGAAGAGACTATCTCTTGTAGGAGGAGGGGTTCGTTGAATAATAACGGCACCGAAGGTTCCGTAATAAAGTCCTGGGATGAAATAGGGAAGGGATGTTTCCATGTCATGACTGCGGCTAGAGAATACATGTCCTAATTCATGAATTCCAATGATTGCCAGTATAGCTATGGCATAAAGAAACATGGTAGCTATAACTGGGAGTAGGTTGGTTGGAAAACCTAGGACGTATAATTGAGCAGGACTACTGGCGAAGGACCAACCAGCGATGAGAACGGTTACTACTGTTGCTATGAATAGCGCTAGGTTCAATCGATAGCTACCCTTTTTTCGTGGTGGAGGTGCTGGCACCAGAATAATGACCGTTTCGTATTCACCGGTTCCTTCAAAAATTTCCATTCGACGGAAGGCTGCGAGCACCTTATACGGCTTCAAGCGTTCGGTTAGGCGAGCTGAGCGCTGTTTAACATCTGGATCTTTCTCGATGATGAAGCGCGGTATGTTGTCACGTGGATCGACAAAGATATGGCTAACTGTGAACTCTTCTTTGACAATTTCACTGAGCTCTATCAGTGTGGTATCAAGACCTGAAGCCACTCCTCGAGATTCTTCCTCGGACGTTTCAGGGTGCTGATTCGTACCTGGATAGTCACTCTCTTCGGACACAACAGTTCACCGACAAACGCGTGTGAGCCCAGCTGTGAAATAACCTCATAAAGCTTTCCAAACCGACCCTTCATATCCCGAGTAGTTGAAGGTAGATTTTTAGGTGAATCAGACGAATTCTGAATATACTGATTCCTATGACTCAGTTGCAGGGCTTCAATGTAAGAAAAGCAGATGACTCGGATATCCTTCAGGTTATGCAGATAAATCAAGAAACATTACCAGAGAACTATCCTGAATTCTTCTTTAGAGACCTACTTAACAAATACCCTGAAACATTCATAGTAGCCGAATCAGGGAACAAGCTAATCGGGTATATAATGTGCCGTATGGAGGGAGGAATTTCCAATTTCGGTATAACTTGGGTTCGGAAAGGGCACATAGTCAGTGTGACAGTGTTACCTCAATATCGGCGGCAAGGTGTTGGCACCGAGTTGATAACCCGTGCAGTCACTGCGATGACTGAATGCTATGATGCAAAGGAAGTCATCTTAGAAGTACGTGTATCCAATACGGCCGCCATCGCAATCTATGATAAGCTTAAGTTCAGTCGAATTCGCACTATCCGATCTTACTACCGTGATGGTGAAGACGCCGTCCTGATGGCTATACAAACAAAGAAAAATCAGTAGCAAAAATCACAAACTATTTTTCAAAGATGCTATCCTTACGATGATATGGTAAAGTTGTTCTAACAAAATAGCTATGAGACGATTGCTATAATAGCAGGGTTGAAAATGACAACAAGCAAAGATTCCCTCAAAAGCCGCATAGAAGTCGCTGACGAAGAGCTGCACAAAGTTTTTCATATCTCGAAAAAGGAGATTGCTTTCGCAGTAGCGCTACTATCCTTCTATATTGTAGTGCTCCTCTTCTTCAGTACCAATGTTGTCTTGCTTATCGTTGCTGGTATGAGCTTCTCACTTTGGCTGACTTTTCGAGCGTCCCATTGGGCTATTGACGGTCTAGAAACCCTAGGCATCTACGCTGGAATAAGTGCATATACGATTGGCGTCCTTTCCAGCCTTGCATCGAACACACCTGAGGCGGTCATTAGTGCTTTAACCGCCCTGCGGGGTATCACTACCTCCCAGCCGGATTTAGTTACTATCGCGGTGCTTAGTGTTGTAATGGCAGCAGGGTTCAACATCATTCTTCTCGGCTGTGTTGTAGTAATCTCCGCTAGGAAAGAGGGTCTTCTCGAAGTTCCTGTTGAAGTCGTAAAGGACGATGCAGATCTTATCAGATGGACAATAGTTGCGATGGTGCTTCTCTTTGCGCTGGGTTTACTCCATTACATCACAGCTATCATAACTGCAATCGAAACTGCAACCCCGATAGTTAGTATCCCTCTTCCCGCCATAGCAGGTTTGATGATGGTTATCTCTTATGTTATCTATGCAGCATATTCGGTATCAAAGAAGTCTCCGCGTTCAAGTGAATTCGTTAAACCGCACCGTACAAAGCGGACATCTTTGATACTTGCTCTTATCGGTTTTGTTGGGATTTTCATCGCTGGTTACATTCTGACCGACTCTATCGAGCGTATCTTTCACTTTGACCCCTTCAGCGGACTCGGTATCGGTCTTGATCAACAAATCGTAATAATGGCGATGATTATTGGGGCAGCTGGCGCCATTCCAGAACATGGTATTGCACTGATTGCAGCGGCAAAGAATAAAGCAGGTATTGCCCTAGGCAATACTCTAGGAGGGACAACTCAGGTGCTTCTCCTCATCGTTGGCGGGGTTTCATTTGCATTATATCCATTTGGTGGCTTACCTCTGTCTGCAGCGGTCCTTCTTCAATTCGTGACGGCAGCCGGGAGTCTATGGTTCCTGAAACGTGCTATGACTGACGACCAGCGCGTGGATATTTTCGAAGGCGCTATGATTCTATTGATGCAGGCCTTTGTCTTTGTCTTGATTCTAACTCCAATTTGAGTTGATTTAATTGAGTTGGAAGCCCTTTCAGCAAAACCTTAAATGAGTTCAGACGAAATTCAGTCTAGTGATTAGCCGATACTACAGCGGGGAAAGATAGTGTCTTTAGAGACGATACAGGGTAGTCTAGTCCAAATGGCATCAACCATCCTAAATCGCCTAGGCTTACCAGCGCCGTCAAATTTAACCTCAGGTTTGGATTTGACTCGTTATAATCCTTGCAACCAAGTAGTTATTGTTCACCTAGATAACTTTGGGCTACTTGAGGTTGCGATGCATAAGCCTCAATTTCTTTTAAAAGAGAGCAAGACAATGCTCGCATTAGAAACGGCTAACGGCTACGCTGCAAACGTTACAAAAGAACTAGTCTATGGGAATTTGGAGGAACCATTTAACCTGTTTTCGTTTATAGTTCAACAAGGAAAAAACGCTGTAATTGTAGATAGAGAGGAGCAACGTAGCACGGCGGGAACCGCTACATTCATACCCGCTGACACTGATATGCGAGTCTACATTGAAACCGCTAAGCTGTTAAATAGGTCAGACCTGCTTCTCATCCACTTTCTGGATTATGATAAGCTCCTTCAGCAACACTCAACGCGCCCGCCCCTTGAACTAGCCCAGAAACTACTACACAGAACTGATCGATGGCTCCTAGGGTTTTACAAGCAAGCGGTCCAAAACACACTCTTTCTTATTCTGGGAAATAAGGGACAAAGAGATTATGGTATTAAATATGAGGACAAGTATCAGCAATGGGCTAAAGCCAACCTGCCTATCTGCTTAGTAATCTACAAGGGATCGGTAGGGTGATGTACTATGACCGCTAAAGCTGATGAACAAGATACCAAAGACGCTACTGCACAGCTCACGGATCCTATTGCAACCATTCTATTCGTTGTGTTCATCGGAACCCTGGGCTACTTGCTTACTGCAAGTATGGTAGGGCTTTACCCTTGGATGCCC
>JAEOSX010000132.1 GCA_016840135.1 Candidatus Hermodarchaeota archaeon
ACCCGGGTTCGAATCCCGGCGCGGGCGCCACTCTCTTCTCTTTTCTGAATTGTATTCCCTGAATGTTGTGCGCGAAGATTCAAAATCTTTAAAAGGGCTTTGTACATTGGCTGAGTAACTCCGCAGACGGTTGGCTTGGGTTCGCTTGAGCGACGGCTAGTTGGCGCCGCATGTTTCTACTCTGGAGATGTTTCTGAGACACAGGTCCATCGAATCGATAGCATCAGGGTATTTCATCTCGTGCGGGATGTCGATGCCTTGTTCAAGGGATACTTTTCACCGTCTCGCTGGGTATTGGTCTAATTGACTAAATTTCCGTCATTGGAGGAATATTATGTCGCTCACATCAGAAGATAGATGGGTAGTAATGAAGTCCTTCTTCGCTTCGAAGGGTCTTGTCCGGCAGCACCTCGATTCGTTTAACGATCTCTTAGAGCGGCGTATTCAACAAATTGTTAGTGATGTTGGGAAGATTGAACCGGATATCCCGAATTTTTATGTTAAGATTGGTAAAATTGAGATTCGTGACCCTTCAGTTAGGGAGGCTGATGGCTCAATTCGCCAGATTACGCCTTCGGAGGCGCGGATTCGAAATCTGACTTATTCAGCTCCAGTTTACCTTGAAATGACTCCAATCGATAAGGATGAGAAAACTGGGATGGAATATCCCAAAGACACAACAAAGGTTTACATTGGCCGCCTACCCATTATGCTCAAGTCGGCCTTCTGTTCGCTTTCTCATATGTCACCTGAAGAACTGATTCAGGCTGGTGAGGATCCTAACGATCCGGGCGGTTACTTTGTCATTAATGGGTCTGAGCGAGTGCTAGTCACCCAAGAAGATTTGGCGCCAAATCGTATCCTTATCGAGGAAGCCTCAAGCAGTAGCTCGTGCACACACATGACGAAAGTATTCTCAACTGCAAGGGGGTTCCGGGCGCCTGTGACCATGGAGCGGCGTGCAGACCATACCTTCCGAGTGTCATTTCCCTCTGTCCCGGGTAAGATTCCACTTGTTGTTTTGATGCGTGCACTCGGTTTAGTAACTGATCGAGAGGTAGTTAGTGCTGTAAGTGATGACTCAACAATACAGCAGGAGATGATTCCCAGTTTTCATGCCGCGGAATCTCTAGTTATACCGAATGATTCAGAAGCGACACGTGAAAGTGCACTGGACTATATTGGAAAACGCGTAGCGGTCGGGCAAACCAAAGATTATCGCCTAAGACGGGCGGGGCAAGTGCTAAATCGATACCTACTCCCACATATCGGCACAGAATCGAATTCTGGGATAGCAAAAGCTCACTATCTAGGTCAAATGGCTCAACGTTTAATAGAGCTATCTCTTGGCAAACGAGCAGAGGATGATAAAGACCACTATGCAAATAAACGGTTGAAATTAGCAGGAGATTTGCTCACCAGCCTCTTCCGTGTTGCATTCCTAAATCTCTGCCGCGATATCAAGTACCAACTTGAACGCACAGCTACAAGGGGTCGCAAACCTGTTATCAAAACTGCAGTACGTGCAGATGTAATCACAGAGCGATTACGCCATGCTCTAGCAACAGGGAACTGGGTCGGCGGCAAAGCTGGAGTCAGCCAACTACTTGACCGAGTCAACTATATGTCCTCTATTAGCCATCTACGCCGCGTTGTTTCGCCATTAAGCCGCAGCCAACCACACTTCGAAGCGCGTGACCTGCACCCGACGCATTGGGGTAAGATTTGTCCAGCAGAAACTCCAGAAGGACCAAATTGCGGGCTAGTTAAAAACTTGGCACTCATGGCGTATATCTCTGTGGGCTCAGATGTAGCGGATGTGGAGGAAGCACTGCTCTCCCTTAAGTTATCGCCTCTAGAAGGCACGTCCTTGGAGGACCGTAAAGGTGTCTATGTATACTTGAATGGGAGATTCACAGGTCTCCACTCTAACCCCGAACTCCTCGTCACCCGGCTTAGGGATCGACGGCGAAGGGGCGAACTTAGCGACGAAGTGAACATCGCCTTCTACACTGATACCCAAGAGGTCCAAGTAAACTGTGATGCAGGGCGTGTAAGACGACCACTCATTGTAGTGAAAGACGGTGTGTCATTACTAGAAAGGCAATATGTAGAAAGAATTCGTAACCGAGAATTGAGTTGGGACGATTTAGTAAGAGCGGGTATCCTTGAATACTTGGACGCGGAAGAAGAGGAAAACTCCCTTATCGCTATGAATCCAGAAGATATTACTCCTGACCATACTCATCTTGAACTTGTGCCTGAAGCTGTTCTAGGGATTTGTGCGAGCTTAGTACCATTCGCAGAGCACAATCAGTCCCCAAGAAATACATACGAAGCTGGAATGGCAAAACAGGCTTTGGGTCTATACTCCGCTAATTTTGGATTACGTGTTGATACGCGCAGCCACCTACTGCATTATGTCCAAAGTCCGGTTGTTACAACTCGACCTATGGAGGTAATAGGTTTTGACAGACGCCCCGCAGGTCAAAACTTCGTCGTTGCAATCCACAGCTTTGAGGGTTATAACATTGAAGATGCTTTAGTCATGAATAAGGCATCCGTTGAACGAGGTATAGCCCGATCAACGTTCTTTAGGTGCTACGATGCCGAGGAGCGTAAATATCCAGGCGGGCAAGAGGATAAATTCGAGATTCCCAGTAAGGAGGTTCGTGGATATCGTGCCTCGGAATCCTATCGCTTATTGAGCGAGGATGGTATTATCGAGCCTGAGTTTCAGATTAAAGGGGGCGAGATTGTCATAGGTCGGACAAGCCCACCCCGATTCCTTGAAGAGTACACTGAATTAGAAGTACCTGGACCAAAAAGGCGAGAAACCTCCGTAAGCCTTCGCCACGGTGAGCGGGGTACAATTGACAAAGTAGTCTTCACGGAGAACATCGACGGAAATCGCCTTGTAAAAGTCAAGGTCCGTGACGAAAGGATACCGGAGCTTGGAGATAAATTTGCTAGCCGCCACGGTCAAAAGGGCGTCATCGGTCTACTAGCACCACAAGAGGATATGCCATTTACAGAATCTGGTGTTGTACCTGATTTAGTTGTAAACGCCCACGCATTTCCAAGTCGTATGACACTAGGACAAATCATCGAATCCATCGGAGGAAAAATCGGTTGTCTTAAGGGTGAAAAAATAGATGGCACACCATTTTCAGGGGTTAAGGTTCAACAATTATTCAAAGATATGCACGAGCTAGGTTTCAAATACAGTGGACGAGAAACCATGTACAACGGGATTACAGGACAAAAATACGAAGTGGACTTATTCATCGGCGTCATCTATTACCAAAAACTTCACCACCTAGTTGCTGACAAGATGCATGCAAGAGCGCGGGGGCCTGTACAGATTCTTACTCGACAACCAACAGAGGGGCGAGCTCGAGAGGGCGGGCTCCGGTTCGGTGAAATGGAGCGTGACTGCCTTATTGGACACGGCGCTGCACTTCTCCTCCGAGAACGTCTTCTAGAAGAATCTGACAAGTACACCGCATCAGTATGTGAAGAATGCGGGATGCTCGCAGAGTATGATAGAAACCGTGATCGTTACCGTTGTCCAGTCTGCTCACCTAGGACCACGGCAATAAGCAAGGTAAACATATCTTACGCTTTCAAACTCGTGCTCCAAGAACTAATTTCCCTAGGAATATGGCCTAGGCTGAGACTAGCTGATAGAACTTGAAGGAGGAAATAGAAAATATCGTACCGATTGAAAAAAATAGGACGCATCTGGTTTGGGCTCCTTGCACCTGACATTGTCCGAAAGATGAGTGTAACACAAATAGTGACAGCTGATACGTATGACGAGGATGGGCTCCCAATTTCCTCTGGTCTTATGGATCGCAAGCTCGGTACAATCGAGCCTGGGCAACGCTGTAGCACTTGCGGTAATCGTGTAGGGGAATGCCCTGGACACTTTGGTCACATTGAATTATCCCGCCCTGTTGTGCATGTCAGCTTCGCGAAGTTGATTAAAAAATTCCTCAAATCTATCTGCCGGCGCTGCGCTAGATTGAAACTTAAACCAGAGCTAATTCCAGTCTACAAGGAAAAAATGGATGAAGCTATGGAAAAAACAGGTCAAATTGACCAAGATATAGCCGATGCAGTACTCAAAGACGCAGGCAAACCATCTGTATGCCCTTTCTGCGAAGCAGAACAATACAAAGTCAAGTATGAGAAACCCACGACTTTTTACGAGGAAAAAATGGAGGGAAGTGTGAGGCTTACACCAACTGATATTCGAGACAGACTAGAGCGGATTCCTGAATCAGATAGTTATTTGATGGGAATAGATACTCGCGTGTCACGTCCTGAATGGATGATTCTTGTTGTATTGCCAGTACCACCTGTTGCCGTTCGTCCCTCTATTACACTTGAATCAGGTGTCAAATCAGAGGATGACCTAACGCATAAATTAGTTGACATAATCCGGATTAACCAGAGACTTCGTGAGAATATTGAAGCAGGTGCACCACAACTCATAGTTGAAGACCTGTGGGAACTCCTTCAGTATCATATTACAACCTACTTCAACAACGAGGTCTCCGGAATTCCTCCAGCTCGTCACAGGTCAGGTAGAGCACTCCGAACTCTCGCTCAGCGCCTCAAAGGTAAGGAAGGTAGATTCCGAAGCAACCTCTCCGGTAAGAGGGTAGACTTCTCAGCACGCACCGTTATATCTCCTGACCCCAATCTTTCCATCAACGAAGTCGGCGTTCCACTTGAAATAGCAAAGATACTGACAGTGCCCGAACGCGTTACTGAATGGAATATTGAAGATATGCGTCAATTGGTGTTAAGAGGACCAAAGGATCATCCTGGATGCAACTATATTATTCGTCCAGATGGTAAGCGAATTGACCTCCGGTTTGTCAAAGATCGCAAGACCAATGCAGATGGTCTCGATGCGGGGCATATTATTGAACGCCACCTTCGCACTGGAGACATTGTATTATTTAACCGACAACCATCACTCCATCGAATGTCTATAATGGCTCATGAAGTTAAGGTGATGCCTTACCGGACATTCCGTCTTAGCCTCTGTGTTTGTCCCCCCTACAACGCGGATTTTGACGGAGACGAGATGAACCTTCATGTTCCTCAGGGTGAAGAGGCTCGTGCTGAATCTCGTATTCTGATGCTTGTTCAGGAACAGATTCTTAGTCCCCGTTACGGCGGTCCAATCATAGGTGGGATTCAGGATTACATCTCATCTGCTTACTTGCTTACACGGAAGGGAACTCTTTTCACTAAAGCAGAGACATGTCAGTTACTAGCTTCAGCGGGATTCCGAGAAGATCTACCAAAGCCCTCCATTACCAAGCCCAAGCCGATGTGGACGGGAAAGCAGATTTTCAGTATGCTGCTCCCCAAGGGACTTAATCTCTCGCTAAAGGCAAGCGTTTGCCGTAAATGCGACGTTTGTCAGAAAGAAGAGTGCCTCTACGATAGTTTTGTATTAATTAGAGATGGTGAGTTGCTTGCAGGTGTTATCGACAAGAAAGCCTTTGGTGCAGCTCAGCCTAATAGTGTACTACACCGTATTGTCAAAGACTACAGTAATAGTGAAGCTCGTCGTTTTCTTGATTCAATGTGTCCCTTATTAGTAACTCTGATAACTAACAGTGGATTCAGTATGGGAATCGATGATGTCACTCTCGCGCCTGCCGCTGTCCGACGAATTGAGGACATCCTAAAAGAGGCAGAAGAAAACGGCTTAAAACTTATCCAAGCCTTTAGAGCAGGTGAACTACGACGAACACCTGGTCTCTCACTAGAGGAGACCTTTGAGAACCTAATGATGGAGCTCTTGTCCAAGGCGCGGGACGGCGCGGGAGCAGTAGCAGGTCAAGAACTAGGACTAGACAAGCATGCTGTGATTATGACAGCGACCGGCGCTAAAGGAAACGCTCTCAATCTAGCCCAAATGGCAGCTTGTGTAGGTCAGCAGGCGGTACGTGGCAAACGAATTTCTCGGGGCTATCGAAGGCGAACACTACCACATTTCAAATCAGGTGATCTTACCCCTCAAGCTCGCGGCTTTGTAGAATCCAGCTACAGTAAAGGTCTAGACCCTGTAGAGTTCTTTTTCCACGCTATGGGTGGACGGGAAGGATTAGTGGACACAGCAGTTAGAACAAGCACCAGTGGCTATATGCAGCGCCGACTCATCAACGCCCTCCAAGACATAAAGGTTGAATACGATGAAACCGTCAGAAACTCAGAAGGACAAATCATACAGTTCAGGTATGGGGAGGATGGTGTGGATCCTGCCCGAAGTGACCACGGGAAAGCCGTAAACCTCGCAGCAATTATCGAACGTGTCCTGAGCCAAAAGAGGTGAATGAAATGTCATCACAATTCGTCACACCAGAGGAAATCGAAAAGAAACTGCAGAAACAACTGAAAACACTCCCACCCCTCCTCATCGAAGACCTCCGAGGGGAATTGCTATCCCGTAAGATTACAAATACGCAACTAACCCGTATCATCAAAGAAGTTGTAAAGGCATATCACGGCTCTCTCGTCGAGCCAGGTGAAGCCGTCGGAGCAGTCGCAGCACAATCCATAGGAGAACCAGGAACCCAAATGACCCTCAAGACGTTCCATTACGCAGGAGTAACTGAGCTTTATGTAACTCTTGGTCTTCCTCGTCTTATCGAGATTGTTGATGCTCGTCGTAATCCTTCAACACCGACAATGCGCGTCTACCTTGACGAAGAACATCGTCAAAATGAGGGAAAGGTTATGAAACTTGTTCAACAAATCGAACAGACAAAAGTTGAGCGTGTTTCCCAAAGCGTGGCCATTGATCTTGCCGAGGGAGGAATAGTCATCGAATTACATCCAGAGTTGATGAAGGACAAGAAAGTCACTTCAGAGATGATTCAAGAGAAGCTTGCTGAATTGAAGGTTGGAGATATTGAAGGGGATGATGAACGGATTGTTATCATTCCTGGACTACGCGAAGGAGAAGAAGTGATTCCTATGGCCAAGCTCCAAAAAGTACTGAAGAAAGTAAGAGATGCTCTAATCAAGGGGCTTGCAGGTGTGAAACGGGTTATTGTGACAAAAGAGAAGGGTGAAATATTCTTGGATACAGAGGGCACAAACTTGAGGGGGGTTCTACGTACGAAGGGAGTAGATAACACCAGAAGTTTATCAAACCACATTCATGAAATCGCTGAAACTTTAGGGATTGAAGCAGCACGCAGTATCATCATTTTAGAAGCGGAGGATGTTCTCGCTGAACAAGGATTGGATGTTGATATCAGGCACATAATGCTTGTAGCGGATTTGATGACGAACACAGGTGAAATTCGCCAAATCGGGCGCCATGGCATTAGTGGACAACAATCTAGCGTTCTTTCTCGCGCTGCTTTTGAAGTAACGGTAAAGCACTTAATTCACGCTAGCATTCGAGGTGAACAGGATCCTTTACTTGGTATAACAGAGAATGTCATCGTTGGTCAGCAGATGCCCTTGGGCACTGGGTCAATTGACCTACTAATGATGCCTCCAAAACCTCCAAAAGAAAAATAAAACCAAAGTAAAAAGATGTGAAATCATTATGGACGCTGAAACAGCCATCCGCTTATCAGTAAAATCTGGAAGAACCGTTCTTGGTACAAGGCGAGCATTGCATATACTTCGTGTGGGCTCTCCAAGAGTGATAATTCTTGCTGGTAATACACAACCTGAAGTTATCGAGAAAATCAGCAGTTTAGCGAAAAATAGTCAAGTACCTATCTTCCAATATAGAAGTAATAGTTGGGATCTTGGGCAGCTCTGTGGTCGCCCTCATATGGTGACCACCCTCACAGTGCTTGAACCTGGTGATGCAGATATTAGTATTCTTATTGGGGCGGACTAGTAATGACTTCTTCCTCTGCGACAATCAAATTTAGTATGGAAGAAATGAAGCTGATAGCCCTCTTTGGCGATATAACTGGCGCTGAAGTCAGAGACTGCGTCATAGATCAAGAGGGTGATCGGATTATATTCGTGGTGTCTGCAGGGCACCTCGGACTTGCGATTGGTCGCCGTGGCGCAACAATAAAACGAGTTCGCACTATTATGAAGAGGGATGTTGATGTTGTGGAGGCTGCTGAAACTCCGGAGGAGTTAATCCGAAATGCCCTTGCACCTGCCCAAGTTAAAGGAGTGAAGGTTCAGGAACAACCTAGCGGTAGAAGGATTGCTATCATTACGGTGAGCACTGAACAGCGTGGTCGGGTTATCGGTCGGAATGGAAGAAATATCGGGCGCGCCCGTATCTTAGCAAAACGTCATCATAGTGTTGACACGATTGCTATTGCTTAGAGTGTCTTAAAACAAAATAATATAGCAAGAGTTTTATAGCCTTCCACGAAATCGCCAGCGCCCAAAACAAATGAGGTAAAGAGAACATGCCTGGCTCAAAAGCCCCTAAAGGAGAATTTGCTGGCCTTAAACTCCGAAAGAAACGTAAGAAGTTTCGCTGGAAAGAACGCTACTACAAGCGAAGAAGGCTACGCTTAGATGTCAGCGCTGATCCTCTCGAGGGTAGTCCTCAAGCCCGTGCTATCGTTCTCGAAAAGGTAGGAATCGAATCCAAGCAGCCCAACTCTGCCATCCGAAAATGCGTTCGAGTTCAACTTATTCGTAATGGGCGCCAAATTACAGCATTCCTACCAGGTGACGGTGCACTCACATATGTTGATGAACACGACGAAGTCATCGTGGAAGGAATTGGTGGTGCACGCGGTCGTGCAATGGGTGACATCCCAGGAGTTCGCTGGAAGGTAATAAAATGCAACGGAGCTTCCCTAAAAGCAATGATTATTGGTAAAGTCGAGAAGCCCCAACGCTAAGCGAGGTGCTGTAATAATATGTCCTCAGATCCTACACCCGAACCATCCGAAGACTCCCCCTCTCTAGATATAAAGCTCTTTGGCAGGTGGACTTCTAGTGGTATTGAGAAACGTGATCCCGCTCTCGCTAAATACATCTGCTTAAGCCCAGTAATCGTCCCTCATACTCATGGTCGTCATGAACGTCGCCGATTCGGTAAGCAACAAGTCCCAATAGTCGAGCGCTTCATAAACCGTCTCATGACTCCTGGTTGGGCACGACGCCGTAGTGCAGGAAGCCGTAACGCAGGGCTAATCGCGGGTAAGAAAAGTCGCACAATACTAATTGTCCAAACTGCCTTCGAAATTATCCATCTCCGCACCGGTAAAAATCCTATCCAAATCCTTGTACAAGCCATAGAAAATGCTGCTCCTAGAGAAGAGACCACTCGTATCAGCTATGGTGGTATATCATATCACACCGCTTGTGATGTAGCCCCGCTCCGCCGAATCGACCTTGCCCTCCGCTTCCTTGCTGAAGCAGTCTGGAGTAAATGCTTCGGAACTTTAACTCCGGTAGAGGAGATTGTTGCTGACGAATTAATTGCTGCATCAACAGGTGACTCCAGAAGCAGTGCAATGCGACGTCGCGAAGAAAAGGAACGTATGGCTCTCTC
>JAEOSX010000133.1 GCA_016840135.1 Candidatus Hermodarchaeota archaeon
AAGGCGAGGAGTGCTTTGTGGAGTGCGGTGGCGCCTAGCTGGGACATGAGGTCGTCGCCCACGATGGGGATTTTAGCGTCGCTGAACTTTTGAGCCCATTTTGTATCGGTGGCTAGGAATACAGGGGTGGTATTGATGAAGGCGACACCGGCTTTGAGGCTTTCTTGGGCATAGAATTGGACGGCTTCTCGGGCGCCACCTGGGAGGAGGCAAACAAGGATGTTTGCGCCGCTCTTCTTTAGAGCAGCTGCCACATCAACCGGCTTTTCTTTACTCTCGAGAACTATTTTTTCTAGCTCAGGGGCGATACCGTCTAGGGTGGGTCCTTTCTGTACAATAACCTTCGTTGGAGGTACATTCGTGAATTTTGGTGCGTTGTTGGGTTCTGCAAAGATTGCTTTAGCCAAATCCTTTCCTACTTTTCGTTTGTCAACGTCAAAGGCTACTACTACTTCTATGTCATCTACTTCGTAGGACCCCAGGATGGGGTGGGCGAGTTCAGCATCATCGCCTTTGTGTCTTTTGTCTCCATAGTGGTGTAGGGCTTGGATGAGGCTGCTGGCGCAGTTGCCGACGCCGACCAGAGCGACTTTGATTTTTGCCATGATTTCTAACCCCTGACTAATAGTTTATGATTATAAAGTAATAGGGATAGAGGGCGTTCTTGCCTCTAGGGATTTAAGCGTTTCCGTTTCTCGGATTTTCAATCTCAGCTAGATAACACTAGCATAAACTATCTGTTCTTCATAGGGAACGATGTCGATGCAGCGGGCACCCCCCTTCAACTCCTCGAGGAAGGCAGTTACCGCTTGAGCCACGTCCTCAGGCAGCATGGCTTTCCGTTCACCTCGGAGAGCCTCGGGAACATAACTGTCCCGGAGCAAAGGCATACCCTCCTCACAGAAACTTACTTCATCCCCAAAATACTCGAAACCACTCACAGCACCGTTGATGACAACGATCATACCCACCTGTCGTTGCCAAGGTTCAAAATTGGCTACAAAGCGTTCGAACTCGGTGCCAAGGGCTCGATAGATTGCACTAAGAGCTTCAGAACGTGATTTGACTCCAAACTCCTTGAGGTAGTGCTTAATGAGGTCCCATACTTGTTCTTGCTTCTGTTCTTCAAGTACTGCTCGCCGGATAGAGAGGGGAATGTCTGAAAGTATCCAAGCCCTCCTGCTGCGGCGCCAGCGACCATGTTCAATGCAGTACACACTGATAATTTTCTTATGAGTGATTACCTCACTCTTCTTCACTATTCGGTCCTGTCTTCCTCCTCCGATTATACCCTCACAGGCTCTTAGCAAGACAGGCTCATGTGGTGTGAAGGTCAACTCGTTGTACTCGGTTATGTCGTGGATTTCCACCTTCTGTTGGGTCAGGGCTTGACGGAGCGAGAGAACACTTCGTTTCTGTGGTGCTGCCTTGTTAAGCAAGCCAATGACCGCTATGTTCCCAACTAGCTGGGGCTCACAGAATGTGGTCCTTTCGATTAGGCTGAGAATCTCAGCTCCATTGGTTTCAGTCATATTATCACATCAAGGATTTGTCCAAGGAACCGCAACCCGCGGAGTGGAAGGAAGATTTCATTCTCGGCTCCGAGGCAGGTGGCGGCTTCGGGTTCAAGTGGGTTAACAGTTGGGTTCAGTGTTAGGATGGTTGTCTGCTTCATTTTCTCTGCAACCATTTTTTCATGCCCTCGGTAGGGGATGTTTGATTGACCATCGGTTATGAGGATTAACCATCTTGGTTTGAGTTTACCTACTTCTTCTAAGCCCCGTGATAGGCTGGTCGGGTTATAGGCTTCATTCTTACCAAAGGCCTCAGTAATACCATCTACTCCAACACATTTGGGTACACCTTCTATGACATCTCTGATGAGGAAGGTTGGAATACCCTGTGAGACAGCTACAAGCGCTGCTAGCTCCCAGATTACCCGAGGGAGGGCGTTTGTCTTTTTCAGCATCATACTCCGACTCGCATCGCAGAGCACCACACTATCCTCTGGAAAAGAGATGGAGGTATGTTCAAGGCTGGTTTGGAAGGGTTTCCTGAGCACTGCGGCTAAATCGGGATGCTGAAGGATTACACTGCCGAGTTCGGTGGGGTCGAAGAAGGTGGCTGCCCGCTCCATCCGCTGAAGCCAGCAATCTTGGTGACTGTCAAGGAAGCCACAACGCCGCATCGCATTTGTACGCCGGAGTACCTCATAGTTGGTCATCTTGTCAAAGGATGCTTCATAGAACGCAAGGGATCTAGTGTCAAGCACACTTGAGGCAAAACCCTCTAAGGTCCTGAAGGGCAGTCTACTCTGCTGGATATCTTCAATTGTAAGGGATTTCGAGATCGCCTTAAGCTGGATAGTCTCAAAGTCATTGAGAAAGAATTGGACCTGCTCCTCTTCCACCTTCTCAAGGAATCCTTTGCGTTTGAAGAGAAGACCTGCAGCCAAGTGATTCAAGTCACCCTTGAACTTGGTGTGGGCCCTGAAACAAACCGACCTCCATTGTCTATGGTTCTTCGTAAACCAAAGAGCGATGGTTCGAAGACCCCGATTCTCAGCGATGTGCTTCAAGAACCGCCACACATAGTTCCTACCACGACGACCCAAGCTAGTTCGGTTAAGCCCCAACTCCTTGTGAAAATCTAGAATGTTTAACCAGAAATTTGGCATATGGTCTGGTCGTGCCCGCTCAAGGAGGTCAGTGACCTCTTGTCCTTGATCGAAGAGATGGATAGCGCCTAGCACTTTATGGGAACTGAGCATCACAGGGAGAACCCGCTCAATGTATTCCCGGTATTTTGGGTCATCCTTATAGCGGCGGTGCACTTCAGCAGCAGCACCAATTGTCTGGTCCTTCGAGAAGTAGTATTGCGGACGAAAGGTGTTAATCGTCACAGTTGTGAGGAAATCAATGGGCACCGAGATTGTGGTGCGTTCTTGCAGAGTCTTCAACTTGTTCATGGGAATCACTTACAGGATTGCTAGGAGCTGACACAGCCTATGGAGAGTCTTCACAATCTCTAGGATGCATCAGTGTCCCAGTTTCGTTTGAAGTTTTCAATCTTGTATTAGAAATCAATTCCGTGCTTTTTAATCGCCCCATGCCAAGTAGTGAAGTAAGGTGCAGTTGGGGCATGTAGGGAATCATCCCATAATTTGAGTTATCGACGCTTGTCGTAGTATTGCCCCAAATCGACCCTTCACAGAGAAGGTCAAAATACACGCTTATAAAGATTATGGGAAAGAAGGAGGCGCGGGAACAGGAGAGGCGTATCCGCCCGAAGGCGGTTTCTCACGACAGGGTAATCCCTGCTTCCTCTGCTAGACGCAGAGGCTTCTAGCTCAATAGATCACTAAACGCATTGTAGCGCCTCTTAAACGTCCCGCCAAATAAGGAGAGAAAACCCGTTGATAAAAGAGTTACGATGAATGAGGGTACACTGGGGCTCAGCAGTTTCCCCACAGAGTTTGAGATCCTTGTATAAGCCCCGACGACCCAACAGGCATAGAACAGAAGAAGGCATCAGAAAAATGTTCTGTCAGCTAGGATGCGGCTACGTGGATTTAGGTAGGCGAAAAGCCAAATAGTGCAAAGCCAGTGGTGAACTGATTATCATGTCTAACGGAATCGTACCCTGTGTGGGCGCTGTCATTATCGATGATGAAGAGCGGGTGCTCCTAGTCAAGCATGTCCCTGAGAAGGGTGGGTTCTGGGCAGGTAAATACATCTGTCCTGGTGGGCGACTGGAGTTCGGTGAAACATTGGAAGCAGGTGTCCGACGGGAGGTCTTGGAAGAGACTGGGCTCGAAATCGACATCCTTCGCTGGCTGCCACCCATGGAACGGATAATCCGGACACCAGAGGGGGCCATCGAGGATCATATACTTTACCTTGATGTAGTTGCTCGAGTAAGTAGCGGAACCTTTATGCCCCAATCCGATGTGGGGGAAGGCCAATGGGTTGAAATCAAAAAGCTTCCAGAGATATTAGATGAAACCCACGAAGATACTGCCACATTGCTGCAACAAGCTGGACTTCTTCCCTAATCTTTCTCTTTCTGTAATCGCTCAATGGTGCTACGAAGCTCATTTGGGTGGTTTAACACGGTCACACCTTTCATTTTTCGGAGCTTCTCTACGTTCTCCAAGTCTACTTCTCGGTTTGTTAAAGTAAGGGTTTCGCCGCTCGGCAATACAGTTTTGATGCTACCGGGCTTCTGGTCAACAGGGTATATGATGATTGGTACATTCGTCTTCTGTGCTTGCGCAACAGAATTTGTCACCAGAGTGTCAGCGATACCATGTACAATTTTCGCAACCGTGTTTGCAGTAGCTGGCGTCACCACCAAGAAATCATAGACGCGTCGTTGTAATACACCAGGGATGAAAGGTGTGTTAGCATCTATTTCGACTTTTACCTTCGAAGTGAGTGCCTTAATCTCTTCCATAAGCTTGTACCAGTTCACGACCTTCTCCCCAGCCTTGGACATGAATATCATGACCTTATAGTCGGTAGCTTGGAGTACTTCGTGGATCGCTTCTACGGATTCTTTGAGGTAGTCTCCTGCGCCGGTGATTGCCCACGCAAACTTCGCTGTCATCTTATCCACTCAAGATTATGTTTTCAGTGAGTTGTTAATCGGGAACAGAGATAAAAACGTTTGACACTGTGCTATAGTAGTGGTGGCGACGATGGGTCAAGGCAAGATTCGCATTCTAGGAATCTCAGGAAGCCCTCGGTTGGCGTCAACTGATTGGGCCATCCGTGAAGCACTCAGGTATGCTGGGGAAAACAATGTTGTGGAAACTGCGTATTTCTCCGTGATGAAGAAGAAAATCGCCTTCTGTATCCACTGCGACCATTGCATCAGAAAACGAAAGGGCTGCATCTTCACAGATGATATGGAGGAGGTCTATGAGCTAATGCAATGGGCAGATGCCTACATCATCGGGAGCCCGGTCTATCAGGGAAACATCAGCGGGCAGCTCAAAACCCTCTTTGACCGAACACGCGCAATCCTCGCCAAAGACATACATGTCTTCGAAGGCAAAGTGGGATCAGGCATTGCAATAGGCGGGGACCGTACTGGCGGCCAAGAGCCCACCCTTCGCACCATCCACGACTTCTACATCCTGAACCACATCTTCTCAGTGGGCGGTGGCGCCTTTGGAGCCAATCTAGGTGCCAGCTTCTGGTCCAAGGATAAAGGCGCCTCGGGAGCAGAAGCAGATAAGCAAGGCATCAAGTCGCTTCATCGTACCCTGGACCGGTTGATAGCAGTTACACTCAAGCTCAAGAAGTGAAAGATTTCTAATCACGGAGCGCCCTGCTGGCTAGTATTTTTCCGAGAAGGTAATTCAAGAAGATGCCAAACCATACGCTAATAATACCCCCAAGATGAGCTATCTCAATCGGGAAACCTAAATCAATGAGGAGTATCCAAGTTAGTCCATAGAGGGCGAGGGGGATTAGTGCAAGGATGGCGGCGAGCATTCCTACGACAAGCATCTGGCCGATGTGTTGACTGATTTCAAAGCCAATGAGGCGGCCTCCTCCAATAATACGAGTGAACAACACAAGGGAAAGGAAGGCTGCAACATATACCAGCGGAATCATAGATACACCAAGAGCGAGGGAGACCCATGAAGTCAAGGGGCGGAGTAAGGAAACCACATAGACAACAATAGGAATTACAACTGCCATACAGGTTATGAGTTGGGCCTTTGCTCTAAGGATAGTTTCTGTTTTCAGTGGAATCGTCAGAGTGAATGCCATACCCCGAGCCTCAACGCTCAAGAAGAATATCGCAAAGAAGGAAAGCATCGTAGCGGGAGTGGTGATGAGTATGAGAATATCCATGACGTGTATTGCACCAGTTCCCTCGAAGAACTGGAAAATGAAGGGAACCATCATAAGTAAGGGAAGGAAGAACATAATTGCTTGACCAGGAGTTCGGAAAGCGATACGCAAATCCTTGCGCATAACTGCTACGCCAACACGGCTGACTTTGACCGTTACTGGGCGGATTTTACTGGGACCGGTCTCAACCACTGCTCCTGCACCGATACGAGTGAGGAATCTTCCACTCCACCGTATTCCCAGAATCGCGAGGACTCCGAACAATAGGGAGGATGCAGCTCCAAACCAAATATACGGTGTACCTGGGATGCCTGTAGCTTGGACGACAATCAAGCCAAAGGAAAAGGGGAAGATGAAGGCAAGCCAGTTCCAGAAGGGACTAAGGGCAATGGCGAAAGCCTCGATCACTGGTAGAATGAAGGACAACATCTGGAAGGCAATCGAGAACCCCATTATTGCTACAACAAAGAATAGAGTGAAGACGAGTCGGATAACTGTACTAAAACGGGAGCCTCCTGATGATTGGATTTTAGAGTGAAAGTATATCGCTAATAGCAACATTACCGTTATCGAAAGCGCCACAGTTGCTAAAGTAGCGGCCAAGCATAATAGGGATCCTAATGGGGAGAATGTAGCGACGAAGTAAGCAAAGGGGAAGCCGACAACAATCGTAATAATCTGAACATCAAACAACCGGATGTACCCGAATAAGGCAAGTTTGCTGGCATCAGAACGGGAGACAGGAAGGTGCATACCAATCGCGGCTGCACCTGAACTAATGAACGCTGTACACTGCATGATGCCCCAGAAGGTCAAGAACCCAAAGTTCATCAGAGTAAAAACAGAGACTATCAGAGCAACAGTGGTCCATTGAAGGTCAGGGCTAATCTCTAAGAATCCGGATAGAGTCGCCCAAACCAAGAACCCAAAGGTGGCTGCAAGGATGAGAGTAAATATACTAACCATACCCTTGTTCATACGGCTATTACTGCGTGCCTTCTTGATTTGTTTCTCTATCGACTGACCAAAGGCTCCCTGGCTCATCTCTAAAGCAGAGTGGAATTGCACCTCGAAGCTGATTTTACCTGCAAGTCGCCATATTGTGCGCAAGCCCAAGCTTTCCTTTGGGGAAACAGAGTCAGACATTCAAGTAACACCACAGAGTATAACCTAACAAGGGAGCGATTATCGCCGACGAGTCTCCTTAAGCGAGCGGCGAAGTGCCTCTACTGTCGCAGCAACTTCAGTGTCCTGTTGAACTGCTCTGAGGAAGACCTCCTCAAGGGATCCACCAACAGATTTGACCATTTTCCGAAGCTCCTTGACAGTTCCCTCTGCGACCATTCTCCCCTCATCGATTATTCCTATGCGGTCACAAAGGCTTTCAGCAACCTCTAGAATATGGCTGCTGAAGAGAATACCACCCTCGTTCTCAAGATGAAAGTTCAAGATATCCTTGAGAACTCGAGCTGACCGAGCGTCAAGTCCACTAAGGGGCTCATCAAGGACTAACAGCTGTGGTTCATGAAGGAGTGCCGCAATGACGGAAACCTTCTGTTTGGTTCCATGACTCAAGGCGGCGATGGGCTTGTCAAAATATTCCTCTAGTTCAAAAGCATCTACGAAAGAGCTGAGACGCTGTTTCGCGAAAGCTGGTTTCAATCTACGAACTGAAGCAACGAAATCGAAGAACTCACGTGGAGTCAAAGATTTGTAGAGAATGTGATCTTCAGGGACAAGTCCAATACGCTGCTTAACTTCAATGGGGTTGATAACAGGGTCAAAGCCAAAAACCTCCACACTCCCTTCGGTTGGAGAGAGAAGTCCAGCAATCATCTTCACCGTTGTGGTCTTGCCCGCGCCGTTGGGTCCAAGCAACCCGTACACTTCGCCGGGCTTCACATGGAAGGATAAATCATCAACAGCAACTTTGTCGCCGAACTTACGTACGAGGTTCTTAGCAATAATGGGTTCACCGTTTCCTTTTAGACGACCTGACATAAGGTTTCAACTCCTGAGATGTGCCTTGCACTCAAAAGGGGAGATTATCGTGAGAGAGCTTTGAATGGTCCGCTGTGTCAAAGAAATAGTAGTACGGCTAAAAAGTTTGTTAATCAGTACCATTCTGCTCTTGCCTTTCCTCCTTGCGGGTGTTGATAAAGGGAACACAAGCAGCAGCTATTAGGGTTAGGAGGGCTAGGAGAATAAAGCCCAAAGCCCAAGTGCCATAGACTAGCTGGGAACTGCTCACAATCAGGATTCCAAAAGCGCCGAAGCCAAAGCGGGCAAAGAAGCTGTAGCCAAAGACCCTTCCTCGGTTTCGTTCTGTGGCAAGTTGAGCCACCATCGTGTTACTGGCTGCCTGAGCTGCGAAGAAGGAGAATCCGAAAAGCAGAATTGATGATATCAATCTCAAATCTTGAGCAAAGCTTGGTGAATATGGTAGCGAGAGCAGGAGTAGGGAAACACTTGAAAGAACGCAAGAGTAGATGAGTATAATTTTCCATCCCATCCGGTCTGTGAGGCGCCCGCCAACTTCTTGTCCAATAGCGCCCCCAACATAGATTAATGTGCCAAGTACACCAGCTAAGACAAGGAGAGCTTCTAGTTCTCGATTCAGGTAAATTGGAAGTGCGGTCACGGCTCCCCGATAGAACATACCACGGCTGATGAGAGTAATAGACATAAGACCAAAGACTACGACAGACATCGCACTGAATAACCCGCTCTTAGATGTAGAACTGGGTTGAGCTAGAGGTTCACCTTTGGTTTTCACTGTTGTAGACCTTAGACAAATAAATGAGACAAATAATCCTGCACCAGCTAGAACAGGAAATATCAAGGGCCAAGCAGGAGTGCTCAATATGGTAGCTGAAATGATTGGTGACGCAGCTTGACCGATACTACCACCAATTCCGTGCCTACCAAGGGCTTTCCCTCGATCCTTGATAAAAACATTGGATACCCAAGCGGTCCCAGCTGGGTGGTAAAGACCCGCTCCAAAGCTGTAAAATATGAAAAGAAGGGCGATGGCTACAAGTCCTAGGGGCCAAAGGAAAAAGAGGGCAATACCAGATGCCACGGTAAGTGAGAGTCCAAGAGCAATAACTCTGGTTGGAGCAAACCTGTCGGTTAGAATCCCTGCAGGGATCGCACTAAGACCGAAAATGAAGTAAGCGGGAGTATTTAGAAGAAGCACAACGAACCCTTCTTGACCTGGTGGAACCGCAGTTACTTCAAGTAGCTTCGTAGTTATGTAGGGCAGGGCAAGCATCAGTAGGTGAACTAGCCCATGGCTGGTTCCAGTGATTAAGAGTGTCGATGTCTTGGTACTGGCCATAACTGTTCAACCACTATTTGACTCGAGGCAGCCAGATATTGCCACCAGCCTTAAGCCTTTCACCTCCACGAATCTCTAGCTCCCACGGAACAAGTACAATCCTTTTTATCCTCAAGCGGAAGGATGTAGTAATCTAAGAGGTGACACCATGTCCAGTGATCCAAGTATCCCGAAACATTCCGAATGGAAAAACCGTGCCAAACTCACCCTAGCAATCCTTTTCGTGCTTTCAATAGTGACTGCTGCTGCAAGTGCTCTCCTCCCACCAATGACTAGTGTCATGGTTTCCCAGCTGGGTGTTCCCTCTGATGACTGGATTGGCTATGTGGTGACCAGTTTTCAGATAATCTCTGGTCTAGCAGCTCTTCCCTGGGCTTACGTCGCTGACCGAGGAACCCGCCGCACCCTCCTCCTCATCAGTACTTTCTTCTGGATATGCTGGTTTATCCCTCTTATCCTTCCGTATAACACTTACTCGACCCTAGTGCTATTCTATTGTATAGCAGCCGTTGGAATTGGTGCCACAGCACCCCTAGGTCTTTCAATGGTAATTGACTGCGTTCCTACCCGTCTACGCTCCACTGCCGTAGGCTTACTCGGCACAGCAGCAGGAGCAGGCTTTGGCCTCGGCTTCATCGTAAGCGGTCTTCTCGTCGAAACCTTCGGATGGCAAACACCCTTCCAAATACTCATCGTCCTTGGCCTTGGAGCAGGGCTCCTCCTCTTCTTTACAAGAGAGCCGCTGAGGGGTCAACATGAAGAATCCCTTGCAGACCTACATAGTGCTGGAGAGGTTTACACTTACCGTATAAAACGCAGCGACCTCCAAAGGATGTGGAGAAAACGCTCAAACATCTGGCTGATTCTTGTTGGCATAATTGCAATCATCCCAACAGCTGCCTTTGGTGCCTGGGCTGTGCGATGGTTACAATTCGACCATGGCGTAAGCATATTCGTAGCCACCCAGTTCATGACCCTTGCATTAGCCAGCCAGATCGGTGGAAACATTGTCTTTGGGCGCCTTGGCGATAAAATTTTCAGTTCAGACAAGAAGGGTCGGGCGAAGCTTATCCTGCTCTGCTGTCTTTGCGCAGGACCTGTCTTACTCCTTGCCTGTTTCTACCCCTTTTCCGTCCTGCCCTCAGTAACGATTTTCGACTTATTGTTTAACCCATTCACCTTTGTCTTCTTCCTGATGGTCTTCATCGGAACCTTCTTTGACGCAGGGATATCACCCCTGATATATGTCAGCGCAGGCGACGTGAATCCTCCAGAAATCCGAAGCACCTCTATGTCCATACATCTCCTTGCCCACGTCATAGGCGTCGCCCTTGGCACCCAGCTTGCCCCCTCACTGGCGGTATTCTTCTATGGAGGAGCCTACTCGCCCTCCTTGATATTGATTTGCTTGCTATTCTTCGTCGGAGCCTTACTCACATTGCCCATACTTCGCCACATCACAAAGGACATCGAACTGACTGGCCGAGAATGTAGGGAGCGGGCTAGTAGCCTAAAAGATGATTAGGTTCTAGCTCTTCGAGATAAAATCTAACCATTGATGACGTTGAGGAGTTGTTTGTCAATTACGCGTAGAAAGGCATCATAACGGGCTTTGTACCGGCCTAGTGTCCGTTCGAGTGTAGGAATCGACTTTATTTTAATCCCCGTTGTTTTCTGGCGTTCCATATAGTAACTTAAGCGCCCTGAGAGCATCGCCACCTTGAGTTCTAGCTTGTAGAGTGTTCTAAGCTGTTTTGATGAATGACGAAGGGATGGAATGATTGTTGGGCTTGGGTTCTCATGGAGGATGAGGGCAGCTTGATGATACCAGAGGGCTGAACGGCGCATGTAATTATACAGAACACGCCTCTTATGATATCGAACGCTTTCACTTAGGGATACAAAGCGAGGTTGCCCAAGTTGCACTTCACTACTCTCTTCACCTATTCTGATAGGCAGGGATAAGGGCTCACCTTCGGTGAAGGACTCTGTTGACCGCATTGCATTTGCTCTGGCATGGAATTTCTCTGCCCTAGCAACATAACCTCTAAGATAGTCATCAACACATTCAGGAGAATTGGGAAATATTGAACGGGAAAGGGGCCATGAGAGGTGGAAGGATAAGTACATAGCCATGACTGCAACGAAGACGATAAGCAATGGGGCGACCAAAAATATGCTGACTGATTCGAGGACAGGCTGAAAGAGGAGAATATAGAAATTCCAGAAAAAGTGGGTAATCATTGGAACAATAATAGATCCAGTGTAATATCGGAGAGCCGAGAAGGTCATACCTGACATGAGAAGAATAGGCATTTGAATAGCTGGCAGAAATAAATTGAACGGGTCAAAGGGAACTGTAGAAGCGATTTCGACAACGTATTTGGGTAAGTGGAGGACCGCAAAAAGAGCAGCCGTGATGAGAAAGGGGATATATCCTGTGTATCCCCGGCGAAGCTTATTGAAGATGTAGCCACGAAACACCAACTCTTCAAAAACCGCGACGAGTATCAAGAACACAACTATCCACAATATCTCTAGAACCAGAACAAGAAATTCGGGCGAAGAAATAGGGGGAAGGGGGAAGAAGCTCATCATTATTGGGGTAGAGATGAGCATCACTATCGGGAAACCAATCGTTGTAACGACTCCGAATACCAAAACAAGGGGTAGCTTCCACCCTGTCAATCCAAGTGCCTTTAAACTGGGGGTTCCAGTCGAGGCGAAAAACACTATGAGAAGTACCATCAAGGCTACATAGGCTAGGATATTCATCAGCATTCTCTTACCGAATGAATCCAGAAACGGTATCGGGAGAAAATCGATGACTGGTAGCAGAAGGGACTGGGCTATCACGATTATTGTAGTAGCCCCCAATACAATCAGGAAAAGAGAGAGGGCTTCACGCCTAGCAAATTTATCCAAGGTATAGTTGGCTAGCGGATCCTCAATACTAGAAACAGATTCCATATCCTCATTCAATTGAATCACAACCATATCTTAGCCTGTCAGGCATAGCGACCCATACTTTTATGCTTTTCATTTCTGGCATTTTATCCCTTGGTCTTGGTCTCTTTGCCTCCGCTTTTCTTTCTCCCGCCGATATTGGCGGAAGATTGCCATCCCAGCAAACCAGCAAGGAAAGATTTCGATAAAGCGATGATGAAGGCACCCCGAAGGATTAGCCAGCAGAATAATTACAATCGCAGCAGCACTGTAAACTAGGCTCAACTTGTAGTCCCTCCTCCGTAACAAATCTACAAGCAGAATCACCGTAACAACAAGAGCAAAAGCCATCAACACCGTGCTCAATCGTAGGAGCCCACCCGTCCAATCAGTCACAAAATCAGTACCAAAGACATTGTAGATGATAACTGGGATTGAGCCCATCCAGGGAATGAAGAAAATCCCATGTTGCTCTATCCACCCCGGGTAGGGCACAAAGAGCTGGACCCAAAAAAGGTCATGGAAAAGCGCTAGGGGGCGCCCCTCTAAGGTCGCCCAGAGTTGAAACCCTCCAATTACGAGCAGCGATGGTAGCAACCCAAACAGAACCTTACGGTAAGTTCGAATGTGATAGGCTACAGCGAAGAGAAGAAGCACTAAAACATACTGGTACGTAATCGCCCCTAACCCCAGCCAGAAGACCGACTGAAAGGGATCCTTCCACTTCTCATATCCCATCAACACCAGGAACAAGGGCACGCTAAGGTGAGTCACATAATCCAGCGAAACCCCAAGGGGGTTCACCCACAAGGCTAGAGCAGCGGTTCGATACCCCATACGCTTCAACCGGTCAAACATCAAGAAATCAAAGAAGAAGTGTAACAAGGTGAAGGAGGGCGAGAAATCCATGTAACCTGCCCCAGAGTACCTAAATGGCCAAATCATCGCAGGCAAGTGGAAAAACAGGGTAGCAGGACCATAATTGAAGAAATCCTGCATATACCAAACCTGGGGGACATTGGTAGAGGTGGACAGAAGATAAATCCGGTTATAGGGGCACTGACCCTGAAACATATAGAGTATACCGAGGGTGACGAGCTCATTCATGTCATTTGAATCGACGCTTTGGGAGTAGGTCAACCCAATCCAAAGAATAACGGCCAGCGTGATGATACGGACCAATAGCCCCGCGCTAATGTCCTGCCACCATTGTCGGTAGAGGCTAAAGGTGTGAGTGAGCTTTCCATACATCAGTGTTCCAAGACTGGAACGTTTCAAGCTCTGAGCGCTACCACCTATCTGCATCATTTTATCTCCTGTCTTTACCACGTGAAGAGCTAGTTTGTCGCTTTCGACGATAGTGCCTACCAATCTCCATGCCCATAAAGGAGGCGGGGATTATTACAATAATCATGTGGTGCCAAAGACCTGCCGGTGAACCGAAGAGGAATAGAGCCAGTGATCCACTAGAGTAGATGAGGGCTCGCAGATACCCGCGCTTCATAGCTAGATGAACCATCAGTACAACAGCAACAACAACAGCGATGGCACTCATCAGTGTGCTAAGCCTGAGCAGCCCACCAGTCCAGTCAGTTAGGAAATCGGTGCCATACACGTTAAAGAGAATTGCGGGGAGCGAGCCGGTCCAGGGATACCAGAAGATGCTGTGGTTGCTCCAAGGTTCGTAGGGGCGGTTGAGCTGGACCAAGAGCATATCATGGAACAGGGCTGAGGGGCGTCCCTCCAGCATTGCCCAAGCCTGGAATGCTCCAATAATCAGAATTGAGGGCAATATCGCCTTTAGCACCTTTCCATAGGAGCGGATGTGATAAGCCACGGCAAAGAGGAGGAACATTCCAATGTATTGATAGGTTATTGTGCCTAGCCCAAGCCAGAAGACTGATTGGAAAGGGTTCTCCCATTTTTCACAAGCCATAACGATGAAGAATAGTGGAATAGAAAGGAAGGTCACAAAGTCCAGCGAGAGCATTATCGGGTTTAGCCATATGGACACGGCTCCTATTCTGTGATTCATGCGCATCAGTCGGTCAAATATCAGGAAATCAAAGAAGCAGTGCAAAAGCGTGAAGCTAGGCTGGATGTCAATAACGCCAACACCATAGAAGCTCCAGGGATAGACCATACAGGGTAGATGAACCAAAAGATTGAGGGGACCATAATTGAAGAAATTCTGGGAGTAAATGACTTGGGGGACATCACCGAAAGCAGAGAGTGTATACCACTGATTGTAGGGATTCTTGCCCTGAAACATATAGACGAGTCCTAGGGTAAGCAGCTGGTTCATATCATTCATGTCGGGCATTGGGTAGATCATGGACGCAAAGAATATGGTTATGAGAAGGACAATCCGTATGATGAGCCCAGCGCTGATGTCTACCCACCATTTTCGATAGAGACTCAAAGTGTTTGTCAGTTTTTGTTGTGCCGTTGATAACCACTCAGAGATATTAGAGAACGACACATTAGACCCTCTGTCATCTAGTCAGGATAGGAGGGTGTTCGATTAGATAAGATTTCGGTTTATTTCAGGTGTCGCTCAACACATCTCAGTTGTTGGTCAGCGCCTTTAATGTCGCCTTGGGCTAGTAACTTTCGGGCTGAGCTAACGTGTTTCCTGACGCATCCTACCATGTCTGTTTCATGTTCACAGTTACTACAATCGCACATACCTAGTCACCAGATTTTTTCTTAGAGAAGGAGTTGTAATATTTAAGTTCAACTAATCTTTCATTACAATCCTTCAGTTGTTAAGCAACTATAATTTAGCACCAGAGGATATTTAGCCTAATTATTTATCTTGAAGTGTAACGAAATAGAAGAATAGAAAAGAGGTTGGTTCCGTAATATTCGGGTGGCTAGAAATGATTGACCACATTCTGTTTTTGGGCCAATACTCTGGGTTTCAATTGGTTCTCCTGATTGACCTGCACCAGATTCTCACGTTCCTGATAGAGTTCACAATCATCGCTATTTTTACCCATAGATTGGCTCGCAGATCAGCCAACCCTCCAAAGACCTACGCTTTACTAAGCATCGTTGCCGTCGGAGTTTTCGCAGCGAATATCCCCTCCTTTCTCATCTTCCTCACCTTCCAATTCAACCGCGATCTACTCTATCTCATTGTTCCCGTTAGCATTGTGCTCGAATTTCTCTTACTACTAGTACTGTTCTTAATTCTTGGAATCCTCTCGCAGGATAGAAGACGTGTTGGAGTTGGAGTTCTCTTCTTCTCTGTACTAGTGGGGAATCTGATAAGCTATGGAGCCTTTTGGGCGTTAACACTGATACTTTAATCCACCAAAAGAATGTGTTCGAAGTACTTCCTTGGAATAATCACGCCTCGCCTGATAACATCTATCAGTGACTACGTACTCTTCGGTTGTATCCTTTGGGGTGTTCTTCCTAGTTTAGAAGTGTCCTAGGAGGATGAACCTCAATGCAAAGGTTATTCCAATGTCGATGATTGCGATGAGGATGAAGCTAATAACGACGATGGTGAGCCCTCGTGCGAAGAGACAGTCAAAGAAATGCTGTACCAACAAGATCCAAGCAGTGAATGTTGCAAGCCAGCCGACCGCCATCCATGCAAGTCTCAGTAAGTGGTCACCCGCAATTAGAGGAGCAATGGGTGTCAGATACCAAGTTAGTACCACATCAAGTACGAATTGGAGTACTAGGCCGATTAAGGCGATAAAGAAAGCGTCAGATAACTTGGCGTCTGCATCTTGCAGCCAGCGACCAAGGGCATAGAAGACACCAGTCGCTATTAATAATTCTATGACGAAAGTAATCACATCGATTAGCAGAGACATGATTGACATCACACTCCAGTATGATGCTACCCTTTCTACTGATACTGCCTAAATAGATTACTACAATTAACACCAGAAACCCCAAAGAGAAGGAGATTTTTTGGTCAATTTTACACGAAAAGTCACCTGTAGCTCATTGTTAACGTATATTTTGACTCAAGGCTAGGCGAAGCTATTTATCAGAGGAGACGACAGAGTACCCCTAACAACATTCCTTATTCATCTCGAACAATAAGGAGGTACGAATGTCAGATGTCAGATGACAAACCGGCTGTTTCTGTAGCAAGCGTAACAGCGATAATTCTAATCTGGTATTGCATCGCAATCATCGCCTCACGCCTGATGACCATGGTGATTTCGCCAGGCGTCGGCTTGGAATTAGAACACGGCTACCACTTTCATCATATACTCTACGGATTGGTGCTGATGGCCTTGGGCGGGTTCTTCGGTCTCTATTGGAGCGAGAAGCTTCCAACTTTGGTTGGGTCCTGGTTTATGGGGATGGGCCTTGGTTTGGCAATAGATGAGGTTGGCTTAGTTCTCCTTGCCAGTGAGGCAATCGACGGATACTTTGCCGCAATCAGTTACCCAATTATGATTCTCGTCGCCCAAATGCTATTCATTGCGTTGTTAGCAGCCCGAAAACACAACCGTTAACCTACTCACAGCCAAAATTATCGCCATTCTAGGTTACGAGTAATCCATAGAAGAGAGTGGTTTCAAGGGTGAAGAGTTACCACTCCAACCCATGATATTATTCAACCAACAAACAGATGCGCGTGGTTATTATTTCTTGCTAGAATTGGTCTAGCTGTTGTTCATTTTCAATCTTATTAAGGGTCTTCAGAATAACTTCCCTTGCATCCTTTTCAAGCAACCCACGAAGATAAGTTCCCAACACACCATTTTCAGAGATTTCAAGACGAAGAAGCGAACTGAAAACTTTCCTCTGAAACTCTTCCTTTGAAAGAGAGGCTACATCTATACCCTGAAACTCAGATAATACCACACTAGTACTCTGAGGAGTAACCGGCGTTTCTGATGAATGGGAGGGTTCAGGTGTTTGGGTAGATCTAGGTAAAGTATGCTCAGGAGGAGTTGGTGTTTCACCAATGGTGACACCGACAGTTGAACCAACAGGGTTAGCAGATGCAGGATTCATACTTGAGTCAGGAGTGACGGATGACACTGTTGATGGGACAGGTGTTGGGGTTTCAGGCATCCAATCAGGCCATCTGGTCTTGATGATGGTTTCTGAGAGAAGCCTAAATGCGGCTCCAACGTTTTTATCATCCTTGGCGCTGGTCTCAATGTAGATCATCCCATGCTGGGCTGCGAGGGCTTTCCCCTCCTCAATGGACACCACACGCTGACTAACTAAATCCGCCTTATTCCCTAAAAGTACCCCTGGGAGCTTTCCAGTAATTTTGTAAACCTCTTGCATCCACTTTGTGACATTCATGAAGGTGTCCCGATTTATTATACTGAACACATAGATGATCCCAGTGCTGCCGCGATAGAAGAGGGGACGTACTCCACTAAAATGGGGTTGTCCTGCAAGATCCCATATTTGAAGTTTAACAGAAATGTTCTCAAAAAGAAGCTCCTTAACGGCAAAGCTAGTTCCAATTGTCATTTTATAAGTCTCTGAGAACGTGCCCACCGTGAACCTTTCAATCAGACTTGTCTTTCCGACTGCACCGTCACCTACCACCGGAATCTTGAATATATAGGTGGCATGTGCTGGTTGTACACTCATTGCTTCTTACTCCTAGGAACAGTAGAAATTCAAGGGCTTATTAAATCTGCTGGGGTTTCGATATTAAGAATTTATCTAGTTACGCGTTCATGCTTTTTTGAGTAAACCAAGATTTAAAGAGGAACCAGCGATGTGTGCAGGCGTAGGAGATTATTCCATATGCCCAAATCGCTTGCGCGTCGAATTGTTGGAGATTGTCTACGTATCAGGGAAAATGACCTCTTCTGGATACATTCCTGGCAGCACTGCCATACTCTAGCAGAGGAAATAGCACAAGAAGCGCAGACTCGGGGCGCTTCAATAATAATTAGCACAACATCGGATGCGCTCCTCCAGCATGTCCTGAAGAAGGCACCCCAGGAGGCAATAGTCACTCCTCCAGAGCATTGGAGGACTGGCGTATCCAAGGCGACAGCCTTTGTACTCTTGGAGGGGCCAGAGGATCCGGGAATCCTAAAGGCAGCTGATAAAGGGAAAGCACTCTCGATAATGGGTCACATAAATGGGATTCTCGGTTCAGCGGTTTCCCATAAGGCTCGCACGCTCCGTGTCAGAACCCCTTCTTTCACACAAAAAGCAGCAAAAGCCTATGGCATCAGGTTTCAACCATGGTCCCAATCCATCAATCAAAGCCTCACAGCTAACCAGGCAGAGATGATTGACCTCGGCCAGCGCATCGTCGCACTTCTCCGTTCCCACAACAATATTCACATTAGCACAAAGGATGGTACTGACCTAAAATTCCGGATTCGCCGTTCCAACCTCACCCTAGATGACGGCGTAATCGATAGGGAAGATGTTCAAAGGAAGAGCTTTCTTGCCAACTTGCCAGCAGGCACTGTCACTGTAGCCGTTGATGAATCTAGTGCAGAGGGATCGGTATCCTTTGATTTGCCGCGGGCATTCCTAGGCGAAATGATTGGTGGGATGCGATTTGACTTCAATAAGGGTCAACTCGTGAAGTATCGTGCCCTGAGCAACGAAGCTACATTTACTCGCGCCTTTCGTGCCGCCACAGGAGCGAAGGAACGGCTTAGCAGCCTGACCTTTGGCATCAACCCAAAGATCAAAGATAAAGTGGGAGCATGTACTGATACTCTCGTCCAGGGCACGGTAACGTTGGGTCTTGGCGACAACACTCATCTAGGCGGTAAAAACCAGAGCACACTCAGTTACCAGCACACACTGAGTAACGCAATAGTTAGCATCGGTCCAACTGTGGTAATAATGGAAGGAAGGCTCGCCATATAAGACAAGGTGAGAGTGTGGAGGCTGGTTGTGGCAAGGTAATATCTACTGTCGCAACAAGCATCTTGGCATTGCAGAAACACAAAGAAATATAACCAGCTGGAATTGGAGTGAAGTAACCACCTCTGGTATGTGGTGAAAGTGCTCTCATCTACTCAGTATTCTAGTCGCTCAAGACGTTTACCCGAAGGTGCTTCACATGAAAGAGAAGAAGGTCCTCGGGCGCGGGACTTTGTTTTCTTATTCATTGTTATCTTGGTGATTGGTGTTGTTTTCATTCTATTCAGTTTGTTTCAGGAAAGTCTTGGGCTCCACCAAGTCGCGATGGGGGTGCGCATGTTTGGATTCCTTGCGCTCTTCGTAGCCGGAGGAACAGGCGTTATGGCTGGGCTAGCCTATCTCCTTACTGGTTCACTCGTCAAGCGTGAACTAGAGAAGAAAGTGAAGCGCCTCGATGCAGAACGAGAAGCCCTAATTCAGCGAATGCATAGCAGCCAAGAAGACCCTGATTCCTAATATCAAAAAATCCCATATCTCTCGTTCTAAGTGTGTAACACAACTAATTTTATACTGGTAAAACCCTTGATGAAGCAATCAGTAAGTCTTTAAGACACTGCAGGAGAGTTATGTTATATCAGTTCGTGGTGATAAAAGAGGAATGACGCCAGCTAGCGATTTGTTCCATCGAGCATTGGCGGCATTGTCATGTGGAGACGTCGATCGAGCCGAACAGTTGACTAGAGAGCTACTGGGTAGCGAAGTCGACAACGCAGAGGCCTGGTCGCTTCTGGCAAATATCTACCAACAATGCGGCTTCTTTGAACGGGCAATCGGACCCGCTACGCGAGCAGCTGAGCTCGAACCAGACAACATCCAGCACATAAACACTCTAGGCTATCTCTTTCTTCTACTAGGTCGTTGGAAAGAAGGAGAGGAGTGGTATTCCAAAGCGGCAGCCATGCCTGAAGCACCCCCAACTATCTATGTTAATCACGCCTGGGCTCTTGTTGAGCTTGGGCAGGACAGTGCTGCAACCAAACAGCTCCGCAAAGCCCTCGAGCTGTCGCTCGAAAGCAGAGTCACTACAATGATTCAAGAGGCACCTAGATACGAAAAACTCGTTCCTATCCTTGAAAAAATCACCTAGATACTTCTTTCAACAAAAGAGGAACCTGAATCAAACCTAGAGATCAATATAGCGATCTCGCTCCCAATCAGTTATGCTCCGCTGGAAAGTCGTCCACTCCGCCTTCTTTAATTCCAGGTATTTAGTGAAGACATGGTTGCCTAAGGATTCTTTCATAAATTTACTTTCCTCAAACTCTCTTAGAGCTTCACCCAAGTCCGTTGGTAGGGTCTTGATATAGAATCGTGCGAGTTTGCTGTCATCAAATTCGTAGACATCTTCTTCAACTGGTTTTGGTGGTTTTAGCTTCTCCTTAATGCCTTGTAAGCCAGCTGCCAACATAACTGCAAAGGCGAGGTAGGGGTTTGTTGAGGGGTCAGGACAACGTAACTCGAGCCGAGTAGCTTTCTCTCGTCCCTTACTGTATCTTGGTACACGAATAAGCGCTGAGCGGTTACGCTGTGCCCAGCAAACATAAACTGGTGCTTCAAAGCCCCGCACAAGGCGTTTGTAGCTATTCACTGTAGGATTAAGGATTGCTGCCATTTCCCGGATGTATTTGAGTTGCCCCGCTAGGAACTGGTAAGCTAGCTCTGAGAGGTGATACTCGTCCTCCTTATCATAGAACAGATTGACGCCTTTCTCGTTGAAGAAGGATTGGTGAACATGCATTCCACTCCCTGCAATACCAAACTTTGGTTTTGGCATAAATGTGGCGTGTAACTCCTTGCTGCTAGCGACGGTTTTAATTGCCTGCTTCGAAACCAGAATACTATCAGCGATTCGAAGAGCGGGTCCATATTCAATATCGATTTCATGTTGGCTTGGGGCGCATTCATGATGAGACATTTCAACCCTAACACCTAATTTCTCTAAAGACGACGCTATCACTGCGCGAATCTCAGTGGCGAAGTCTTGGGGAGAAAAGTCAAAGTACCCTGCACGGTCTGAGAAGGAGGGATTCTCCTTAGAATTAAAGAGGAAGAACTCAAGCTCTGGGCCTGTATTATAGGTCCACCCCTGCTTCTGAGCCTCATTAAAAATCCTTCTGAGTACGGATCGTGGAGCGCCTTCGAATGGTATTCTACCAGGTTCATAGATGTCACATATAATCCGAGCTGCCTTTCGACCATCCCTTAACCAAGGTAATTGTATGAATGTTGAAGGATCCGGTAAGAGTAGCATATCGCTCTCATGAATCCGAGTGAACCCCTCAATTGATGACCCATCAAACCACTTCCCTACCTCAAGGGAGTCAGGCAGTTCTCGTGGTGAGATGGTAACGCTTTTGGAACGTCCGTAAAGGTCTGAGAACATTAGGTCGATGAACTCGATTTTGAACTCCTTTACCTTCGCAATTATGGCTTCTTGGTGCTCATCCATTTCGAAAACACCTGTTCTAGTTGTTTATGGTTCCTAGATGACTATAACGGTTCCCATCTCAAAACGGCTAGACAATACCGGGTAACTTCGGAAAGGGGGAGCATTCCCAAATGTGCGGAACTCCACATATGTACATTGTCAGGCGTTCTAAGCCGATACCAAAACCAGCGGATGGAGGTATTCCCTCTCGGAGCATATCAATATACCACTGGTAACGTTGTGGTGATTCTCCTGTACGGCGCATCTGCCTCATAACCCCTTGTAGTGTATGCTCTCGTTC
>JAEOSX010000134.1 GCA_016840135.1 Candidatus Hermodarchaeota archaeon
GACGGAGTGATAAATCTCAGGGAATTGTGGCCAAACTTCACCATCTTTGGATCTAGTGGGCTCTCGATTACTCCTTTCAGGCGGATTATCCGCGACCTCCTCGGGGACGTTGAAATTTGGGATTCTTATGGAACCACTGAGGGAACGGTGGGTATCCAGATTTATCCAGATGAAGGAATCGTCCTCGCAGTTGATCGGGGCTTCTTTGAGTTCCAACCAGACAGGGAGGGTGCCGAGCCGGTTCCGTTCAGTGATGTGATGGTCAATACTCCCTATCGGATTCTCGTAACTAACCACAATGGCTTCTATCGTTACGTATTGGGCGACCTTGTGACTTTTACTGCCTTGGACCCGCCTGAATTCGGGGAAATCACACGAATGAAGACTTTGGTCAATATTGTTGGTGAACGGACGAGGGAGGAGTTGCTGCTTCGCGCATTAGATCACGCCTGTGAACAGCAGGGGACAAATTTTGTTGATTTCGCTCTGCTGCCGGAGATCACTACAGATATCACTCGCTATCAACTCTTCGTAGAGTTCACCCAAATTCCACGCGACCTAGAAGAGTTCGCTAGTGATGTCGACTCCCACCTTAGAAGTTTGGATAGATATTATGAAGATGCTCGGCAAGGCGACATGTTATCTCTACCTCTCGTCATTCCTGTAAGACCTGGTGGCTTTGAAGCGATGTTACGAGGGATGGGAAAGGATCTTGGAATTAGCAAGGTTCCCCGTTTGTTCACACCTGAATTCAGCCGTATGATACCTCTTCTGAAACCTCACCCTAGAAATTAATTGTGACAAGTGAAGAGTTAATAATGAGTACTCTTTGGTGAGTCGTTCATGCTGTCAGCCGAATCCCTAGTGAAGCTTTTCTATGAACGGACATGCCGACCTGCCTTGAAACGTTTGGAGGACCCAGCGGCTGCTCAAGAGGATTGTTTGAGGAAAATACTGAAGCGCAACAAAGGGACGGTGTACGGTAAGCGGTATGAGTTCGCTGACGTTAAATCCATCGAGGATTTTCAGAGCAGGGTTCCCCTCACAACTTATCACAGCATGGACCCCTATATCAGCCAGTGTAAACAGGGGGAGCAGAATGTCCTATTTCCGGATAAGATTTTATACTTTCTAGCCACTGCAGGAACAACTGGTTCATCGAAGGTTTATCCATTAGGTTGGCAGCGGGTTGAGGAGGTCGTCCTTGAAGGTTTACGGATGGGTGTCTTCTTCATTGTCCACACTGGATGCTATGAGGTCCTTGATGGTTCAGTGTTAACCCTTGCTGCTCCTCCCAGTACAGGGGAGAAGTTTGGGGAATACGATGTGGCTTACTTCTCAGGAGCAGTTTCTAATCTCCCGCTTCCACCTCGCCTGCAGGTTCACCGAGAGGCTTTAGTTGGATTAGCAAGTCGGCGGGTTCCACCAATGGAGGTAGACAGTATACTCAGCTGGAGTGAAAAGTTCTACCAGACTGCACGATATGCTGTAGCCGCTGATATCCGTGTAACATCAGCTGTCACTGCAAACATGGTCTCGTTACTACTCAAAATCCACTCCGAATACTATGATCGCTTACTTGCCGACCCCAAACTGGATAACGAGACGAAGGACAAGCTTCGGCGAATTTCTCAGAATGGAATCATAGATTTACGCAAGCTTTGGCCCAATTTCTGCGTATTCGGTTCAGGCGGCATGTCTGTCACCCAGCATCGACGAATCATCAATGATCTTCTAGGTGATGTACATATTTGGGAGTCGTATTCATCGACTGAAGCATCAATGGGAATCCAAGTCTATCCAGACAAAGGCATAATCCCACTGGTCGATATCACATTCCTAGAATTCATACCCGAAGGAGAGAAAGATGCTGTACCAATGCCCCTGTGCGATGTGAAGGTGCATACGCCCTACCAGATAATTGTGACAAACAATGGTGGTTTTTACAGATTCGATATCGGTGACCTTGTGACCTTTAGCGAATTGGACCCACCAATCTTCGGAGAAATCAGTAGAAGAACCGCCTTGGTTAATGTTGTGGGGGAAC
>JAEOSX010000135.1 GCA_016840135.1 Candidatus Hermodarchaeota archaeon
TAATGGAGGGCTCTATTACGAGTTCATCGTCAACGCCAATCCTATGCCAATCCTCATCATTGGAGGTGGGGTAGCTGGGATTATTGGCCTTGTAATAGTCATATGGATGATTCGGCGAAGACGTTAATCTCTACCATCTGAATTGACCCAATGGTCTAGCCAAATATACGTCTGGTTTAAATTAAATCTAGAGAATATCGAGGAGTAGATTCACTGGAGGGAGTATTTCTAGGGCTCTCTCCGGAGGTAGATTATCGATACGACGAGGACAGCCCCAATAACGGCTGCACCAATAATTATGTAATATACGATACGCAAGATTTGAGTGAATGGATTGGGAGGCTCACTAACATCTGGTTCTCCTGTAGTATGAGTGTGAACTGTTACGGTTTCACTAAGCCCTGCCCAGCTTGTAGCAGTTGTATCGGCTACGACATGGATTCTGATAGTAGAATCGACGTCCGCGATTGCCCAGAAGAAAAATGTGACCGACACTGTTGTGACAGGTTGAATTGTGCCAAGGTGGACAGGTTGATGACCGAATAAATGGACTGATTCATTAGAGTAGAAGAACTTGATTGAGACATTATCGAGAGGGTTGTCTCCGACATTCGCTACAGTGACAGTGATGCTGAAATTTATTGCGTTAATACGATTTACGTCAATGTAAGTGGGAGAAACGCTAAGGGTCATATCGATATGGTTACAGATGTAGTAATCGTACATGTTTCTCCAGAATTGGGCTTTTCCAACACCAAGATCGGTATCATATAGCATGTTAGAGCCACCTGAAACTACGAGCGCACCGCCAGATTCAGATTCGTAGACAGCAAGGGGCACCGAGTTTGTATGATTCACATCACCTAGATTGTTTGTGTTACTGCCGTCAGCATCCCAGTATGTGTCAACCATATCGCCTGTAGCTAAGACAAATGAGTTCACAGCGGCTGGATCTACATATACTTGAGTAGTGTTTGAAATGGCTAACTCTGTGATTTCATTTTGTAGAGCGTGGTTACCAGGAAATGTAAAGAAAATCGGGGAATCAGCACAGCCTGTGTTATCACTGACATCGAGAATTCCTACAAAGGAACTTGTGATTTGAGAACCATTAAGGAATTCGAATCCATATTGGTTAATCCAGGCATTATTCATTGAGTGATCGAAACTTTGCATGTCGTTGTGTCCACCCCACCAGACCATCCCACCCGATTGTAGGAAAGCATCAAGGGATAATCGCTCATCGCTAGTAAGACCTGTCTGGATATACGGTATGATTAGAATATCCACATCTGCGAGGAGGGTATAATTGAAAGACTGGTAATTAACCGAGAACAAACAATTAGGGAAACCACGCCACAAATCCCAGGTTTCTTTCACAGCACTGTTAAGGTACTCCTGATCTTGGTGGTGTCCGCCATCCCATAATACTCGGAGAGTCCTGTTACCAATAACACTCAGTATCCTGATAGTAGTGTCAGAAGTATGATTAGCCTTTTTACCTACCACTTTCAGATGATACGATCCTTTTAGGGCAGTAATATCTTGAACGAAGGAGTAGTTACCATCACGGAAATCAATAGGGGTCCCAAGAAGTAAAGTGTAAGATGATGTTCCATAAGGTGCATATCTAATAGTCAAGGTGACACCAGAAACACCATCACCCGCTCGATTTATCACCGAAACATTCCAGGTCCAAGCGGCTGAGGCTGGTGTCGTCATATCATCAAACTTCACATCGAGAGTCGTATTCCAAGTTTGGTAGTTTGTAGAGTTCAGAGTCGGGCTAGCCATTATCAAGTGGTCGGGATAACCAGACGACGCATTGTCATATCCCACGTTTGGCCCTTCGCCATCAAAAGGACCACGTTGATAGGATGTGGCAGGATAGGGCGGTTCGTTGAATCCCAATTGGTCAGCACGGACACTATTATTAGTAAATAGAGAGAGAATCCCCCCCCAGGGGACGAGCTCGGTTTCAAAAATTTGAAAGCCACCAGGATCAATCATGGTCGGCGTTGATATTCTATAATAGTGAAGGGAATAATGTTCGGTCAACCACCAATTAGTAATGTTCACTGGGGTTGTACCGGTATTGTAGAGTTCCACAACACACGAATTTTCCATATTGGGATCAAAATAAAAGTATTCGTTGATGATAACTCCTTCGCCGCCCAGGTTAGGTGCTGGGGCGCTGTTTGCAGCACCAGGTGTTGCCACCAAGGCTAATGTCCAGTCCCTTGCATAGTCATCTGTGTCATATCCGTTGGGAGTCCGAGCGCAGGACAAATTGTGAGTACCGTTGCTACCGATTGGGCAACCACCTTTATTTCTAAGGCCTCGGGACCCACCGTAGTAGACATCATCAATAAGGTTATCACTAGTGTCCCAAAGAAGAATCTCACCATAATAAATACCAAGGTTTAGACTAGTGTAGTAGACCACATATCCTCCTGCGGGAATCGAACTAACACCCCAATCACCGTCAAGTGTCTCAACGACTCCATTTGTGTCATTGCTAATCTTCCAGCCGATGGTATTCACAGGACTAGCTGTTGGATTGTAGAGTTCAATCCATTCCACTTCTTTGGCTTGAAACTCATTTATTACCACATGCCCGGTTTGGGCTGAAACAGTTTTCATATAAGAATTTTGAAGATTAAATAAACTAGCTGCAATTAGAAAAACTAAAGTTAGCACTACTAGTTTCTTCACGTAAACCCTCCACTATATACCCAAAGTAAAAACACACTAATAACATTTCTTAATAATAAGATTTCAGACAATCTGTTCCCCAAATGCGATATGAATGCTTACAACGATATGGAAATAATTAATCGATACAATTCCGGGTTCTACCAAAGGACCTTGATTTAATGAAGGTCAAAGCTGATGCAAATAACCGTCAGGGAATACGAAGCGAAACGAATCGTCAACAAGCACAAACACCTGGATCCATGGTTTTGGACAAGATACTCTGCTCATCCCTACATTGGTTGTGCTCACGGATGTGAATACTGCTATACAAGAGAGGAAAAATATGCACCCTATACTGACCCTGCTGACTTTGCACGTATTATCAAGATTAAGGTGAACGCTCCCACTCTCCTTCAAAAGGAACTTTCTCGCCTTCCCAAGGATCTTATTAGTATCGGTGATTGGCAACCCGTTGAAAAGCGTTACAGGCTCTCCCGCCAGATGCTAAGGATTTGCCACAATTTAGAATTCCCCATCTTTATCCTAGAAAAGTCTGATATAGTGCTTCAGGACCTCAATCTCCTGCGGCGGATGGTCTCTAAGAATATCACTGTAATTTCAGGATTCTCCATTATTACTACACGGGATGATAAAACGCGTCGAATCTTTGAGCCAAACACACCAAGCGTTAAGAAGCGCTTCAACGCGATGAAGAAATTCGCTAAAGCGGGAGTGTACACTGGTACAGCATTGATGCCAGTGTTGCCATACATCTATGACGACGATGAGAACTTGGAGGCGGTGATTCGAGAGACAAAGAATAGCGGCGGGCAATATGTCCTGGTTGGGTCACTGACCCTTGGGTCCCGTCAGCGGGAATGGTTCTACGACACATTAAGACGTTATGACCAAACCATCCTTTCCCGATACGAATTACTCTATGAAAACAACTCAGCCTACGCACCTCATCCTCATTACATTGCCAATCTCGGTCGTCGAGTCGAGAAGTTGTGTAAAGAATATGGATTATTTGACAGAATCCCCCGACCAATCCCGTCGAACCACCTCCTCGCCTTCAATATGAGGGTTGCGGAGATCCTCTACGACCGAGCTTATCGCCTGACATTAAAGGGAGTAACTGGATTCCGTGAATTCGCCCTCAGAAAGGCTGGACGTATTATTGACAACCAGAAACAGAACCTGCTAGAAGTGCTAGAAAAAGAGGGGCGAGCTGGGCTTCGAGCAATTCATGGGATTGGACCTAAGCTTTCAGCAGAGATTGAATCAGCTATCCGGGAAGCTCAAAGGTCAGGTTGAATGCGCAAAGGTTTTTAGCCCCTTTACTCTTCTCACGTGCTAGTTAGCTATTGATGGTGGGCGAGGTTGTCAAAACTAATTGGAAGAAGTCGCTGGATACAACGCTTCAATCAAGGAATCATTGTATTCTCTTTACCCTTAGTTATTTTGCTCACAGTTTTACCCTTATTTTTTGGTTCTCTGCCATTCACGTTAACCTACCTCGTTGGCGCTCGTTTACTAAGTAATCTAGCTGTCATCGGTATTTGCTTATGCCTAGTAGGTTTTCAAAACAAGAACACTCGGCGTTTAATGATAGTGCTTCTCTTGGTGGGCATAA
>JAEOSX010000014.1 GCA_016840135.1 Candidatus Hermodarchaeota archaeon
ATAGTCTAAGAACGCCCTACAAGACAGCTTGGCGTCGTATCACCCTGCTGGTGAATCTAATCGGAAACCACATCTTTGCAGAGAGCCTACCAAAGGAGCTGACAGAAAGCCGAAACCGCCTCCAAATCTCAAAGGAGGGACGATTCGCCTGGCTGACCACCCTCGACATAGCCTTCCTGACATTATTCAGCCTCTACATGCTTGTCGAGGAGTGCTGGAAGCGAAACATCCTCCTCATCGGAATGACAAAGGACACCGCTGCTCGAGACTTCAAACGCCAGCTCATACCAGTTCTCTGGAGAGCCAAGCTCCTCAAGATGACAAAGGAGCGGCACGCCCTAGAGCGGGCCCCAAATACTGACCGCATGATTCTCCAGGCAGTAAGCTTCTTCTCTAGAGAAAGCCTACAAGTTCCGTGGGCAACCATAGAATATGACAGCGCCTTCCGCACCATCGTACCCGACCGTAAATCGCCGCCAAGACCTAACTACGTTGGAGGTGCGCGACGCAACCGTATAACCCTTGAAGGAACCTTCCTGAAAAGCTATATCCAGCTAGACGCAGCTGAAAGCGACCCAAAGCTCAGAAGTAACGTCCTCCTCATCGACCGCCTCGCTTATCCCAACTTTGATGGAACCACTGAGGATAACACCTTCACCTTCCAGCAAGAATATGGCGGAGCAACAGAACCCGTCAGGGCACTCCTATACAGGAATAATACGGTCCCCAATCCGCTCCAAAACCTCACAATTACAATTCTTAAAGGACTTACAAGCCCCTCAATCCCCGAAGCCTATGGCCACAACAAGCCCCTCATGGTCGCCGATAAGGTGGCTAAATTCCACCAACGCACCTTCAGCCAGGTTATTGCTGGTACATCAAACTGGATCACTGCCCACCCCCACCTCCGAGGTTTCATATTCTATCTCTCAACATTTAGGGAACGCCGCTCCCGCATCGAAGCCCTCCGCCGCCAAGCTAGCGACTAGCAATACCACTTCTCTACTTAACAGTGAAAAAGAGGATAACGCTAGAGGAGTGGATCTCGTCGGGTTATTTTAAGCGACGCCGTATCATCATTTGTGGGTAATGATTCAAGCCGCTCTGTGATAGTGGGAACGAGTCGGCTATCAATCTCGTAACCGACACTACTTCGGTAGAGTTCTTTTGCAACCTTCATTGTGGTTCCCGTACCCAGAAAGGGGTCAACCACTGTTTCCCCAATAATCGAGAACATGCGAATCAATCGACGGGAAATCTCCTCTGGAAAAGCTGCGTTCCTTCGTTCTAGTGCACTGGTTTCTTGACGGGCGCCTGGTACATTCCAGATTTGTGTAAACCAGGCATCTCGTTCTGCCTTGGTATACTGACTTGCATAGCGTGTGAAATCCTTGGGCGGGAAACTACGCGGTGGTCCTTTACGGAAAATGAGGATGAATTCGCAATCCTGAGTGACATAAGCATTTGGAGGAAGGAACCCTGAACCCAAGAAAGCATTAGGTCTAGTTGTGGGTTTCTTCCATAGAATAAAGGGCAAACTCGTAAACCCTATATTCTCACAGTGCTCGGTGATGCGGGAATGGTTGGGGAAGAGTCTCAATCCACCATTATCTTTACGTAGTGCATCTCCAATGTTGATGCAAGCAATTCCCCCGTCTACGAGTACTCTGTGGCATTCCTTCCAGACTTCTGCTAAGAGATTGTGCATTTCAGAAAAACTCTGGCACCCCTGTTGTTGGAACAGGTCATCCCACAATTCAATCATAGGATAAGGCGGCGAAGTGACAACTAGCTGCACAGAATTATCCGCCACCTCTGACATCTTCCGGCTATTACCCACGATTAAATGATGTCTTGTGGTCGGAGTTTCGAACGTTTTCCTCTCCAACATCTCCGCTAGTAGCCGTGCAGGATAGGTAGCAGCTGTCCGTTTAGTTTTCGATGAAACTAGTTCCTGTTCAGAGTACGGCACAGCAACTCCATCCGTACCACACCTAATAGACACCCTACTCTAAATCCTTTGCGGAGGGAAAATGAACAATCCCTTGCCTTGATACGGCAAGATTATATTCAAAGCCATCAGAATGTTAGAAACACAAGAATTTGGGGACGAGAAAGTGAGTACATTTGACGATACACTACGCCGCAAATACTTCACAGATTTCAAAGGACGATTCAAAGCACGTCTCAGTCACATCAGAGCTGGGTTCACACGAGACGCCTACCGGGAGAGTCAAGGAATCCGAGCAAAACACACAGGTATTATTAAAGTCGAGTACCACAAGGATTTGATGGGGCTCCTCGAGGAGGGAATGCTCCTCGCTATTCGAAACTACAGAGCCCTCCACCAGAAGCGGCTCAGGTTCACACTCCTTGAAGTCTCCGCAATCTGGCCCAGCCACTTCGGTCTTACAGGTCTAGGAGACCAAAGCTATTACCCATTACAATTCGAGATCATAGAACAAGCAGTCACCGACTGGGATTCAACTGATAGCTCTACCATGATGATTCGAATCAGCAGTATCCCAATCAACTATGACCTAATCCTCGAGCCTGATAGTGATCCGAGCTTCGAACGAGGCTTCAGCTACCCAATCCCCGCTGAGGAAGCCTACATCGTGAACAGAGACCTCATCAACCTCATGTACAACAAACGCATCATCGAACGCATCAAAGGCGTCCCCGCGAAAACCACCGCGAGTGCTAGGAAAGATCCCCGGCTTGGTATCCTAAAGATGTTTGAAGCATCCCAAGAAGACATCCCCCTCTACATCGACTTCGAGTGTCTCGTTCGCTACCACTTCGGAATCTTTGCATTTACCGGGGGAGGCAAATCTAACCTCGCCTCCAATATACTAAGGCGCTTGCTCTATCATACAAAAGATGTAAAAATTGTAATCTTTGATGTCGCCAGCGAGTACCCATTCCTCTTACTTGACGCATTCGCTGACCCGAAGATACCAGCCCATATCATACTAGAAAACCAAGTTGTTGACGCTGACCAACTAGTGTCCTCTAGTGTGCGTCCCCGTGAATTCGAAGATGACCCACGTGTAAGCAAGGGTTTCAAGGCACTATTCAACCGCGGTATTGTGGGTCACCTTGCCCGTGAGACCCTTTCAACCCAGTATACCTACACTCGTATCCTGCAAGAACTAGAAGATCTTATTGAACAAAGTGGTGGCAGACCAACCTACATCAATGCTATCACAAATATCCAAAGGGCTGTCACTAGTTTTATCCTCCAAAAGGGCATGAATGAAGACGAGCCAGTCTCTACTGATTTTGTGACATTCCTAGACAAGACTGCTAGAGATGCTGTGGGTCGGTTTAAGGTTTCAGACCGTTCCCAACTCCATGCCTGGGCGACAACCCGAGCCGATGCAATTCAACCACCAAGTTCTGCACCTTCCACGACACCAACCCAGAGTAAGGATGCCTATTCAGTAAAACAAATACAGCAACTCATAGAAGGCGACGACCGTCTAGTGTGCCTGAGTATCGCAGACCCAAATACCATGAAGCATCTTGTCATCAACCTAACACGAAGGCTACTTCAGGCACGGAAGAAACGCTTCCAAGTCAAACCCTACATCCTCTTCCACTTTGATGAAGCACAAGAGTTCATCCCACAACAATCAAGTGGCATCGATAGAGAGTGCAGCTACCATGTGGAGCGCCTCCTCCGCCAAGGCCGCAAATATGGGTTAGGTGCCTGCATAGCCACTCAACGTATCGCCCATTTGAACACCAGCGCGCTACAACAGTTACACACCTTCTTTGTGGGAACCCTCCCCCGCCCCTACGACAGGAGTGTGGTAAGTAGTACATTTCTTGTTGACCAGGGAATTCTAGAAAAAACTCTCGAGTTCGGTCCAGGTGAATGGCTCCTAGCAAGTTATATCGCCACTGGAATGGAAAATGTTCCTATCTTCCTTCGCGCTGATAATGCTGAAACCGAAGTCGAGAACTACCTCGTCTCAGTCATGAAATGAACTATTCAGCAAAGAATCTTAATCTAGTGCAATTCATGACTACGCTAAAGCGTTGATGCAATATTGCCTAGCTACCCGTAAAGCGTCTCTTATTATGAAGTGTGGGCTAGACATCGATTTCATTTACCTAGTGTGATAGTTGTTCCATCAACTGTGTATCGGTGTGGTTTGTATGTGTTCGGATTATATCGCCCTCCAGCTTTCTTGATTTGTAAGACCAGTTCGTTGTCTATTTTACCAAGTTCAACCACTACCTGCGTAGTGTGTTCGATAGTAGCAATAAACTCTCTATTATGGGCATGGCGATTAATAGTCCAGTAGGCAAGAGTCTTGTAGGCGTAAAGTGCAGGGCAAATATGGCTAAAAATAGATTGAGCGTTTTCTTTCCCCCAGATTTTCTCCATGGCAGTGAGACTATTGAAAATCAGACGAGATCCTTCACTCACGAACTCCCTTTCAATTCGACCAAAGAAGAGGTGGAACCGATTCACATCCTCAGCGTTGGGTACTTGGCGAATCCATTGTGGTGCTGTGTCATAAAAATCGGTGAATATAAATTCACCCCGTCCACCCGAAGCAGAAAAACAATCCAAAACAAGGAAATTCTTCTCCCAACCTTTGGGAAATGTATTGATTATCGGCTCTAGGAAGAGGAGAAGCGCTTGAGGTGGATAAATGAAGTCTAGATAGATGACCTGATTCTTCTCCTTAATTCCTTGTTTCATGAAGACATTCATAAATTCCAGGGGGAATGTACCGGTTTCTACTTCCCATACGACATTCTCGCCTAGAATCAAGCCGCCTTCTAATAATTCATCTAAACCCTGGATTCCTGTTGAACATCGCATGTTATTCCACCTGATTAGTAAGTATTAGCTGTGTCAATAAATCGTTTGGTTGTTGATGAATGTTCAAGCATGTACATTGTGAACACAACATTTCAATATTTGAACATAAGCTTAAGTAAACACGGTGAAGCTAAAAGATGCTTAACCTAATCGAATTTAGTCCAAAAGAAATAGAAATGCTGAAGTTGATGGTCGACTTCTTTGTTGACAAACCGCAATATACTGCGAAAATAGATGATTACACCTCCGCCCGATATGCCCTAGAAACAACTTTTTCAGAGAACTATGGTATACCCATTGAAGATTCAGGTGTACTGATTGAGGTTCTTGAAGATAAGATTCGTGATGTCGAAATCAGTAAAATCGAATGTTCAAATTGCACACAAAGAACTATATTATCATCCCGCGAATTAGATTTACTTCGGGTTCTCCTAGACTACTTCGCAGAGAGTCCACCTTGGGGTGATCCAACCCCATTCGCCCTCCGACAGGAATCCCTGCTCGAAGCCTATCTTTGGTCCTGTGGGGGAACAAGAGAGGACGCTTACGATTGCTGCGAACAACTACTTCCAAAACTCCAGGCTGCCACATCCATCCAGATTAAAACCCTAAAATCCGTTACTCCAACCCCGAATCCCTACGAGGCAGTCCTTCAACTAATAGACCTTGCCGCTGAAAAAATCAAAATTGAACCTGCGATTCATGAAATACTAAGGCATCCAATGCGCGTGTTAATTGTTAATATCCCGGTCCAAATGGATGACGGTGTAGTCCGTGTTTTTACTGGATACCGATCTCAGTACAATGATGTCCTAGGCCCTACTAAAGGTGGTATTCGATATCATCCTGATGTCACCTTAGATGAAGTAATCGCGTTATCTGCTTGGATGACCTTCAAAACTGCAGTAACCGGTCTTCCCCTTGGAGGGGGTAAAGGCGGGATACGATGTAACCCGAAGGAGATGTCCCTAGACGAACTTGAGCGACTAACAAGAGGATACACGCGGGAACTAGTCAAATTCATTGGTCCCCATATTGATGTTCCTGCTCCGGATGTTTATACCAACGCACAAGTTATGGCTTGGATCATGGATGAATATGCTGAAATCACTGGTGAATCTGTGCCCGGCGTGGTAACTGGAAAACCTGTTGAAATTGGCGGTTCACAAGGACGAAATGAAGCAACATCGCTGGGCCTTGTGTTCACTGTCATCGAAGCCGCTAAGCATCTTAGCCTCCCTCTAAAAGGCGCAAGCGTTGTTATCCAAGGATACGGGAACGTCGGATTCCATGCAGCAAGACTTCTCGGTGGGCTGGGCTGCAAAATAATCGCTGTATCGGATTCAAGAGGAGCCATCTACAATCCCAAGGGAATGAATCCATTAAAAGTAAGGGAGCACAAAAGCAAGACTCGCTCGGTCATCGGTTATCCTGGCTCAGTTCGAATCACAAATAGCGACTTGTTAGAGCTAGAATGTGATATACTTATTCCTGCAGCTTTGGAGAATCAACTTACCAGCGCTAATGCCCCTCGAATAAAGGCTAAAATTGTAGCAGAAGGTGCCAATGGACCTACAACACCCGAGGCGGATAGAATCCTTTACGAACGAGGAATCTTCTTAATTCCAGATATCTTGGCGAACGCTGGTGGTGTCACAGTAAGCTACTTTGAGCAAGTCCAGAATCAAATGAACTATTACTGGGAGGAAGAAGAGGTCCGCACTAAACTTGAGAATATCATGCAAACTGCCTTTCACAGTGTGTTGAAAATCTCCCAAGAATACAATGTTTCTATGCGAATCGCTGCCTACATCTTGGCGGTAAAACGAATTGCTTACGCCATTAGAATTCGGAAACGAACACTTGTGACGCCCGTTCAATCTGCACTAACACCCTAATGTGTTAGAAACCTCGTTGAGGCTGGCGGCCAAGAATTCGCCAGCCTCACTACTTTTCCCTAATCTCCAATGTGTGTACATAATTCCTAATTTATGAACATTCTTTAAGAGCTATGAAATATCACGCTTTAAGGGGTAAAACAGATGTCCATTCATCTACATACTACGATTTCCAGAAAG
>JAEOSX010000136.1 GCA_016840135.1 Candidatus Hermodarchaeota archaeon
GAGTGGAGGCAATGAGATGGAGCCTTCTTGGCACAGGTACGCCAACCCTTGGGCTAATCTTCAGCGGGATTCCAGTCATTGGACCCGTACTGAGCATGGCTCCCTGGCTTGTGTCCGTCTTTGTCCTGCTCCTCTTCACGAGCATCATGATCGCCATTGGAACCTTCCAGTTCTCAAGAGCCCAAGTCTAGCCTAAGTACAATTATCGTGGAGAGCGTTTGTATCTCCATGATTTCCCCTTTTTTTCAGGTCTATCATTCGTATCTGTTGGACTAGTAGCTACTCTCTAATTAAGGTCTTGACCCGAATGAAATATTAATCAGGGGTAGGATACAAACCTTTGGTGTAAGGGGTTTTCCAGCAGAATTATAGGAAGGTAGCTATTGAAAGGAACAGCCCGTGAAGTATTGTCTCGCGTGGAAGAATTACTGGAAAAGGGTGATTACAGGGACGCCCTCAAGCTAGTGGAGGAGCTTTTAGGTCAGGAAGGGTTGTCTGCAAATGATAGGCTTGCGTGCTCGCTGTTTGAGTCGCGGCTCAGGCTAAAACTTGGGGAATCAGAGAGAGCTTTGAAGCTTGCTGAAACAACCTTGAAGGGTGCACGAAAAGAAGCTAACTTGTTGATAGTCGTAGATGCTCTGATTGTGAAGGCAGAAATTTCCTGGCGGTCTGGGAAAATCGATGAGGGACTGGAATCGCTAGCAGAAGGTGAGGGGCTCCTCAAAGGAATTGAGAAAGAGCAGGCTTCAGAAGAAGAAGTAAGACGTAGAACAGGGGAGATATCTCACCATAGAGGGGTTATTTTCTGGTATACAGGTGAACTTGACCAAGCACTTGAATGTCATCAAGTGAGCTTGGCAATCTCTGAGACTTTGGACGACCAGTATGGTGTTGCAGGGGCTCTTAACAATCTAGGACTAGTTTTTTGGTCGAAAGGCGATTACAGCCAGGCCATAGAGTATTATCAGCGGAGTCTAGCTATAGGAGAGCAGCAGGGTAACAGGAGATTCATTGCCACAACACTGAACAACTTGGGGAATTGCTATTCCTTGATAGGTGACTTTGACCAAGCGCTAGAGTACCATCAGCGGAGTCTAGCTATCAGAGAGGAATTAGAATTATGGCATGACATCTCCAGCTCACTTACAAACATTGGTGTTATTCACCAGATGAGAGGAGCTCTGGATAAGGCACTAGAGTATTATCAGCGAAGTTTGGCAATCAGCAAAGAACAGGACTCTAAAAGGGACCTTGCACTAGCGTTACACAACTTGGGCAGCGCGTACTCTTTGAAAGGAGAGCTCGATCAAGCCCTGGATTTCTTTCAGAGGAGCCTTACATTCTATAGGGAGTTAGGTACGAGGCATAAAACCGCTCTTACGCTGATGAATATTGGGAGAATTCTCAGAAAGAAAGGTTCCCAGACAAAAGCTTTGGATTATTTTCAGCAGAGCTTGACGATTTTTGAAGACATTGGGAATGAATCATACACCGCTATTGTTCTTTTTGAGCTGCTTTGGATAGCCCTAGACTCTGGTGAAAGTTCCCTGGCAGAAAAGCACCTCAAAAGGATGGGAGAAATTAGTGAAAGAACAGAGGGTCATGGTATTAAACAGCGGTATCGCGTTGCCCAAGCGCTATCTCTCAAGGCGAGTACACGTACTCGTCATAAGATGAAGGCGGTGGAAATCCTTGAGCAAGTGGTCAAGGAAGAGGTTGTTGACCACTCTATTACAGTATCTGCAATGATTCACCTGTGTGATTTACTAGTGTCTGAGCTGAAGCTGACAGGTGAGGAGGAATTATTTAGTGAAATCAAGAGTTTGACATCTCGGCTCTTGGAGATTGCTGAGCAACAATCGTCTCATTCACTTCTCGCCGAAACCTATCTACTTCAGTCCAAGCTAGCCTTGATAGAGCTAGACATGGGCAGGGCAAAGAAATTACTTGAGCAGGCCTACGCCATCGCTGAGGGGAAAGGGTTACAGATACTAGCTCAGGCGGTGGCACATGAGCGGGACTCGCTGGATTCTCAGATGCAGAAGTGGGAAAGAATCATTGAACAGAAACCCTCCAGGCAGGATATGGTGGACCTGATTGGGTTGGATGGGTACCTGGAGTTGATGGTTCAGAAAACTGTTTCAAGCATAGCCACGACAGAGGAGGTGGCACCGAAAGGTAAGTACAAGCTGGTTCATCTTGACCTGCTGAAAGGGTCTTCTAGTGGGGAGAGAAGCCGTTTCAGAGTTGCCATCGCCCAGATAGGAGTGTCAAAAGACGGGGATATTCTGCACGAGTTCTATGAACCCCAGACCCAAGATCTATTCCGTATCAAAGGAGATAAAGTGGAAAGTGTTAGGGCTAGGATCAGAGAGATGGTGACACAGGCCCATTCAGAGCAAATCAGAATCTTGCTCTTTCCGGAAATGACAATTGACCTAGGCTATAAGCAGCTACGCGAAGATTTGCTGGCTTACGCCAAAACTTACAAGATGATTATCATTCCAGGGTCATACCATGACCCTAAAACAAGGCGTAACCTTAGCCTTGTGATTTCTCCAGAGGGCGTCCTTTGGGAGCAGGAAAAACACATCCCAGCCATCATCAGCTACGGGGGGGAGCGAATAACCGAAGGAATAGATGTCGCGGCTTCACCACAAAAGGTTATGATAGGAGATACTGAATTTGGACGAATTGCTATCACTATCTGCCGGGATTTCCTCGACATGGATTTGCGGGTGGAGCTGAAGAACTCTGACCCCCCTGTAGACCTCGTCTTCAACCCAGCCTTCACGCCCGTCACGGCAGCCTTCAGGGCAGCTCACTTTGACGCCCGGAGAACAATCTATGCTTACTGCTTCTTTGCTAATGTCGGTGAGTTTGGTGACTCCTTCATCTTCTCTCCGGAAAAGGACCGGGTTGAGCGTACAATTCCACCAAAGGAGGAGAAACTGATCTACAAGGAAATAGACCTTTTCAGGCTTCGTTCGGAGCGGAAGAAGTGGGAGATTGAAAGGAGGAAAAGGAAGCCATTCATTCAAAGTACGCGATAGACCCAGGACAGTCATCCATTAATAGTGATTGAACCTTATTTTTTAGAGGTCACTTGAAGATGAATTTTGAAACTCGTGCTTTGAGGGAGAATGATAGAGAGGCTATCGAAGAAATTGCCAGAACTACCTGGGAAGGTCATGATCATCTTCCAAAGATGTTTGATGAATGGATGACGAATCCTGAGTGCCATCCCATCGGAATTACGATTGAGGAACAACTAGTGGCCTTGGGATGTGTGAGGTTAATTGAGGAGGGAAAGACTGCATGGCTAGAGGGATTACGTGTTTACAAAGGTATCAGGGGAAAAGGGTATGCAAGAAGGATAACGGACCTGCTGAAGGAACTGGCAATAAAACTGGGGGCAATTAGAGCCCGACTTACGACATCACTTGATAATCCCATTCCCAGGAAACTAGCTGAAAGTATTGGAATGACTTGTGTTTCCTCCCTAGACATAATCTGGATTACTAAACTAAGACATCGCATGCAACCTGACGAATCCATTGTTATTGATGATTGTAACGTAGAGGAATTCGTGAGGTATTCACGGGAAGAAAACGGATTGGTTCCAAGAAAGGTGATAACCCATTTCTGGTATGCTTTAGATGCAACCGATTACGCTGTTCACCGATTAAAAGAGATTTCAGGCGTTCGGTTCCTAACAGCAAAGAAAGAATCCAAGCTAGTCGGATTAGCCATTGGGTATCCGCGTGATCAGGGCGATCACACAGAATGGTGTACAACTATTTATCCGACATCAAAAGAATCGTTGCTTGCATTGCTCTATCATCAGATGTCCCGTTGTATTGAAGCGGGAATCGAATCTGTGATGATTCAATACCCGTCGAAGTTCAAGGAATCAGTTAAAGATAACTCTCTTTGGAAAACGGCTCGCCATTCGATAACTCTAGGACTTTTTGAAGGAAGGCTCCAGGTCTAACTAGGTCAAACCTAATTCCCTCATTACATCTCGTAACTATCTGCTAGCAATCTTGATTGGGGTGGTGTGCTAGTCGGTTGGTTTTGCCGCGACTGCTCGTACCCTGCCTCTTTTGAGGTGGTGTTCTGCGATTGGTTGCACTTCATCTAGCTTCTTCCTTAGGAACCTAGTGCCCACGAGTCCGTAGACGATGTAGGCGGGAATCATGAGTAGAGTAATCATGAGTCCATAGACTAAGATAAGCAGAGGATCATACCACAACAAGGACGGGGTACTCCAGTAGTAGTAGATGCTTCGGGCGAAGTAGAATATTGAAGATAGGGAGGCGTAACCGAGGATGAGGTCACGGTACTTGAGGTGGATGGGTTGTATCTCGAAGAACTCTTGTGTAACTTTTTTCTGGAGCTTGTAATGGATAACGCCAGAGTCTTCAAAAGCCCAGCCCACAGCTAGGATACCCACCATGAATGGCAGAAGAAGGAAGTAGAGTTCGAAGAAACTCGTACTGTGGACGACTCCACCAGGCCCAGGTGCATAAGTGGGTAAGAATCCCAAGACAATGATTAGGAGGTCCTCATTGTATAGCCAGAGGGTGATTAAAGAAGCTCCCACACCAAGACAGAAAAGAAAGATGGAGAAGCCTCGTAAAATGAACCTCCAGAGATTAAAGGGCGTAGCATCAATGTCAATATAGGCGTTCCTAAATCCTCGACTGAAAATCGGTTTGATTCTCAGGAAGAGGTGACTGAAGATTCGTGGAAACACAAGAATGCAGACGAGCGTCCCAAGAATTGGCCAAATATAGTAATAGGATAGGAAGTAGGATAGGAGGGACGCGTTTAGCACTATGGTGCCAAATGACACACCTCCTACTAGTAGGATGTATATGACTCCCACCTGGACCAGGATGAACCAGGCGAGTAGTAAGAAGATGTTCTTTTTGCCTTTCACATAACTCATGAAAAACTCTCCAAGTATACACCTTATCTTTTCCGCTATAATCTTTCTTACTGTGTATACTTCTGATGGTACTCTTCTGCGAGAAAATCCATGACGTAGATGTCCCAGTAGCGTCCGTTGCGGAAGAGAGCCTGGCGGTGGCGTCCAACGTGTTTGAAGCCCACCTTCTCATAGACATGTCGTGCTCTTTCGTTAAACTCGAAGACCGTGAGGTGGATGCGGTGGAGGTTGAGCTGATTGAAGCCGTAGCCTAGGATGAGCTGGGTGGCTTCGGTGCCGTAGCCCTTGTTCCAGTGTGCCTTGTTGTAGAGGGCGATGCCGAATCCTGAGCTGCGGCTGATCTTGTTCACCCAGCTTAGGGCACAGGATCCGATGAGGAGTTTGGACTCGTTCACCTCGATGCCAAAGACGTAGCTGGTGCCATTTCTTCGCTGCTCCCAGGTGCTCCGTATCCACTCCTCTTCGTCCTCCTTGGAGACAGGGGTGATCCTGTTGAGGAACCGGCGAACCTCCCAGTCATTAAAGTGTAATGCTATCTCTGGGGCGTCTTCGAGCTCAAGCCCTCTAAGGGTGATGAGTTTACCTTGTATCAGGTGATTTCACGCTCCGGGTGTGTGTTAGAGTAGAGGGTTCAGGGGTTCGTTTCTAAGCCTTTTTCACACGGCGATATATCAAGCTAGCCAGGAGTCCGATGATTAATCCGATGACAACCCCGACGATGAGAGCCCCTATCATGAAAGAGAGCGGGACGAAGGGGATGGGGATTGTTATTTCATAAATGTACACCAATACAGCGTCGCTGGTACATGTTCCTGCTACATCCCACACTGTGCAAGTATAGTTGTGTAAGCCCAAGGCGAGTCCGTCGATGTCCACCGTGAGGCTGCCGCCCGTCCAGATGTCCTGGTCAACGAGGGTTCCGTCGCCAGTTACGTTGTAGCCGGTGGGATTCCAGTCGCTCGGGTGCCAGGCGATGCTGTGACCAGTCGTGCCCAAAGCATAACTCTGGTCTAGGGGGTGGTTAATCACGGGCGACCAGATGTCTTCGATAACCACTAGAAAGATTTCGTAATCGTTTCCATCGAAGCCTTCCCAGACAACCCAGCCATTGTGGATTCGTGGATCCCAGTCTTCGTAGGAGTTGTTCGTGAGTTGGATGGTGGCAGTGCCATCGAAGACGTGGACTTCATAATCATTCCCGTCGTTTGATATCCATACCACTTGCCCCTCGTGTATGTAGGGGTCCCTGTCATCGAGATTGTTGTCGGTAAACTGGATGACATCCGTGCCATTGTAGTGGAACACTTCAGAGTCGGCACCACCTACATATCCATGCCAGACAATTTCGCCATCGTGATGTCTTACTGCGAGATCATCGTAGTCATTGCTAGTTATTGGAGTTGTGGTGGCTCCGTCGTAGAAGAAGACCTCATAGTCGTCCCCTGATTCAGCGCCAATCCAGGCTACTTTTCCGTCGTAAAGGCTGGGGGAGAGGTCATAGAAGTTGTTGCTTGAGATGTTTATGATTGTGGGAGTAGTGGCGGAGGGGTTGGGGCAGAAGTAGATTTCAGCATTAATATCTTCACCACCTCGCCAGGCTACTTGACCATTATGGATTTGGGGTTCAATACCTGAAGCTAGGTGAATCGTGTCTGTGCCATTGAAGAAGTAGATTTCTTCGTCAGTTTCGTATGATAGCCAGACTGCTTGACCGTTGTGGATTTGAGGGAAATGGTCGGTGACGGAATTATCTGTGAGCTGGTTTGTGTGGGTTCCGTTGAAGTGGTATATCTCATAGTCGACGGAATCATTTCCAACCCATACAACCTGACCATCGTGAATCCAGGGCTTCAGGTCATGATAATAGTTGTTTGTGAGTTGGATTGTGTCTGTTCCGTTGTACCAAAAGATTTCATAGTCGTTTCCATCGAAGCCTTCCCAGACGAATTGGTCGCCATCAATGCCATTCATAAAAGGTGTGATTCCATCATCTTCGGTGTTGGCAGAAATATTATGGATTGTATAGGGAGAGGTAATCGGGCTGGGGATCTTGTGTGCCACTTCAAGGGGAGGAGTTGGTGATGTTCTTGTGGTTAGAAGCCTGTGTTCGGTCATAGTAGAGGCTGTGTAGCTCCTAGGTGTTGCCAATGTGAGCATTGAAAGAAGCAGCAATGTTAGAGTGAGGAGGGAGAGTAGTGTCCTTTGTTTCATCTTATCACATCATATTCCTGATATTTTTAAGCTAGTTATGGGGCTTTTTCCTATTATATGCCTTCGCTGTTCAAATATACGAGTTGCTAGATGCTGGTTGAATTCGGGTTTGACTAACCGTGTTTTTGGCGGTGTTCTTCTGCGAGGATGTCATAGAGGTACATGTCGAAGTAGCGTCCGTTACGGAAGACGGCGTGGCGGCGTCTCCCTGCGGGTTGGAATCCTACCTTCTCGTAGACGCGTTGGGCGCGTTTGTTGTCTTCAAAGACTGCTAGCCAGATGCAGTGGAGGTTGAGTAGGTTGAATCCATAGTGTAGGAGGAGCTTGACGGCTTCTGTGCCCAGCCCCTTCCCCCAGTAGTCCTTGTTGAATATGACGATGCCTAGCTCAGCCCTTCTGTGGGTGATGCTCACTCCCTCGAGCCCGCAGATTCCAATCAGCTTTTTTGGTTTGTTGAGTTCGATGCCAAAGAAGTGTTCTGTTCCTTTTCGGCGGAGCTCCCAGAATCGTTTGATCCAGTCTCTCTCCTCTTCCACGGAGAAGGGTACAACGGAGAGGAGGAAGCGGCGTACCTCCATATCGTTGAAACAGCGAACCATCTCAGGGGCATCGGTGAGTTCTAGCCCGCGTAGGGTGACCTGTTTTCCACGAATCACATACCAACCCTCTCTGACCTCATTGGCGTTGCTTCGAGCGATACTCGGTTGCGAGGATGTCCATGAAGAGGGAGTCCTTGTAGCTGCCTCCTTTGTAGACAGTTTGTCTGAGCCGTCCTGTGTGCTGGAAGCCCACTTTCAGGTAGGAGCGGATTGCTCGTTCATTATCCTCTATGACTACGAGCCAGACGCGGTGAAGGTTCAAGATGTTAAAGGCATAATCGAGGAGCAGGTGCAGCGCTTCTACGCCGAGGCCCTTCCCCCAGTGCTGTTTGTTCATGATTGCAATGCCCAGTTCAGCGCCACGGTGTACTTGATTGATTTTAACTAATCCGCAGGTGCCTATCAGTTTCTGGCTGGAGTTCAACTCGATTCCGAAGATGTGCCCTTTGCCTTGCCGTCGCATCGTCCAGGTGCTACGGATCCACTCCTCCTCTTCGGGTTTCGAGATGGGGATTGCCTCACCAAGGAACTGGCGAATCTCTAGATTATTAAAGTGCTTCACAATTTCTTCAGCATCAGTTTGTACTAGCCCACGAAGAGTTAGTCGCTTCCCTTTCAACATAGCAAAAACGCCTCTATTTCTCTCTCAGGAGTCACAGCGACTAACATAACTCTTTCTCTACCAAGACCATTTTTCCAAATGAATGTGAATTGAACGAGTACACCAAACAAATATATCGGAAAATTAGCGCCTAGAGAACGATGACTATGAAAGAAATTTTTAAAGTGTCTGCAAGTGACCTTCTAAAGGGGAAGGTCAAACCTGAAGATTTAACACCGAAATACGTTTTTCTTTATAATAACTGGTTTGGTATCTTACCATGGGGGAAACTTGCTAAAGCAATGAATTTTCTTGTAAAGTATGGTTGGCGAGCTGTCGGATACTCAAAAGGCGCGATACTAATCGAACGTGAGGACTAGTGGCACATTCAGGTCAAGTTCTTATAACCCTAGCAATGCTGCCTCCTACGTCTACGAATTATCAGGGTAGGAATCAGGGCTAGGACTAGCGATAGGAGGATGGCTTCCCAGGGGAACCCTGGTATTAGGAATGGGAACTCGTTCCCCGGCACCACAGTGGTGCCGTCGATGTTGCTCCAGCGGCCATAGAGGCCATTGTTATCGACGGCTCGGACCCGGAAGAAAAAGGTTCCTGCAGAAAGACCGGTAATGTCATGGTTTAAGCCATCTATCTCCCATTCCCCGAGTATGGCAGAGAAGCTTTCTCGGGAGCTCATTTGAACCTGATAGTAATCGACAACGCCGTCATGGTCTGTGCACTCGCTCCAGGATAACTCGACTTGACCGTTAATGTCAGGTTCTCTGACCTCATCCAGGATCGGTGTTGTGGGTGGCACAAGCCCCAGACCGCCAAGGTACACGCCATGCTCCCAGTCCCATTCGAAGACCTCGGCGAAAAAGCCAGTAACGCCTGTGTGGGTGATAAGGACGCCTGCCTCCCTGTTTTGGGAGACTGAGTAGTTGCTCCAGTTTATCGATGAGATGAGGACCTTTTCATCGTCGACGATTATGCCTTTGTTGTGCATCCAGTATCCACCGGAGCCCCAGTGTTCGCCTTGCCAGACTACTCCGACACCTGCGTCAACTAGGATGTCTGCTACGTCATGGTTGTCTTCGTCTTTCTCGTCCATGATGACCCGGCAGAGGACTCCTCTTCGACGAGCCGCCTTGATTTCTTCTAGAAACTGGTTAGGGTAGGAGGGACCCCAGGTGCGTCGGATGTACATTTGCTGCACGTCAAGTTTGTTTGTGGCGCTGCGGATAAGTGCAAGGATGGTGTCTACACTGTTGTCAGGGGAGATCACGCACTGAATGCTCATAGTATCAGTATATGTTTGGGTTTGGTGGGGTGCAGAGTATGAGCCGCCTGGCTGATAGTTGCTGAAGGAATACTCGTCGCCAGAACTGGGTGTATATAGTTCTATGTTGGGGAGGAGCCAGTCGTGAGTGAAGACCTCCATGAAGTAGTTGACGACATCGGGCTGGCGTATGGCAACCCCCCATTCCCGGTTACCGGTGCTGTTCCTTGGTGGGACACCGCTTTTTGCCCAGTTGCTGCTTTGTACAATGAGGACTTCCCTATCATAGATCATGTATTTGCCATGGGTGAATTCTAGGTCCGTGTCTTCGGAGAAGATGAGCCAGAGGTTGTTTTCAAAGGCTACGTGCTGGCTCAGGTTATAGAAGGCGCCCTTGGTGTAGGTGCGTTCTGCGGGTGAAGCCCATTTCCACGAGACCATGATCTTGATCTCCATGGAGGAGTTGCGTTCCAAGGCGTTTTCTACCTCGTTGATGAGGAAGCCGTTGCTGATGGAGTAGACGCAGATGAGCATTTCATTCTGGGTGCTACGCATGAGGTCTTTGAGGACTGCCCAGCTAGAGTCGGGGGAAGTGAAGCAGGTTACGGTGGCAGGTCCCGTGTAGGTGCTTGCGGGTTTATCGAAGGAACGAGTCTCCTCGACCGCTTGAGACAGTTGGGGGGCTGGGAGGACAAAAATAGCCAGCATCAGGACCAGTAGAGCAAGGCAGGCAGGTCTCCTTATCCGTTGAATCAAAATAGGCAATCCTCTTAAGTTCAAGCTAGGTATCTATTCTGGTAGGAAGGATTCGCAAATAAACCTTGGTATGATTCAGAAGGTGTCTAGACATGCGTAAAGAGTTGGTATTCGAGTTCCCCTCGTATCCTAAAGCCCTAGAGAAGTTTGAGGAGTTCTGTGGAAAGCTCGGAATGAAAATTGTGAAAGAGGATACTGGTGGGGCCCTGGTGGCTTCCACCGAGGACAAAACACTGCAGGCGAGGACGGTTACAGAGCAGATGCCCAGAGGGGATTTCAAAGTTCTCGTTTATGTCCGGGTTTACAAGAGAGGCTACATGAAGACTATCAGGTCCACTTTTGGTAAATCTATCAGGGAACATGAGCTCGGAATCAGTTCTATAATTTTCGCCGAAGCCGTTGTGAAAACAAAGTTCGAGGGCGATTCAGAAGCCTTCGTGAATGAGGTGTGTGAAAAGCTCAAGATAGAGAAGAGCCGCTTCACCGTTTATCGGGCAATGGTTCTATCTACATCTACATTGCCCCATGTCTCTGATTTGATAAAACAAGCGGCAGCAAAACTGAGGGAGCTATAGCCTGCGCCTATCGTTGGTAGGCGTTACTTCGTCAGGGGTTTGGCTCATAGGGTGTGTCTAGCCTACCCTCATTTCAAAGGATGATGAAGAGTGACCACACACGCTACACACAAAGATCTTCTTCTTTCGGAGCCTACCCTTCTCGTGAGTTATGCACGTTTTATGGAACACACTATAGCATTCTGAGCATTTGAACGGAGTTGTGACGGGCTTTAAGCATACACGGCATAGCTCTTCCGTAGTAGCTTCAGCAGTTTCTTCAGCATTCATCATGGCTTCTCCTTTACACTTCGTTACCCCAAAGGCTGCGGAACGAACAAATTCTATAACATTACAGGGAATTAACAGCTTAAAATCTATTCGACGCCCCCAACTTATC
>JAEOSX010000137.1 GCA_016840135.1 Candidatus Hermodarchaeota archaeon
ATCTGTGAGGATGTCTCGGTGGTGACTTGATGTGCAATATCTTCAATGCCCTCGGTTAGGGCAGATTGCTGCTTGGATAGGTCCTGTTGGAGTGACTCCAGAAGGGTGCGTAATGCAGCCAGCTGGCCTAGATAAGCTTGACTCACCTGAGCGCCGAGCGTTTGATTTACAGAATCAAGAAGTTTCTCATATTCCTCAGACGCCTGCTGTGTCAATTTTGTCATGGATTCTTTGATTCTGGTTAAGTGTCTAGTCGTTAGCGTTTCAGGAGAAAACTGGGTGATTGCACTTTCTGCCTTAAGCTGTTTCAAGCTTTGTGAATATTCTGTAATAGCTTTCTGGAGGTTCTTAGAGAGGAGGTCACCGATTTCGACAGCGTCACTTCTTGATTTATTGATAACAGAGTCTAACTCTGCGGTTGTTTGTTTTGACATTTGAATTAGTTGTTCGTATTCCTCGTGATGCGTTTCCCCAATCTTTGATATTAACTGATCCAATAATTCTATTCTTTGCCTCCCTGATTCCCTAATTTGTTGATTGACTCGCTTTGTGATGGTTGCTATTGTTTGAGTATGTTGCTTCTGCCAATCACTAATAGTCTTGATCTGTTTCTCATCAAAATCTTCAATAGCTTTAGTTACTTCAGTAGTGACTTGCTGAATTTCTTTATGCATTTGTTTTTGAGTTAATGCGAAATCACTTCTAATACCACTGGTAGTGTTTTCCGTAATTTTTTGAATTGCGGCTTTGGATGTGGTAAGTTGGGCTTTTAGATTGGTAGATACTGTTTCTAGATATTGCAGAAGTCTAGTGCTTGTAGTAGTCAAACACTCTTCTGAAGTTTTACCCTGCTTGACTATTGCTTGACGACCTGTCTTGAGGTTCTTTGTAAGTGTCTCCTGTAGTTGCTCTAATCCTTTCATAATGGATTTTTGAAATTCCTGTAAGGTTTGCTGTGTTTGCTTTGAGAGTTTGGTACTACTTGAATCTGATAATTGCGCTATTATTCCATGCAACTCTTGAGTAGTGGTTTCTAACGTATTTTTGACTGAACTCCACGAACCTACAAGTGCTGTGTTCTGCTCAGTGCTCCAGTCTTTCAGACCTTGAATCATCTTTGTAGTAATCTGCTCAAACCTCGTTTCTATACCAGATGCCGCTTTCTCCCGATTAGCTAGAAGCCTCTTCTGGAATGTGGCTATCTGTGTTTGGAAATTTTGTATAGAATTGGCGAGTATTTTGTAAGGTGCCAAAGCAAAATATCGATTTACAATCCCTCCCGCGACCCTGACCAACCGTTTCTCTGAAAGTGTTTTGAGAACCGAGTCAACCTTCTCCTGAGGGAGACCCGAATAATGAGATATTTCACCTGGTGTTAACTGACCCATTAGAAGCAATGAGATATAGGTCTCTGCCTCAGTAGATGATAAACGAAGTTGACTCTGTAATATTTCTGAAAGAACTTTTCCTTGTTGAACTCTTTCTGGGTTTCTAGAAGGCGTTTCAGACTCTTGTGGCACCAAATCTTTTCACTACTTTACGGACTTGTTATTACTGTGCAAATTTGAACCTGGAGGGGTTCAGAATAATTGTGGGGCTCTTCCTATTAATAAGATAGCGACAACTACCTTTACATTAATGCCGCGAGAGAGCCTCGCCCTCCGGTTGAGGGAATTCCAGCGAGGAGATTTTTGTATATGGGTGCTTGCGTCTAGTCGAATTCCTTAAGCAGCTGTTCTTGGGCAGCAGATACACCTGAACCTAAAGATACAGGAAATCCAAGTCGTTTCAACGTAACCTCGATAAGTGCCATAGTAGTCAAAACATCTCTATCGATGCAGATATTCATGTGATTTGTACGGAAAATCTTACCTTTTACAGGTCCTTGACCACCAGCAATAAGAACACCAAAGTGGCGAATAAGACTCCTGAACTCTGTATCATCTATTCCTTCAGGGTATTTAACCGCAGTAACAGTATTTGAGTAGTGTTTCGGATCCGCGAGTAGTTCCAAGCCCATACCCAAATACCCCGCTCGAGTAATCCTTCCAAGTCGTCTATGCCGTTCAACTCGCTGCTTGTAACCCTCCTCAAACATCATCGTTAATGACTCGTGAAGACCATATAGAAGACTGACCGCTGAAGTAAATGGTGAATCTCCGCTCCCATCGTATCTCTTCTTCGCTTTTTGAAGGTCAAAGTAATAACTGGTTTGCTTCCTTTTTCGCGAATTAATCTTCTCCCACCCCCGTGAACCTACCCAGATTGCACCTAGCCCTGGTGGTACACCCAAACATTTCTGGCTACCCGTTACAAGTACATCAAAGCCCCATTTGTCTGGATAAACATAATCGCCGCCGACTGACGTAATTCCATCCACTACTAGAAGCCGATCATGTTTACGGACAATACGACCGATTTCCTCTGCTGGGTTAAGCACAGCGGTTGAAGTTTCATTGTGGCAGATTGTTACAACTTTGATGTCCTCGTCTGCGTCTAGCGCTTCTGCTATTGCTTCGGGATTAGCAGCTTGACCATATTCGTATGTCATTTGGGCTGCTTCGACACCGTAAGCGTTTGATAATTCGCCCCAGCGTTCACTGAACTTACCGTTCACAACATTCAGCACTTTTTCTCCAGGTTCTAGTACGTTCACAATGGCTGCCTCCATTGCCGCCGTTCCGGACCCTGCAAAGAGGTATACATCTTCTTTTGTATGCAACAGTTGCTTTAGGAGTTCAACGGTTTCCTTATACTGGCTTTGATATTCCTTTGTGCGATGACCATACAATACTCGAGACATAGCACGGTAGACACGAGGGTGTACTGGAACTGGGCCAGGAATCATTAAAAGCATTAATTCTTCATCAACGGACATCGAAAAATGCCACCTTTAGGTTCTATTTCTGAGCTGAGCCTTGAATGCTAAAAGCCTTTGTGTTCTTGAAGATACTGTTTCATATCAAAAAGCTTCTGGAAAGGCATCCTTCTTCCTAGGCGGGAAAGTGGCGGTATTTGAGATATGTTAGTGCCTCATAGAAATACTTGCCACCAAAGACTCCGCTAGTCTTCAAGCCGCCCAGATGTGGATAAAAAGTATCGAAGTGAAGATGATCCGTGTTCACCGCAATTCCCGGTGCCTCAATTTCATCAAAAAACCTTTGGAAGATGGTCGGGTCATCACAATAAACCGATGTTCTAAGACCATAAGGTGAATTGTTTGCCTGAGCGATTGCTTGGTCAAAATTTTTTATTTTCAGAATGGGCAGAACTGGGCCAAAGGTCTCATGGTACCACATCTTGCATTCGAGAGGAACTTCACTCAGAACTGTTGGCTTGTAGAATAATCCGGCATTGTCCCGTTCGCCATGTACATTGATTCGATAGCCCCCGGTTTCTAGTTTGGCTCCCTTTTTTAGAGCCTCCTCTGTCATATCTACGATTTGGTAAAGGGCCCGGCTTCCTAAGGCAGGTAAGTCAGTTTTGGGGTCAGCAGGAATCCCAACCGTCAATTGCTCACTTTTTTCAATCAGAGCATCTATAAAATCGTCGTATATTGCTTCGTGAAGGAATAGTCTCTTTGTTGCTAAACAAATTTGTCCTGAGCCAAAGAACCTTGCGTGGGAGACGAAATCAGCTACCCTTTTTATATCAACATCTTTCCATACTAAACTTGCACCGCTCCCCGCTAATTCGGGCACAAAGTGCATACCTCTCCTAATTGCTTGAGACATTAACTGCAAGCCGACCTCTGAATCGCCATAATAAACCATTGCATTCAAGGGAGATTCATTTATCATGTAGTTCGCTATTGGTCGTGCGGGTCCAATTACCGATTGAAAGGCACTTGTGGGGAAGTCTAATTCTTCCATTAGGTTTCGGAGAACATATGCCAATTCCATATTTGTTAGAGGCATTCTTGCAGGAGTTCGAGTAACGTTAGCGTTCCCAGCGTAATAAGAGGAAACTATGGCCATGAATCCTAAACCTAGAGCTGCATTATACGGCGGAAAGATGCCTACAGCTCCAAAGGGGAAGCGATACAATGTAGTTTTTTCTCCCTTTACACTGCAAGGAATCTCCTCTGGTCCTATTCTATCAATAATGAATTCAGCTTTTTCTCTGCAAAGAGTCTTGAAGGTCGTGTTTGCTTGCCAATCAAATAATTTTACAGGTGTGCCTTCTGCAATGGCGATTTCCTTGAATTCCTCAAGGTGTTTCCACATAAGATCGCTCATCGCTGGAATGCTTTTCATCCGGTCGTGGAGAGTAAGTCCCGCCCCACCTATGTGAAGCTCCTTGTGCATCAACCGTTTAACTCTGCTCGCTTCTTTGCAGGCTGTAGCTGTCTCTCGTACACCTCCGATTGCGTATTTGGCAAAAATAATGTCATCAATCTCTTCTTTTGAAGCGGACGGATAGCCGTGAGCGCGAATGTAATCTTTCAATAATCGGATTTCAGGCGTCTTCTCTGGAATTAGACCACTAAAGTATCGAGCTGCAAAACGGTTTAGTGATCCTTGACTCTTTAGCGCCATTGCGAACAAGATTCGGGAATCTTCGATTGCCGCGTTCATATTGGGGAATTTGCCAATTGCCCCCTCGCCAGGCTTCGTTATTCTTCCTTTAATGAGATGACCAAAGAACCGCATCGTATATCGCCTTTCTTCTGCAAAGAACCCTGTGCGACTGAAGAATTATGCCACTTAACTTCTCTGTCTTTGTACAAAAGCTTCAGCAAGCCTGAATTTATTATATCCAAGGAATACTTTTGAATAGACCATTGAATATCCGCTTCCAAGCATTCGTAAAGATGACGCTTAAAAATCAAGAACCCGTTCGCTATTAGCGCTGGTGGATGCTTTTCATGACACGAATTAATGATGAGAAATTCCTCTATTCATCTGATGAACTAGAATTTAGAGAAAAAGTTCGAAAATGGGTTTCAACAGAAATAGTACCAATGAAAGAGAAGATTAAACGAGGAGATTTTGACCATCGGCTCTTCTTTAGAAAATTAGGAGAGTTTGGACTCGCTGGCCTGCTCGTTCAGAGAGAATATGGGGGATCTGACAAACCATTCATGTACCAACTCATTGCAGGCGAAGAAATCTCTGCAGTATGTCCAGCAGCCACGATGATGTTTGGTGCTAGCTGCACTTTAAGCGCAATTCCCATCTTACGCTTTGGCAGTGAAAGGCAGAAACAAAAATATCTCGCACCTCTTGCTAAAGGCGATAAAATTGGTGCTCTAGCCATTACCGAGCCCAAGGTCGGGAGTGACACAGCGGGTATGGAAACATCAGCAGTTTGGAGTGAAGAGGAGCAATACTGGATATTGAATGGCGAGAAGCGTTACATCACAAATGGCAGTATTGCAGATCAAGTAGTTGTTTTTGCTATTACCGACCCAAATGTTGATAGTAAAAGTGGGATGTCTGCTTTCATCATTGAAACATCATGGGAAGGATTCTCTGCTATTAAGGATTACAAGTTAATGGGACGAAAAGGAGTACACGCGTCTCATCTGCAATTTAGGGATTTGAAAGTTCCCAAGGAGAATCTCTTAGGCAAAGTAAATCAGGGATTTCTAATCTTGATGGACGAGCTGGACTCAGAACGGATTGGTATCGCAGCAGAAGCCCTTGGATGCATGCGCACTCCCTTTGAAGTAGCTGTAAAGTACTCACAAGAAAGAGTACAATTTGATCGCCCAATTTCTCGTTTTGAGGCGGTTTCCTTCAAAATTGCGGATATGGCTACTAAAATTCGGGCTTCACGATTACTTCTGGTAAGCGCAGCAAGAATGATAGAGAAGGGGCTTCCTTGCACAAAAGAAGCTACAATAGCCAAGCTCTTCGCTACTGAAGCGTCTGTGAAAGTTTGTGACCTAGCAATCCAGATATGCGGCGGAGCAGGCTATGTTGAAGATTTCTATCCTCTTAGCCAGTTTTACTTGGATGCTAGGTTGGGAACTATTGGTGGCGGAACTTCCGAAATCATGCGTTTTCTGATTCAGAGAGAGGTTTACATTGAAGAGAAAAGAGGAATGGCTCTGCAAACTGCTGGACTGGATATTGATACAATAGATTTTGACACGTTAATGACAGCGATACCTAATGGTTTTCGTTCAGAACGCGCCAAAGGCGTCTCGGCAGAAATCCAATTCATCTTCTCCGATTGTAAACCTTGGCTTTTGCGAATTAAGGATCAAACTTGTTCAGTTGAAAAAACAAAAATAAAGAAACCAATTATGACGATTAGAACGGATTCAGCGACCTGGAGAGATGTCCTATTCGGAAAACTCGATGCGATGCAAGCAATGATGACAAAGAGGGTTATCATTGACACCGACAATATGGATCTCTTGATGAAGTTCGCACGAATGTTCAGGTTCACTCCCGAAATATTTCGTGGACTGGCTCCTTCTTCAACCCCTGAAAGTATATCTGAAGGTAAACCGCCACCTTTTTCACTTGGCAAGAGTCTGGGCGAAATCAGAATCGGAGAGAAAGCTCAAGGAGTGATGGAGGTTACAGAGGAACATATTGAATTATACGCGAAGATGTCAGGTGATTACAACCCTCTTCATATGAATCAAGAATATGCAGCAACGACGATTTTTGGTAGGAGGATTGCTCACGGCCCGATAGGTGGTGCCCTAGTAGCACGAGTGATTGGAATGAAGCTACCGGGACTAGGCACGCTCGCTTATAATTTAAAGGTGAATTTCACAGCTCCAGTATATCCTGGAGACGAGATTACAGCGATTGTTGAAGTTACAGAAAAAGTATCTGAAAAAAATCTAGTACGATTGAGTTTCCGGGTCCTAAACCAAGATAAACTTGAAGTAATGAATGGGTATGCTAATGTGTTACCTCCTGTAAAGGACTAGCAATAGCTAACAAGAAATGTTAGGTGTGGGAGGCATGAAAACATACGATGTCGTTGTTGTTGGTGCTGGACCGGCTGGATCGACTACAGCGAATGTGTGCGCTAAAGCAGGGCTAGATGTTCTACTGCTAGACAAAGCAGTATTTCCTCGTGTCAAACCCTGCGGAGGAGGAATATCAAACCGAACACTGCGTTTACTCCGTATAATCGGAGTGAATTGTCCTGAATCCTTGATTGAGAGGAAAATCCTTGGTTTTCAACTGGTCGGTCCTGACCTTCACTCGGTTTTTATCCACTCCAATTCACCCCTTGGCTGTACTGTTATCCGAAGCAAGTTTGACCATTTTCTAGTGCAAAAAGCTGTTGCCGCGGGAGCTATGTTTCTGGACGGTCATAGAGTAAACAACATAGAGCGGCAGAAGAACCAAATTATATGCCACACTAACCAAGGGAAGTTTGGAGGGAGGCTGCTCATTGGAGCTGACGGCGTAGGGGGGCGTGTCGCCCGGGCTGTAGGACTAAGGGGTCCACTTTGTCCCGAACTCACAGGTATTGCTGTAGAAGCAGATGTTTCAATCCACAAAGAAGAACTGGAACAGAAAATCGATTCGAACATTCTTGCTCTATACTTCCTTAATATTCCGCTTGGCTATGCATGGGCGTTTCCTCGTAGAGCTGGGCTTTCTCTGGGACTCGGTGGAGTAGCGAGTCAATTACAAGGCTTACCAAAGAAGCTACGCATTTTCGCCAGATTGTATGCACGACAAACTGGTTTACAAATTCCTCCACTCCGCAAAATCGTTGGCCATCCACTTCCTGCCGTTGGTTTCAAACAGCCTTTGGTTGCGGATCGTTTACTCCTTGTGGGAGATGCAGCAGGCTTTGTAGACGTATTCACTGGACAAGGTTTATGCTACGCTGTGGAGAGCGGCATCCTCGCAGGGCGTACAGCCCTTAAGGCTATTCAAAAAAACACTTTCAGTGATGCAGCCCTAAGTGACTACACTAAAATCGCGCAACGTAGATTTGGAGAAGAACTCAATCGCAGCCGTTCTGTTGCGATGATTGTCCATAATCATCTCTACGGGGGCTTCCGGTTATTGCGGCACATCCGAGGATTGGACAAACTCGTCAAAGACATTGCAATAGGTGAAACTGACTTCTATCGACTTCTCCGGAACCCACTCAAATCCCTCGGAAAAGGGCTAATTGGTGAGTTACGTGCACGTCTCACACACCAGAGAGGATAATATTTCAAATCAAGTACGTTTTAGGACTATTACAACAATTTTTTAAGACCCCTTACTAATTCAAACAGTAAGAGAGTAGTGGAAGAAGACAGACGTTGACATCAGAAGGAACTCTACTAAAACTAATCATCGCAGGTGAAGGCGGCGTCGGAAAAACCACCTTCGTACGCCGCTTTGTAGAAGGCGTATACCACGACAGTATCTTGACCGTTGGAACTGCCTTCGCAGCGAAACGCATAACAGTAGACGACGGAAATGGACAACAGTGCCCTGTAAAACTGCAATTATGGGACTTTGCTGGCGAGAAGCGTTTTCGTTCTATGCTGCCTAAATTCTGTGTGGGTGCGCGGGGTGCTATTCTATCATTTGATTTATCACGGTTTAGCACTTTTCTCAAATTGTCTGAATGGCTGACGATGATTCGGAGCAATACCGAGGATATTCCGATAATACTTGTTGGGATGAAAGCAGATCTTTTACGCGCAGTTGATCAGAAAGAGGCTATCGAGTTCACACAGAGTCAAGGTTTGAAGGCTTACTTTGAGACTAGCGCGAAAGAGAATATCAATGTCGAAAAGGTTTTTGAATACATCGCGAAGCAGATGTTAGATTATACGCGCAAACGCCAAGCAGAAATCGGAGAGCTCCGCTAGAGACAATATTTGAGCACGTTGAACTTCTGCTCTGGGTGGGTTTCCATTGAAAGGGAAATTATTGAGAACATTCGAGAAAAGTCATTACGTCGTCGAACTAGATGATTCTAGCACAGGCAAGTCAGTGACACTTACTGGCTGGGTTCACAGAAAACGAGAACACGGTGGTGTGATTTTCATTACTTTCCGTGACTCTACTGGTATCGTTCAGGTAGCAGGGCACCGAAGTGAAGTCTCTTCTAGCACATTTGAAACTATGCATCAGGTGACGCTGGAATCTTCAATTCGGGTTACAGGAAAAGTGGTAGTTGATAAACGGGCTCCTACCGGAATCGAACTACATGTCTCGAGTTTCGAAGTGGTGAGCCTAGCAGACCCAGAGTGGCCTTTAGAAAAGGACGCTGGAGACGCTTTTCTATATGACAAACGTCATTTGTACTTACGAAGTCCCAGCCAAACAGCGATTATGCAGATAAAAGCGGAGATAAGTCGCGCTGCACACAAACACCTTGACAGTGAAGGATTTACAGAAATATTTCCACCCATTCTTGTTTCTGCCAGTGTCGAGGGTGGTGCCACTCTCTTTCCCCTGAAATATTTTGGGGGTACTGCATATCTGAGTCAAAGTGCTCAACTTTACGAAGAAGCGGCAATCTGCGGACTTGAGAAGGTCTATCTAATCGCCCCCAGTTTTCGTGCTGAAAAACACCGCACACGTAGGCATCTAACAGAATTCTGGCACCTAGAAGCCGAATTAACCTTCGCTACACACGACGATATAATGGGTGTGGAGGAACGCCTTGTACGCGCCATTTGTAAACATATCAAAGATAAATGTAAACGACAATTGACATTACTCGATGTCAAAATCAAAGTTCCTAGACTTCCCTTTAAACGAATAACATACGATGAAGCAATCGAGATGGCTGTTCAGCTAGGCTTCAAGGTATCATGGGGTGAGGATTTCGGAAGAGAGGTTGAAAGAGCTATATCACAGCAATTCAAGGAACCATTCTTCATCAAGGGTTATCCTACTATCGCTCGTAGCTTCTATCATCTTCCTGATCCAGACCGACCCGAGGTTACCCTCAGCAGCGATTTAATCGCTCCCTCTGGATTTGGAGAATTAACAAGCGGCGGACAGCGAATTCACGATTCAGACCAACTCATGGAGAGAATCAAAGAGCAGGCACTTGATCCCAGCTCATATTCATGGTACCTTGAACTACGAGAATTTGGGCTTCCACCACACGCGGGATTTGGAATGGGTCTGGAAAGAATTCTAGTGTGGCTACTTGACCTCAAGCATATAAGAGAAGCATGTCTTTTCCCTAGAACCCCAAGCCGAATCCGACCTTGACCCCGTTTGTTTACTATTGCGGAAGATTTATTGTTGATATTCACCTAGGTTCCTTGAGCGGGGTATCTAGTTTATGACAGTGCACGCTGTGTGGGTCATTGATGCTAGCGGAATTCCGCTCTTTCATAAAGCCTATTCACCCCTTGAATTCGACCCAACACTATTCAGTAGTTTTTTCTCCGCTATTGTTCATTTCCAATCTGAGTTAATGGGGCGACAGTTGCAAGACATCGCCTTCGAAAACCTCTCCTTTACTTATGTTGTTGATGCTGGTCTAGTCTTTCTAGCTTGTGTGAAAAAGGATGTTCAATACAGCAACTTGCTAAGCGCTCTTCGTGACCTATTCTATAGGCACTTTCAAGAAAACCTAATCCTCCTCAGTATGCCTTTAAGAGGAAGTCCTGAAGCTAGAGCCTTGCTTCGGAGGTTTGAGCATGATGTCGATAGTTTAGTGGGATTCGAACCTCAAAAGGAACCGTTGCCAGTTAGGGTAACCTCTCTTGAACGCTTACTCTATAAGGATTCCCAGATTCGCAAGGATTTAGAGGAACGCTTTGGCGTTGACGCAATCTTCGTAATACTTCTTTCTGACGGTAAACACACAGTAGGCAAAATCGCAGAAGTTTTAGATCTCTCTATCACTCGTTTGGAAGAAATATTACGATACGCTGAAGAGCGAGGATACCTGAAAGTAGCCTTTACACATCAGGTTGATACATCGGACACAGAGCTACTAACGCCAAAAGGCTAAAGCCCGCGATGCTCAAAAGAGCGGCGAGGATCTTCAGGTTGAAAATCCTTCTGGCAGGTCTTTTCAGAGCAATGCATACATGATAAATCACTTTGCTCCCATCTAGAGCGGAAGAGATCCAAATACACAGAAATTATCCACTTAGAAACTGAGAATTCTATCACATCATCCAGTCCGGAAAGACCTTGTGCTGTGAGCGGGGCTGAACCACGCCAAACTGCAGTTTCGTCTACAAGAACGCTATTAAAATGCACCCTAGAACAAAGTCGGAATTCTATGCCACTCTCATTAAGCGAGCGCAATGCATCAGCCTGTCTCCATCGTGACACTCCTGCTAGATGAACAGGTGGTGTAGTGAGAATCCGTATCTTGGTGCCGCCCTTATGTAACTCGTTGAGCAGAACAAGAAGGTTCAGTGACGATTGATCATGTTCAGCCTCATCCACTATTAATTCCACTGCGTGAAGTTGGTGTACAGCGATTAAAATTCGATACTGAGCAGACTGAAACAATCTCAGAAGCTGAGCCGTTACTGAGGACCCCCTCAATAGGTGCAAGTCGACTACTCCCTGTTGCTCTGGGGTTGCTAGTCTATCTTGCGCCCCTGCAATTTGCCTGCGTAGAACTGCTGCACTACTAGCGAATTGGCTAGCACGACGCTCAAGAACGCCTGCCAAAGACGTACCTTTCGCCCGTTGTGCTAGTTCTAATAGCCCCTCTGATATCTGGTCAAACATTTCCAGAGCTTCTGGAATATTACCCTCCGCCTCAAGTCTATGTGCTTCTCTGATTTTTACGCCAATCGCCTGCATCTCCTCATCTAATGACATTATGTACACCTCCAGCTACTAGATAAGGCTCAGCGGAATTACTCACATTTAGACTTTTCCGAAATCTAGACCTCAGGTTAATAACCATTAATAGAGACGACAAAAAAGAAAAGTAATCCTGTGTAAGAAAAGACTAGGAGGACTCTCAATTACTAAAACCCTAGAAAAAGACTCCGTTACCTTTGAAGTTAAAGAAACAGACAAATCCTTGTTGGCGCGTCTGAGTCAGATAGCAGATCGTACCCCAACCTCGTCCCCTGGTCAGATAACGATATTCAAGCTTAATCTACAAAAAGCTGCAAAACGATCTTTACGAGACCTAATCCATATACTAGCGCAAGCTGAAGTAGCTCTATCACCGAATCTCCAAAAAGAAATCCTTCAATTACAGGGAATAATCAAATTCGCAGAACTGTTCCTACGAAAAAGTGACCTGATATTGAAACCAACAGGTTTCCTCCAACTTTCTGGTATAAAACCAATATTAGTATACAATGCCGAAGACCGGATTTTCCATGCTCGTCCAATGGATTTCTACGTTATTCAGAAATTTCTTGAAAAGCAAGGTTATCCTACCATTTCATATGTGAAGGAAAATTTCGAACTGCCTTTCGAGATAAGAACGGAACTCCATCTAGATTACGTATTAAGAAAGTATCAAGAGGATGCCTTGAATCGCTGGCTCGGTGCTAATGGAAAAGGAGTAGTAGTCCTTCCAACTGGTGCTGGAAAAACAGTGTTAGCCCTTGAAGCCATCCGCCGTCTAGGATTAAATACACTTATTGTGGTTCCCACCATCGATCTCCTTAATCAATGGCGAGAGATGTTAGAGGACCACCTTAATGTCTCAGATGTTGGCGTATTAGGTGGCGGCTCAAAAACCGTCCACTCGATAACTGTAGCCACCTATGATTCCGCCTCTCTTATGGCGCCGAAACTTACTGAACTCTTCGGGCTCCTTATTTTCGATGAGGTCCACCACCTCCCTAGCCCTACATACCGCCTTGCCGCAGAGTTGTTCATCGCTCCTCACCGCCTTGGGCTTTCTGCTACTCCTGAAAGATATGATGAACTTCACCACGATCTTGACCGCCTAGTGGGGCCTGTAGTCTACCGGATTTCTCCTCGCCTTCTAGAACAAGAGGGTTATCTTGCGCCTTACCGGATTGAAACAATCCAAGTCGACCTTACACCAGAAGAAAAGGTTCAATATGATGAATTTATGGCAGTCTTTCGTGCTTATACAAAGAAGCTAGATGATATTGAACCAGGATGGCACTTTGAAACCATCGTTGAGCGAACAATCTTTGATCACGATGCCCGAAGAGCTCTCTCCAATCTTGAGAAGGCCCGCCGCATTGCCCTTGAAGCTTCAGAAAAGATTAACCATGTAGAAAAACTTCTTCACAAGTATAAGAGTGAAAAAGTTATCATCTTCTGCCGATACACTCGTGTTGTTGAAAAAATCTCCGACCTCTTCGGCATCCCCCTTATTACACATAAAACCAAGACTTCTGAACGAGGGCAAATCCTTAGTGCCTTTAAGGAAGGGCGCTACACGAAGATAGTCACAGGGCAGGTCTTGGATGAGGGTGTTGATGTACCTGATGCCTCCGTTGGTATTATCATATCAGGAACTGGAAGTAAACGAGAATTCATCCAACGGCTTGGTCGCCTCCTTCGCCCTCAGAAAGAAGAAGCCGTACTAATCGAGATAATCACCAAAGCTACATTGGAAAGTGGATTAGCTCGTCGGCGTCGCCAAATAGACAAGACTAGCTAGTAATCTATCTGAAACTAACCAAGGGAAATCGTTCTCAACTGGAAGGAGTTCTCCGTCAGAGATTTTTCACGGTTTAGTAGCCCTTCTTATCCCCACCCAGGATGAAAACCAGTCCAACTAGAATGAGAATCCCTGCACCGAGTGAAGCTATTGATCCGTATCGTAAATCTAAACCACTAATTGGACCGACGACGAGCCAAAACCAGCCTACAAAGCCAGTCGCGATTGCAATGCAAATCCCGCCGCCTGCTAATTCCCAGAATTCTGCTTGTTCCTTAGTTGCTCCTGCAACGAAAAGCCCTGCAATGAGGAAGAGCACAGGAATCACTACTATCCAATAGTAGCCTCCTGCAAGGATAGCAACTGTATAGATCTCTAACCAAATGGCAGCTCCGATCATTATTCCACCGAAGAGCGCTGGACTTGATACAGCCATGAGTATCACCATAAATGTGTAGAGAGTTATTAGAAATTAGGTTATTTATCTCTTCGTGAGCTACCTCACGTTGTTGCTGTGAGGCTTCCTGCTTCATGGACCGGGCTTGCCCTGACATAGGGAATACCGTTGAGGCACTCCAGCCACACCGGGGTAGAGGCGCTAGTCTCCACAGGCTTAAAATCGGTACGCACCACACCTACTAGTCTGAGACCTTCAGTCTCGATGTTATGACTCGAATTCAAGTCCCGACCCATCACCAACCCACAGACACTACAGGAATACACTCGCTCATCCAGACGAACCTCGCGGATTGCTCCGCAGCCTGAACAGGTCTTGGTGGAGGGGAACCACCCATCCACTCGCACCGGAGTATGTACCCTTTCCTCAAGGGCACGAATTATTCCTCCGAGTCCGGTCGACAGGAGCTTGGCTCCCCAGAGACGCTGCCACCCCCTCAAATTCTCTGCCTGATAACACACCACACGAAACCGTATCTTGAGAAAGTGGACGAGTTTGTTCCGGATGTCCCGCTTGATATCATTGAGCTGGGCATAGCTCTTTTCCAGCTGGTGGCGGGTCTTTTGCCAGTTCTTGCTCCAGCGCTTCTGCCG
>JAEOSX010000138.1 GCA_016840135.1 Candidatus Hermodarchaeota archaeon
AGAACATTAAAACCAAGAGCCCCGGCAGCTTGAGTGATTGCGCGTCCACGCTCATCATCCATTGAACCTCCAAAGAGGGGATGAGGGTGGCAGAAAACTATACTGGGTTGTCCGGCCGTACCAACTATGTGAAGAACTCCCTCCAACTGGAGGTCGCCACTAGTAAAACTGATATTTTGCTCCTCAATCTTTGTATGCGACTCAATTTTATCCGTCATGAGATTTTTCCTCGCTTGTTAAAGGGTGAATGTGAAGTGATGATGAGTACAACGACCCATTTCCCTGTAGAGAAAGCTTATCCAAAAAATCGAAGTGGAATCACCTTTAAAAACATAAGGGGCACTTGAGAGACTAACAGCATGAAGTGAAAAAGATGTCTGATGCCTTTATCCTGGAAGCCGAAAATCTCCACCGTGTCTACGAAATGGGTAGTGTAGAAGTGGGCGCGTTGCGGGGTGTAGACCTCCAAGTCAGTCACGGCGAGTTCGTAGTTATTCTTGGTGTTTCTGGCAGTGGCAAGTCAACATTATTGCATCTGCTTGGTGGTCTAGACCGACCAACAGAAGGGAAAGTCTTCATCGAGGGTGAGGACTTGTCTGAACTCAGCGACAATCAACTAGCAGATGTGCGGCTTCACAAGGTCGGGTTTGTTTTCCAGTTCTTTAATCTCATGCCCCAATTATCTGCGCAAGCCAACATTGAACTCCCTCTTTTCTTAGCAGACATCCCTTCCAAGGAGGCGCAGAAAAGAAGTTCAGAACTTCTTTCATTGGTGGGTTTATCTGAAAGACGTGATCACCGCCCCACAGAGCTAAGTGGGGGTGAGCAACAGCGCGTAGCCATAGCCCGGGCCCTTGCTAACCAGCCAAAAATTGTTTTAGCTGACGAGCCGACAGGAAACTTGGATACTGCGACAGGTGCAGATATTATTCAATTATTGCGAGAAGTTAACGAACAACAGCAACAAACAGTCATTGTTGTATGTCACGACAAGAGGTTGACAACTGTTGCAGACCGAGTTATTGAGATGCGAGACGGACAATTCATCAGTGAGAGGTCGGGTAAAGGAGGTAAGGTATAGCGATGAAAGCAGGACGAATACTTGGACTGGCTTGGACAAATATGAAACGTCGAAAATTCCGTACTAGCTTGACCGCACTGGGTATTATCATCGGAATAATGGCAACCGTATCTATCTCAGCGCTGGGTGCTGGCTTTAACGATGAAGTGAGCAGGAGACTTCTAACAGGGTTTGAACCAGACATCATCAGCGTGTTGCCCGCCAGTGATCTGTTTACTTCTTGGGGCTTTGATTACCTAACTCTTGAAGAGGCGGAGGATATTGAAGGGATGGCGGGCGTCGTGGCGACCATGCCACTTCAGATGAGAGGTGGAGTTCTATATCAAAGTGATGACGATTCCGAACACATTGAAACTAGGATAATCGGTGCTAACTTTTCGCAGCTTCAACATATCTACGGTCATCGCTTTAATTTCATAGAAGGTGGTATGCCTGATCCTGTCGAAAACGATTCTGCTATTCTAGGTCATTTAAGTGACCCCTTTGTCCACGCGGGTGACGAGATTAAGACAGAAATCCTTGTCAGAAATTCGACTGGGGGTTTGGAGTTCGCGAATTACACCTTCACAGTTTCTGGAATCCTTGACGAAGTTGGATATTCTGGTGTCACACCAATCGATCGCAGCCTCTTCATTCCGTTAAACACTTGCAGTGTTATCCATAATTACGAATGGATTGATGTAATAGTGGTAAAAATCGAAAACCCCAGTCAGGCCGATTCGATAGCGGATGAAATCCGGGACTACTACTTCGACAATGTATTAGTTCTTGTGCCAACCCAGGTCATAGAAATGCTAGAAGGAATATTCAATGTAATCAATTTATTCTTACTCGCCATCGCTTCTATTGCTCTGCTAGTAGCGGGAGTCTCGATTTTAAACATAATGCTAGTCTCTGTTATGGAGCGAACCCGAGAGATTGGTGTCATGAAGGCGCTAGGAGCCCGAAACCGCACAATTCTTTTTCAGTTCCTTACTGAAGCTGCGTTGCTAGGTTTTATTGGCGGCCTCGTAGGAATCGGATTGGGATACGGCCTAGCCTATGCCCTTGGCCAACTGGCACCCAGGCTCATATCCGCTCTTGGTCTAGAGAGTGTTTTCGGTTCAGAATTCTACCTTCTACCGCAGCCCTCAATACAGACAATCGTATTCGCGCTTTCCTTTGCTATAATTCTCAGCATAATCTTTGCCCTCTACCCAGCAAGAAAGGCTGCAAAGCTTGACCCAGTCCAAGCCCTGCGTTATGAATAAAACATCCCTATTTTGGGCTTAACGAGTAGGCTCAAACTCTAGAGGAGTCAAGATGGACCGATTGGGGGCTGTTGACGCTTGAGTGGAGCCTTCTCGTCAACACCGTAGAGGGCTTTCACGTAGAGTTGCCCACCACACCGCGGGCATTTTCCGACTTCTCGGAAGACATAGTCTCCTTTTTGGAATGGTCCTTCCGATTCAATATTACAAGCGTCACATGCAACGAGCCTACGGACTTCCGTTGCTTCGATACGTGGAACACCCCGATAGTTCCGCCGAAGAAGTACTAGAAACAAGATGAATGCAATGCAAGCTAAGCCCCAAAGAATCAGGTTATAGGGGTAAGGAGAAAAGAACCCCCAAGCAGCACAAATTATAGAAAGTGTGATTAGCAGCGCCCAGAAGAGGGGTTGATTTCCGCGACCAGGCATTGCTACTGTTGGTTGTTCAGTGGCGCTCATACTCTCAGAAACCATAGACACCCCAATTAACTGAATACTGTTTCACATTCACTGCAGGTTAGTTTTAAGCCTGACGGGTGGCGTTAATCACTCTTTAGACCCCTAATCAGAGAAAGAGTGTCTTCGAGTTCTCGTTCCCGTGCCTCGATTAATGGCCATACGCTGATTCCCATGCTCTCACCAGAGAGTTCTGAGAAGAGATCAATCAAGAGCCCGACCTGATACGAGTAGATGTTAGAAACCGTTTTCGACGGGCGTTCCTGCTTGATATGCATCTCGAAGAGCGCGTAATCGTTCCAGCGATGATAAGTTGGAGCATGCCAAAGAGTTGCAGCATTCAGGGGGAAATGCATAAGCGCGTTATCCTTACCTCTAGTCGGATACAGGAATGGGGCTTGGAAGGGGTTGAGAACTTCCCATCCAATGTGAAGCAAATCCTGTGACTTCAGAGGATGAAGCTCACAGGAGAGAGGCGGGTTGCTATGAAGAACATCAGGTGAGCACAGATCAAAGGAATGCCACTTCTTGGGAATATGGAGCGCTGGGCGGTCGCGAGAATCAAAGAGAACATCAGTATGGGATTTCTGTTTATCGCTTGGCATGGACTGATAATGATACCGTCCGCCATATGCCTTGGTCATGTAGTTAGCCATAGCATCGAAGTCACCAGGACTAATCTGTATGTCCTTGGAATCCCAGTTGATAAAGGTTCGAATGATATGACCTGGTCGTTTACCTGATATTAGGGGCCTTATACCAAAATCTGCATTGTAAGTAATCAACAATGGCGTGTACCTTTTCCCCTCTTTTCGGACGATAACATAGAATGGTTCATAGTCGTACCAGTGTCTAGGGAATAGTTGGATTGGCCAATAGGCGAAGTATTGGATGCAGTAGATATCTTGGTTAGCTTGGTCACGGCAGACCCTATACTTGATGACACATGTTGGTGTTGTTTTTGTGGGAAAAATGGTGTTAAAGAGCCCCTGAACATGATTGAAGTATTTCTCGGCATAATCTTTACGCAGCCGTTCACTGATTTGTTTCAGCATCTTGCGCATTTCATTGTCCCAGGGGAACTTGCTCTCTGGTAGGTCAACACCGAGTATACCGATGCGTGCACCTGTCATGTCATCTGGGAATTGACCTACACGGAAGAGGTGAAGTGCGTCTGTTACTCCGCTAATATCTCGCCTGCGTAGCCTTTCACGTATGGCGCTGAAGCCGCTGCTAGGGGAATCGATTCCAAGGTTACGAGCAAGATCTTCCTGTTCTTCTACGATGAGTTTCGGATCAGCAAAGATGAGAGGGGCGAATTGCTCGGCTAAACGCCTATCATCTTTACTAGGCTCGTTTAATGCTGGCTCAAATCCTGCCAAGGGAAAGGCTTTCCGCCAGCGGCTAAGAATCATCTTCGAGGACGCCATATCTGAACACCATTAACATAACACGGCTAGTATGCTTTTGGAATGTTTAGCATCTATTTAGTTATCGGATATAACCTCAAAACAGTGAAAGGCTTATTTTGATAAGCGGCTTTCACGATGGAATGTGACACGACTAATTATTGACACAATCAATCCCGATACCGACATAGAAGCTTTAGCCTCCTTGAACTGTAGAGAGATAACCGAGTGGCATCATTATGTTGAAGATGGCTCGCGGGGAGCGCCTTCGACCTGGGAGAAACTCTCGAGATGGGAGAGGTGGAGGCATGGTGGTCCTTGGCTGGATCCTAACCTCCTTCAACTTCACCTTAAGATACTAGAAGAAGCTGGGGGAGTGGTACTCGTTGCGCGACAAAAGGAGGAAATCATTGGTGAGCTGGAGATTGCATATGATGTTGGAATACCACAGGAGAGGCGAGCACACATCGTTTGGATAGTAGTCGACCCTGCCTGGCAAAGAAAAGGCATAGGTAAACTCCTCATAGAGCGGGGACAAGAACTCGCAGCGAAAATGGGATGCCAGTTAATGACCGTTTCCTCCCAAGACCAAGCTTCGTACAACTTCTACACATCTCTGAAATTCCAAAAGACTGACAGACTTCTCTACTTCACCAAAGTACTCGGAAACGGGAAACCACAAGTACAAACTAGTGATGTGCATATGATTCCTCTAGAATGGAAACAACGACCCCAACCACCCATCGGTTTCAAGCTAGCAATCGGAAACAACTACACACCCTCCTATACTTGGTCCTATCTCCGCAATATGAGCAAGCTCTACGAATTAATGAAAGTAGACATTCCATCACCACAACTCTGGTTACTTCGACAAAAGAAAGCAGAAGCTGTAACCGTGGCTCACAACTTCATTCGACTTTGGCTATCACCCGAAGGTGAAAAGTCAACAGGTTTTCTAGCTACGGTGCTTAGAATAACTGAAGAGCTGAGCAGGAAAAACAAATCCTCCCAACTAAAAGTCTATTCTTTCCCCTCTCATCGCAAACTCCTTGAAGCATCTGAATTCACCTTTAGAACCGAAGAATCGTACCTTTCAAAGCCTCTCTAATCGATTAATCAGACGGGTATAATCGCCCATTTATCATGCGATAATGGTGTTCTGAGGCGGAAAGAACGGTTTGCAGATGACTGACTACGATTATCTGTCTAAAGACTTTGGTGAGGTCGTCTTGGAGTAAACGGATTATGTTATTTCTGCGAGTCACATCTGAGCCAGCAAATGGCTCATCGAGGAATAAGAATTGGGGTGCCGTTCCACGACCGCCTAATAGGGAAATGGCAAAGCTCAACCTGAGGGCGAGGAGAAATTGATCTTCTGTACCTCCACTAAACAAATCTGCTTGGACATACTGGCCAGCCATTGATGAATGGACCTTTAGGCTATAATTTTCGCTAAGTTTGGGATAGTGGTATTTACCCCCCGTGATTGTAGCCAAGATAGGTCCCATTGCATGCTCTACCCTGGGCCGTACTCGCTCACGTGACCGTTCTGCGACGTCACGGAGCGTCTTTATTGTTAGCTCCGAAATATCAAGCATTTCTTCTTGTTGCGCCAATTCCTCTCGTTTGGACTCGTATTCTTCTTGGATATCTGAATGCTCTGCGAGGTAAGATGTTAGCTCCTTAATCCGTTTTAGTACATGCTGTCTATCAGTCTGCTTCCCAACTTTGGCTTTACCTAGTTCTTGTTCTTGGTGTTCTAACTCCTCGAAACTCTCTGGAGTGTAGGGAGATACTTCTGGTGGGAGTGTGGGTGGTTTTTGGGTCGCAAGTTCGGCTTCAAGAGCGACAACCTCTTCTGTTAAGGATTTTTGTTTTTGTTTCAGCTGTTCAAGGTCAGCAAGCTGTTCCTGAAGGTCTTCAAGTTCTCCCTCAAGAGTCTCTTGTCTGGCTTGGAGATTCAAGAGCTTTTTCTCGATTGATTTTATTGCGGCTTGAATTTTAGCAGGCTTTGAGTCTGTGGAAAGCTTATCTGGGTCGAATATATCAGAAGATAGTTTGAGCATTTGTTTTCGTATCCGCTTGAGAAGGCTCTGAATTCTCTTGGAGATAACATCTAACTGAGTCTTATCATCTTCTAACTGACTTTCAAGTTGTTTCAACGTTTCAGCTTTGGCGGCGTGTTTATGTAACTTCTCTTCACGATCTCGAAGAGCAATTAGACGAGGTTCCAGACCACGATATTCTAGTGAGGTTTTCACGAGGAAGATTATGAAGGGAATTGCAGCGAGTATGAGGCTTACTCCAATAAGGAGATTAAAGAAGACTATTCCAATTCCTGATGCTAGTAATCCTATGGACCCAATATAAAGAAGTGGTGAAACCATTCGGCGCTGTCGTTTTTCAGCGGCGAGACGCTGTTCTTTTACACTTTGATATTCACTGATTTTGTCTCTAAGGGGCTCAAGTTTAGCTAGTTGTTTCTGTGTTCTCTTTAGTGAGGCTTGAGCAGCTGCCTGTAAATTGGTCTGTTCTTGTAATTCAGTTGCCATATTACTGATTCTTTTAAAGACGGCTGTGTCAGATTCGATGTGAGCTAGGCGTTCTTGCTGGGCGAGAAGTCGATCTCTCTTAGTTTCTAGACTTGCAAGTCGCTTAAGTGTTCTAGAATTTTGTTTTTGAAGCTCCATTTTGTTTGTGAGGGATTGCTGGAGTGATTCTTTCCGATCCTTCGCAATCTTGTAAGCTTTTACAACTTTGTAATGTTTATTCACGATGGCATAGGCGCGGCTCAGTTCCTTGAGTTGTTCTTCGAGTTGAACAAGCTCTTCCTGTTTTCTTTGAAGCTCTTGGGTGTTCTGCTGATATTGTACTAGCAGTTGTTCTAAACTTCGTAAATTTTCGCGTTTTGGTTCGAGTGACCGTTTAAGGGGGCTAGAATCCTTGTTGAGTTGATCGACTGCTTTTGAGAAGCACTCTCGTCCCATCATTGCGTTGACAACATTCCTGCGCTGACTCAAATCAAGTTTAGCGAGGCGGTCCAAATCTTTCTGCAGTACAACGTTGCTGGCTAGCATGTCGCTCAGCCCTACGCCGCCAAGTAATTTGGAAATAGCTTCATCTAGGGTGGATACATTTCCAGCCATCCGTATTGCTCGACCATCTGGGCTAATCTCGTGGAGTGTAGCTAGTGTCGGTCGTTTCCTATGGATTCGACGAGTGATGCGGTATTGCTTACCCTGCAATTCAAAGAATAACTGGACAAACAGTTCGCTGGCATCATAGTTTATCAGTCGGTCTTTTTCGCCGCGCGGGGCTTTGTTTGTGCGGCCAAAGAAGGCATAGAGAATCGCTTCAAAAATAGAGGATTTGCCCGATTCGTTGGGACCCCCAATTGAGAGAATGCCCTCAGGGAAGTCTATGTCGACATCGAGGTGTTTGAAGTCACTGGTTATTAGACGGCGTAGTAGAACCATCTACCAACCTCCTTTTTCTTCAAGGAGCGCTATGCCCTGTTCTAGTGCCTTTTGTAGCCTAGCCTTGCGCACTGAATCCTTTTCTTGCTTGATAGCCGCAGCGAGGTAGTCGCGATACTCTGTGATGGGAGGTTTAAGTGCAAGTTCGCTTGCGGGGATTGTGAGCTCAGGACTTATGTACTCGAGATTATCAACGATTTCTACTGAGAAACATTGAGCGATTCCTTGTCGGATTACCTCCGAGCGGCGGTAACGTTCCGCTGACTTGATAGTCATTACACCTTTTAACAGGAAACGGAGAATGAGCTGAGGATTCCGGAGCTTGTAAATTTCTTTGACCAAGAGGCTATTGATGTCAGCATCAGTGGGAATGGTAACAGATATGGTGCGCATAGGACGGGTCTTAACGGGTACAAAATCGACTTTTTGAACTCCTTCAGCGTTGGCTTCGAACCAGACGAACCCCTTCTGATGTTTCTCTTCTGCAAAGGAAACATGTTCGGTGCTCCCAGGAACGCATATTGTAGTATTTTCCACACTCTGCTTTTGGTGCTCGTGTATATGACCAACTGCTAGGTAGGTGAGTTTCTTTGGGAGGGATTTCAAACGAATCGTTGGGCTTGTGGGGAAAGTACCACGGAACCCCTCAACATTGTAGTGTACCAGTAGGATGTTGATATCTCCTTTTCCAGGAATGGAGACCTGAGAAAGGGGATCCACTGTTGAACTCGCAGGGATTGTGGGATCATAAGATATCCCGGAAATTTCCACATCTAGCCCATTGATGTCTATCGTTTCAGATCCTACTTTCTCCCAATCTTCAAAGAGGGTGATGAAGCCAGCATTAGCATACTCCACAAGAGGCGAAATACCTGCTTGTCTAGCACGAGGTACATCATGATTACCTGATATGATGAATATGCGAATTCCCTGAGTATGTAGTTTGCGAAAGGCTGTCATAACATGTGCTCGTGCTGGGTTTCGCGGGTTGATACTGTTGAAAAGATCGCCTGTGTGAAGTACAATGTCCGGTTGTTTCTCCAGTGCATAATCAACTACAGCATCGAAGGTTTGTAGAAAGTCCTGTTTACGCTCAAAACGTCGAGGACCAAACTTGGATGCTGGAACGTCGAGATGTGAATCAGAGAAATGTAGGATTTTGACAGTCATTGGAACCTAGACCTCAGAGAATCTCCCTTTCGTTTTTGTTTCCTGACGGCGCTCAGCTACGAGGCGTTGATCAATACCAGCGGCTTTGCGAGCTTTCCGGAGGCGTGCAACGACATCGATATCAGCGCCGCCCTCCCGGGTTCTACGAGTTCTTACTTTAATCATTACAGGGGAACGAGTAACTTCGCCAACAATAACAGCTTCACCCACATTTAATCCAGGGAGATCATTGGTGAGTTCTTCGCTGAGCCTCTCCGAAGAGGTAGCTATAGCAGTTTGGTCTGAAGGGTTGGTTATCTTCAGAACAATCTGGCTATTACATTGACTTAGGGTGTCGGCATGGATTTTCCCAGGGCGCTGACTGATGACAATAAGGAAGATTCCGAACTTTCGTCCTTCACCAGCGATGCGGCGGATGACTGGGAGAGAGCGATTCCTCTCTTCTCCAGCAGGAATGAAATTATGGGCCTCCTCAACTACTAGAAAAACTGGATAGTCGAAGGTTCTAGATGTAACGGCATTAAAGGAGTCGTTTAGGAGGCGGCTGACAATGTAGTCAGTACTTTGACTTTCCAATCCAGAAAGATCGATGACTGAGGTTTGACAGGGTTTGAGGATGTTCTCAATGGGTACACCACTTCGCGAGAAGACGCGGAGCCTGTGGAGTTTTCGTATATATTTGATGGTCTTTCTGGCGCTTTGTTGGATTCTCTTTTCCATCTCCTCGTCCTGTGCGATTTCCTTTAGGGCATTTTCTATATCCTCTGCTAGGTAGACAACACCCCGTTTATTTAGCCGGTCTAATGCTCTCTGTAGGACATCTTGGATGTTAGTGTAACCCTTGCCGATGCTGCAAATACTGCATAGCTCGTCAAAGGGAACATCAGTGAGCTTGACAGTATAGGATTCGACCTGACCAATGTCTTTCTGGCTATATCGGCTGGTACTCTCAGGGTTCTGGAAGACAGTAACTCTATTCGAGAACTCGTGTTTCCCCCCCTCTGCTGTTTGGCTGAGGAGGACATAATCAGCGTGTGGGTCGATGATGAGAACGGTGGCACCATGCGCCATAAGTTCCTCGATGAGAACCCCGGTCAGGTAGCTTTTACCAGCACCAGTTTGTGCGAGGATAGCGAGGTGACGTCGAAACCCGTTGATGCTGATGTGGGCGGGTACCTTGGGTCGGGTGATGAGATTACCTATGTAGAGCGCTTCTGCGGCGGGATATTCGTAGAACTTTTTAAGAAAGTGGTCGGGTGCCACATAAATGGGCTGACCCGGCACAACTGCGCGGCGAGGAAGCAAGACGCGTGGGTTTCCGCTTTTACTAGTCGGAGATATGTATCCAAGTACTCTAGCTATCCCCCAGGCTTTAACATCGTCTATGCCAGCCTCCTTAATCCGGTGAATAGCTTCAATATCAAGGTCCCTGCGAAGTGCAAGGCTCAGAGTAGAAATCCTTTGTACTTGAGCGAGAACGTCCACAGGTTCGAGTTTATCGCCAACGAATTCTTCAGACCGTACTGTTAAGTACTCAAACTTGGGCGGGTATCGTTTTCGGTCACTGGCGAAGATAAACTCAGTGGACTTACCTTCGTCAACGATGTAGCCAACAGGTGCTTCAGCGGATAAATCGAGCAACACCAAAATTACACTCCATATTTTCTGCAATTAAACTATGTATCTTCCTGAAAGCTGGAATTGTCATAGATTTTTGTGTTTAACATTTTTTCCTCTCTTCTGACTGTCATTACGAGGGGAGGCGAGGAGTCCTTCTCGCCCTTCGATCTCGCCTCAAAGGAGACAAAGAAATTCTGAGTTCTTTCTCAATCAGAGGTTCATATAGGTTTGTGACATCTCGTACTGGTAAGCGGGCTTCCTGGTCTGCATGAACCAACCACACGTTGTACAAGTCAAGACCCCCATACTCTGCTTGTAATAGTGCTAGAGCTTGCATTAGTTTTTCAGGTGGGGGGTCGAGCCTTTTAGGTTCCTTAAGATCTATCAAACGTTCTGGAAGACCTATTGTTGAAGCGGGGATGTCGATACGTAGTGGAGTATCATTGGGTGCTAGTTTTACACACACAGTTATGAAAGCCGGGAGACCAAACACCTTCTCCATTACTTTAATTGACCATTCTTCGAAGGCATCCTCTTCTCCTGGGTGGTCCATGCTTGCATTGGCAAATCGTCTTAAGGCGTAATCTCGTGGGTTCTTTGCCTCATACTTGAATAGTGGAACGTCTGGATAGGGTTCGATTGGCGTTGTATAACCAGGCGTCTCTGCCCAAGCGGATATTAAAGAAAAGTCAGGTCGAGGTCGTCGAAGTTCATTCACTAGACCATAAAGATCTTCATGCTGCTGTTTGTTCAATGGTAAATCCCGTACAAGTTCGTTCAGGGGTCTCGCGCTCTTTCCTAGTTCACTTAATAGACCAATCAACTGTGCCATCTGCTCAGGAGATAGTTCATCCTCCAATGACACAAGTATGCTTTGGCGAATGTTTTCCATGAGGGTTTTTGTTAAGTGGTTAGCCACAGAATCCTTACTAACTCCGACTAGGAGGATTTTCCGTTGGCGACACTTCTCCACAAGCTTGCTGAAAGTGTCCATGAACCTTAGGTATAGATCTCTTTCTCCTCGATAATTGAAGGTTTCAGGAACATGATTTATCCGCCCATAGAGGGAGCCATCGACCAACACCACATCTACGTCGTCAGAATCATTTAGCGCATCTAGAATGGCTTCATGCTCACAGAGCTCTGAACGTAACCCGACCATATTAGCGATTTGGGCACCAGTGGAGGCGACAACATGGGAGTTGAACATCATATTACGGTAAGATTTCCCCCAAGAAGAAGAAGCGATAGCGCGTGTGATATACATGAAAGCACCAGAGGAATATCTTCGAAGCGCTCGACCGCTGTCAACCGCAACGACTTGGAGTTCCTCCTTTTGAGGTGTTGGTAACTCCAGCCACTCTTCAAGGAAGGCCTGATGGAGATGCCGGTCTACTTCATTTGATTCTTCTCCTGTTAGAACCCTGCGTAATAACTCCTGTTTAGCTCCTCGTAGCTCTTGTACAAACAGATCTAGAAAACGTGGCATACTACCACCCCGCTTCTTCACCTTTGGGGGGCGCGGCATCAGCCTTTAAACCTATCCAAGACCTTCAGAGAAGTGAAAAACAGTAAGTGACCAATGCTTTGAATTAACACTGTTGGAAAGAATGGAGGCGTCCTGCGCAATTGAAATAGCAAGCTATTTATGAAAGGTACAAGGAAAAGAGGAACACTAACCATCTTGGAGAAACACCGATGATAATTGGATTTCTAATCTTCATAGCGATTGTCTTTCTCGTTGTATGGCTCGTCGCTACATTGGTATTTTACGCTGCTGGACGTGTTGTCAGCGGTATAAATACCACTTTCACCGACGCAATGATTGTCTCCCTCCTTGGGGCAATATGTAATGCAGTACTAACAGCGATATTCAATTATATTTTCGCTACCCCAACAGTTCAGGGCATCCTAGCAGCAGCTGGGCTATCTGCGTACGCCTATGTACTCAGCGTTGCCATCAGCTCACTAATCACAATCTGCATATATATACCACTAATCATGAAATTCTTCGACACTGGCTTCTGGGGTGCCGTGGCAGTAGGTCTACTCGTGATTATCTTCCAAATCGTACTACTCGCTACAATTGCAATCCTTGTACTCCCCATATTGTTCATTATATTCGGGCCTTGAGATTTCTCGAACCTTGCCGTTAGGTTGAGTGTTCGAGAATTCCCTTCTTTTTTTCTCTTCATCTTTTATGGTAAGCTTTATTCGTGTGTTCCACTCAACTAATTATAGATAGATCCCCTCAGGAGACTCTGCTATGGCTATTCTATTCATATCCCCCGCACTTATGGGAACAATTATCATCTTCTTTGTCAAATGGGTAATTCTGACTGTTGTCTTCTATATCACTGGTCGCATTGTCGCAGGTATCAACGCTAAATTTACTGATGCTCTCATTGTCGCTTTCGTTGGTTCTCTACTTAGCGCAATTCTTCACTGGGCATTCGAAATTGGGCTCCCCATGTTAGGTTTACCATTTGCCTCTGAAACCATCAATTTAATCGCACTTGTGGGCGCCGCGTTGATCACAGTTATAGTTTACCTTCCTCTCTTCATGCATTTCTTTGATGTTGGATTCGGAGGAGCGTTAGCTATCGGAATTCTGTGCCTCATCATATACGTTCTCATCGAAATACCTGTCCTTTTCTTCTTCCCAGGTCTAGTCGATTATACACCACTCTAATCAGGGGTGTACTAACACATCCCTCTCCCCTTCTTTTTTTAATCGCCCAGTTTCAATTGAATATTCGATTTATCAGCGGATTCTCCAATGAGGTTTGGGATTTGTACATCGCGTAGGGCTAGGGTCGGTTTCCGAGGACCCAGAATATAGGAGTGAAAGTGAAGTGTGGTAGTTCCCAAGGCAGCTTATGGGCCGTGAGTAGATTAGCTTCTCCACGAATTTCTTGCTGGGCAGCTTGTTTGCAGTATTCCCAAGCAAGGACACCGAAACATATTCCTTTGTAACCTGCTTGGTCAAGAGCCCGGGGGAGTTGACTTCCAAGGTAGGGATGAGCTCCAACAGTGGTAAGATACTTGATGATTGGAGGAATTGGGGACGAGGTGTTCGATGGGATTAGTGGTGCTTCGATGCGACCTGAATAGTCGGGTTCGATTGATGCAAATTTCCCTCCTGTGTGAAGGACGCGATAAGACTCCTCTAAGGCGTGTTGATAGCGTTGAATCCACATGAGGGTGAAATGATCAAGAATGAAGGAAAAGAGGTTGGAGCGGAAAGGCATTGCTGTTGCGTCAGCGAGTAGATAATGAACCGCAGGGTGGGATTTGTTTTGGATAGCCGATGAGAGGAGCAAGGGATTGATGTCAATGCCAATTGCAGTAGTGTGATGAGTTCTAGCCGTTAATTCTGATGTGATAGCTCCAGAACCGCATCCAAGATCTAGGGTGAGAGGTGCGGCGTCCCAACGGACTTGGTTATAAATGAACGACCGAGTAGCCTGAGTGCGTTGAGCCTGGTCACAGAGAAAGTGTGGAGAGTACGGTTGTGCCAACGAATGCATCCCTCTGGGAGGGTGATTGTAGAGTTAAGTGAATATCAAGCCAGAGCGAAATTCTTGAATATTAGCTACCGATGCTATGGTGGCAGCATACCTGCTTGTATTGCGAAAAGAGGGGGCAGCCCCCGCCGCAGGTTTTGAGTAACTTACAGGTCTGACACTCCTTGTCCAGTGTTTTATGAGCCCGCAAGGCCTTGGCTATCCGGTGATTCCAGATAGTTTTCCATGGATCTTTGAGGATGTTGCCCATTGTTTCGAAGTAACTCTGGCAGGGTAGCACATCCCCGTTGGGCTCTATTGCGAGGCTAGAGAAAGCAGCGCTACATCGACGAGGACCTAACCCGTAATCGGTCGGGTCAAAATAACAGTATTGGGTTGGCGAATACCAGATAGCACGCATATCATTTTCGCTAGCTTCTACAAGGATTTCTGTTATGATATCGTTAAGATCGTCTTCAGTGATGGCGTACTCGTCAACAACATCCAGACCACTGCCTGAATAGATAAAGCCGTTCATGGCAAAGTGGGTTTGCTCCTTCTCTGCAAGGAATTTTATTGTATCCATTATTGTAGACCGGTTGAGCTGAGTCAGAGTAGTGTTAGTTAACGTGAAGACATCGGTAGCGATGAAGCGCTCAAGACCAGCTACAGTCTCCTTCCACGCACCCTTCACTCCAACCATCTTGTCATGAATATCAGGTAGATGTGATTCCAGTGTGATTTGCACATAATCTAGTCCTGCGTCTACAAGACCGTCTACAAGCGATTGTGTTAAGCGTCGACCATTCGTGACAAGCCCAGCGATGATGCCGATATCCTCACTATAGCGTACCAATTCAACGAGGTCATCTCGGAGGGTAGCCTCACCACCAGTGAAAGTGACGTGGGGAACTGCTTGG
>JAEOSX010000139.1 GCA_016840135.1 Candidatus Hermodarchaeota archaeon
GGGGGGCAGTAGTTGTATTCGTCGCCTACGTCGCCTGTGTCTTCGAAGGTGAGGAGCCGCTTGTATCGGCGTTTGCTGGATTTGTGGTATAGGGTTAAGGTGCCATTAGAGGGAGACAGTTTCAGCTGCAAGAACGGATTTTCAGCAGAGAACTGGTCCTCGCCATCCCCTAATTGGAGAGCAGATGTTGGCTGCTCTTTGTCAGACGGTGTAGGCGCAAGGTGGTAGGTCGCGTAGCCGAGACTGGGAACATCCTTGGCAACAAAGGTCACGAGTAGCGTGTGTTCCGGTTTGATGGGTTTTGGTTCTCCAGATTCCGGAGATGGTAAAACATGTTGGTCAATGAGAGGATTTAGGGCTGGGTCAATCTGAGGTCCTGGTGTTAATTGAGCCAGAACGGGGTTCCCAGTTGCATCGTAGAGAGTACAGCCCTCGAGGGATTCAGCGGGTTTCTCCGTGCGCAGGATAATTCGCACCACATCAGTGTGAGCCCAGGTGTGAGGATTAAACACAAGAAAGGAATGGAAGCAGGGCTCAGGTACGGAAGCAGGGGGCGTTGTCTGTGCGTGTTTGATTATAGTGTCGATGGCATCGCTGAGCACGTTATTGGCGAGTTGTTGACACCATTCATAGCGGCGTTCCATGTCTTCGTGGACAGAATCAATGCTGCAGCCACAGATTGAATCATGAGGGTGATTCTTCAGGAGGAACTTCCAGGCCCGTTTGAGCCAGGTTTGGGGGTAGGGTGCTCCGAGCCACCAGGCGATGGTCGCAAAGGGTTCCGCCCAGCGCTCCAGGAGCATTTGGGAAGCAAAGTTAGCCTGTTTAAGATAGATACGGGCTGAAAACACCCCAGGCAGGATGGCGAAGTGTTTGGAGCTGCGCTGTTCCCCATGAATTACAGGGAGTTCCGAGACATCCACTTCCTGCCGTACAATATCGAAATAATCCTGTAGGGTTCCATGCTTGAATTCAGCACCCTTGAGGGACTCCACGGCAGGGCTGAAGAGCTGCGTGAGGGGGCCCTCCAGCTGTTTGACGTCGGGCTGGAATTCGAAGAAGCTGGCTGGGCTTTCCATTGTGGTGAGGAGGCGGCTAAATACATCACTCAGTGATTGTCCAGCTAGAACGTCGGATGACTTAAGGCGTTGGTTAAGAGCTTCAAGCAATCCAGGAAGATAGGGTTGAGGTGGAAGGTGGTCACTCCCATTGGGTAACAGAATCGCTGAACTGGATGCCCGAGGACCAAGAATGGTGACTGGCATCAAGAGCTGAGCTAGGGTCGCGTCCACATCTTTGGGCAGGTTGGAGGCAATCCCATAGCTTGCACCCAAATGGACATTGAGGACCTCAGACTCATCCGGTGCTAGCCAGCGAGTTTCGGTGGGTAGCGATTCACCCTTATCATCGAAGCCTCGCCAGAAGACACTCGAATCAATGCCAAACCCCCTGAGAAGTTGAGGGAGCTGCGCGATGTGCCCAAAGAGATCAGGCACATAACCCACCTTCATGACTGGTCCAAAGGATTCTGCCTGTTGCTGGCCCAAGAGAAGATTCCGGATCAAGGCTTCTCCGCTAACAAGAAATTCATCACCCAACACATACCAAGGACCAATAAGGAGACGTCCATCTTTTGCTAGATGTTCTATTCGTGGTCGGTGCTCTGGACGCATTTCCAGGTAATCTTCTAGCATGAGTGTTTGCCCGTCTAGGGTGAAGTGGCGGTATTGTGGGTCCTCCTCCATTAAGTCAAGGAGCTGGTCCATGGTTTTGACGAGTTGCCATCGGAAATCCTCAAATGGTTGATACCATTCACGGTCCCAATGGGTGTGGCTCACTACGATTATCTGTTTCAATGGCTTAGTCAACGGATACCCCACATGCCACAGGGCGTTTCTTCCTAAAGCTCTTTCACTGAGCCACAAAAAAATTGTTTCCAAGTTTTATATATGGATATTTAGTATTATGTAGTAGTCAGAAAGGATACCATTGGAGGTTGGTGGTGTTGATTAGAAACAAAACGAATTCCTTCCTGTTCCTAGTATTTTCCTTGATTCTGGGCCTCCTCTCGATTACCTTCATTTGGCAGAATTCAATGTGGGTTTGGTCTGAGTTGATGTTTTTGTGTTGTAGCCTTTATTGTCTATTGTATGCGGTGGTTCGTGGAGTAATAGGAGACAGAACTACAGCACTGAAGCAATCTAGTGTTGGTGCCATTATAACGGTCTTGTTGGCTATCTTTCTGGGCCCCATCATTTCACATTCGTGGCCTATAAACTGGTTTTCAGTTTATTCTCACCCAGTCTTTGTAACGTATCTCAATTCCCTGGTCTCTCCACTATTAATTCTCGGGCTAGTTATGGTGAGTCTCATTGTTATTGCTATCTACACCTTTCCTCCTGAATTCGCGAGAAAGCGAAAAAGGACAACGCGATCCCGGAAACCTACTCACAAACCCAGACTGACACCCATCCGCAAGCCAAGACATACACTCACTCGCAAACCAGAACATTGGGTGCCCTCCTTGCGCCAAATGACTGTTGCTTTGTGTTCTAGCTGTGGCAGCGAGAATAACCCCACGGGCAAGTCCTGTTGGCACTGTGGGCACTCGATAAAAACTGCTCCCCAACAAACCGAATCAGTGGAGACCGCCCAACGCTGTGTGGTCTGTTCGGGTGATATCTTATCGAAGGACAGGGTCATGCTCTGTCCCAGCTGCCAGACTCAGGGACATCGGGCGCACCTATTGGAGTATGTCAGGGTTCATGCTGCTTGCCCGGATTGTGGGCAACGCCTCAGTTCAGTACAATTAATCCCTACAGCCTAGTAGACGGGTTTACTTTGAACTGTTTCCCTTAATTTAATATAGATACTCTACTGGTCTAGTCTAGAGGAATACAGATCGGGTGATTCAGTATGAGTAAGCCCAAGGATACAAAAACGAAACGTAAAGCGGTCCGCAAACGAACCCGGAAAGTAGTTCGTAAACCAAAGAGGAAAACAGCCCATAGATTAACCAGCATACCACAGCCGAGTGAGTCATCCCAGCCCCAGATTGTAATTGTTGAGTGTGCTGGTTGTGGCAGTGACAACAAACCTCCAACTCCTGCAGGTCAGAATTGCTGGAATTGCAGTCATTCAATTGAAGACGCGCCGCAACACACCGAGGAAATCGAGTTAACCCAAAAGTGTCGAGCATGCAGAGGTGAGCTCAAAGCTGGGGAGGAGATCGTTGTCTGTCCTAGCTGTCGTGAAGCGGGACATGAGGATCACTTGTTTAGTTTGGTCAGAAGGATGGGTGGCTGTCCTAGCTGTGGGAAATTTATTCGTCCTGCCGAGTTCATACCTGTTGTTTGGTGATAGTACTCGTATCTCAGCAGATATCAAGTAGCCTATGACCTAGTAAATCGTGATACCAGCTTTATCTGGAGAAACCTAATCCTAAACCTTTTAGGCAAGTTTTCTAGGAGAGGTTTGTTGGAGGCGGAAAGGATAGCATCGAAGATATCTTGGTTCGTTGGTTCGCTGTACATTGTTTGTGTGGTCTTGGTACTGTTTCCTCTTCTAGTGGTCATTGTAGACCCCACAATCCCAATCATATCCCGCCACCTTGTTATCCTTATATCATGGGTACCGCTTGGTTGTGGCATTTATTGTGCGTTTAAGAATACTAGTTTCAAATACAGAAGGTACAGAAGATTCAGAAGAGACGGTACTGCGGAAACCGGAGCAGATGGTTTTGGATTCTTTTCTGGTCTCTTAATTCTAGCTATTGCCTTCGTCCCAATTCGTTCGCGAA
>JAEOSX010000015.1 GCA_016840135.1 Candidatus Hermodarchaeota archaeon
GACGCTCTAGACAATATCGTCATCAGTAACACCGTTGACATCCCAAACCCAACAAATACTGGCACGGGAACGACCCCTCCACCGCCAATCCCAGGCTTCCCGCTGGGATCAATCATTGTGGGCGGAGTTCTTGCCCTAGGCTTTGGTCTCGTAGTCCGTAGGCGACGACGAGATACCTAACCTGCAGGTATTACCACGCGACAATAGAAGACGTTGTTGGTATGACCCAAATAGGGTCAAGTAACAGGACACGCTGTCCAACGTTTGCAGAGGGGACAGAGCCTTTCGCGGCGCTGTATCCCCTCTTTAGCTTAGCCCTCGAAGCGACCAATGCTTTACGGTAATAAATCTAAAAAGAGGAAGAGGTGACCAGACAAGCTGGCCACATACTAGATGCCTATCGGTTACGGATTAGCGTTTGATGTATCTATCCCAAACGAAACCATAGATGTCAAAGAGTATAACCATCGAGATGGTTGTCATAACGCCAAGCCAGATCAGCAGTTCCGCTGTTGTGATGGCGATACCCGGATGCAGGAAGATGAGTTCGAGGGGGAAAATGAAGTTACCGAGCCATGGCCAGATAGTCGGCAGTGGCGTACCAGTCAGGAGGTAGAAGAAGAGGTCTTCAAGGAGACTGTATTGCATGAGTGTTCCAGCCAAGGCGATGTTGAAGGCGTGACGAAGCCGTCCGCCGCCCATCTTATAGCCCAAGGCCATTGTCATGTAGATAGTAGGCATCACAAAGCCCCAGATGAACATCCAGTAGAGAGTGGTGAACAGGGTCTCCAATGGCATTAACCATGAGAGGTTGATGAACATCGTTACACCAATCATGAAGGGCAGCACGACAACGAGAACCATAAGGAGTATGTAGATGAGCTGCCGTTTAGTGGTCGCTGGACGGGGGATTACAGCGGGTAGAAGAGACATCATGATCGTGGTTAGAATCACAATCGGTGCAGACACGATGGTAAAGCCCATCATGTAAAGGATTGCGGTCAGGTTGTGACCAACTAGTGCCAAGACCAAGGCTATGAAGAAGAGCTTCTTCCACGGTCGGCTCTCCGCTGGTTTGACTTCGCCGATTTGCCAAAGCAGCAAGGCGAAGAGGAGGCCAAGACCGAGTAGTCCACCAAACAGCCAGACTAGTGTCAGGTTACCGACGACTAAACCCAGTTTTCCTTGCGACCACCACCAATCAACTTCCGCTGACACGGCGATGAGCGCAATGATTAGCAAGACGACAAGAATCATCTTGAGATAGAAGTTACGAAACATATTCTTGAGCGACATGGGAATCCCTCCGATATCGGGAAGACACTGTATGCCTCCTTTCTCTTTTTAAGCCTTTAACCAAATCAGGGAAGGTATTAACTTGAATTCGAGGATATGATTTGCTCAGAAAAAGAATGGATTTAAAAAGAACTTGTGATAAGAAAGCTGAACCCATCATTTGAAGGCTGTGCGACTAGTATGTCTGGTATTGCCGGAGTTTTCTTTGATTTCGGTGGAACCCTCTTCGATTACCACCCCTCGAACACCGCCGTCTGGTCACAGATCGCCCAACGGCTAGGCGCAGAAGTAGCCCTATTCGACCCCCGAATACGGGAGGGCATGCGGAGACAAACCGCAGCCTATGTCAGCCTGGGCAAACCCTTTCACAAACTATCACCGGAGGAACTCCACGAACTGAACTGCCACGTTCTAGAAGCCTTCGGTATCGATTGTGAGGGCACCATGGACGTCATTAATGAGGAGTTCGGGAAACGGGAATCTGGATTCATCTCAGGTGAAGCCTTTCAGATATACCCGGACGCTCTAGCGACCCTAGAAAGGATAAGCAAGATGAGGCATGTCCGTCTCGGACTCATATCCAATTGCAGGGCAGAGGCTGGCAAGGCACGGCGAACCCTTATGCGGCGCACCGGAATCTACCGATTCTTTGACGCCATCACACTCTCTGGAGAAGTGGGTGTAGAGAAGCCCGACGCGGCAATCTTCGAGATTGCCCTCAAGGAACTCGGCATCAAGAATGTCCGAAACTCCGTCCATGTGGGCGACTGCGTGATCTCCGATGTGCATGGAGGAAAAAACGCAGGACTCATCCCCGTACTATATGACCCGCTAGAACTCCACTCCGTGGAAGACGTTATCGTAATCAGGCGGCTCTCCGACCTCATTCAATATCTGGTTTGAAACCGCTGTGGGCTGAAAGAGCAATTAACCCAGTTTTGCCATTGATGGTTCAGGTCGCATCACCAACCCCGACACCCTAGCGTTTGGCAACTATGGGCTCAACGTCACCGCCGCTGACCTTTACGGGAATCAGCTGTCTGCTGCCTTCAGTGTTTTAGTGGTGCAGGGTGTCGCACCGATGCCTCCGCTGATACTACTGTTCATAGGTGGGGTGGTTGTGGCGTGCATCGTGGCGATGGTCCTTGTACTCAGCTACGGACGAAGGAAGTCCTAACCCACCGGGTTTCCTTCCTCCTCCTCTTTTTACCGGGAAACCTTACCACTTCCATGAGGCTTCTAGGAAAACTATGGTTATATAGGATGAGTGCTCTACTCCTAGAAGAATTTAGGGCGCGTAACAGGTAGACGTTGAGCCTGACAGGATGCTGAGTTCTCGAAGAGCAAGGAAGCATTCATCACATGGAGAAACAGGTACCGACTTCTAGCCTTGTGTACCCGCTAAGGAGGCGTTAGAATTTTGAGAGCTATGGGACGCGTAACCGCACTCACCCTACTGATTTTAATGATGATAACACCCACGCTGACCACCCCCCAGGCAGAGCGCTATCACCCGTCACCCACCACGCCACCACCCAATCCATACCTCTTTACCCAACTCACCACCAACGCGTATAATGATGAGGTTCCACGGATTCACGACGGCCAGGTCACATGGCGGGGCTGGGACGGGAGCGACTGGGAGATCTTCCTCTGGAACGGGTCCTCAACCATCCAACTCACCGACAACGCCTATCAGGAATATCATCCGCAGATCCACAACGGCCAGGTCACATGGTATGGCCACGATGGGAACGACGGCGAGGTCTTCCTTTGGAATGGGTCTGCGACCGTCCAGCTCACCGACAACACCTATGATGATGTTACTCCGCAGATTCATGCGGGACAGGTCACATGGAGAGGTAAAAACGGCGGGAGCGACCACGAGATTTTCTTCTGGAATGGCTCGGCTACCACCCAACTTACCACCAACGCTTACGTTGATGAGGCTCC
>JAEOSX010000140.1 GCA_016840135.1 Candidatus Hermodarchaeota archaeon
CTCCGGACCAGCGCCGTACACAATGACGGGAACGACTACAACATAATCGTAAACAAGGCATGTCATCCCAAGGAAAGAAACATGGGTATTATCGACTTCGGAGACATGATAGTTACCCACACTGTATTCGAGATAGCGGTAGCAACTGCCTATGCTATTCTGGGGAAAGCCAATCCCATCGCTGCAGCGGCTCATATCGTCGGAGGATACCACTCGCTCTTCCCGCTAACCGAGTTGGAACTGGAGATCCTGTTCCCACTAATCTGCACACGATTGGTCTTGAGCGTGTCTCTCTCAGCCTACCAACAGAAGCTTGAACCCGACAACGAATACCTCAAGATAAGCGAGAAACCTGCCTGGAAGGCTCTTTCTCGTCTCAGGGATGTTCACCCAAGATTTGCTACCTACACTTTTCGTCAAGCCTGTCAAATGACGCCTTGTCCACAAAGCAGCCAAGTAGTGAACTGGTTGAAAGAAAACAAGGAACAGGTCGGATCAATCCTTGACATTGATCTACAGACAGTACCAGTTGTCATCCTAGACTTTAGTGTCAGCAGCCTTAACCTAACCAGCTTAACTAATGTTACAAGTGTCAAAGCGTTGACCAATCAATTATTCTCAAAAATTGCTGCAGCGAGGGCAAAAGTAGGTATTGGTAGGTACAATGAAGCCAGAATGATATACATAGGCGCGCAGTACCAGTCAAGTGCTGAAAGACGTACAGTGCATGTTGGAGTTGATTTGTTTCTGAAGCCGGGTACGCCCGTTCTCGCACCATTGGATGGTAGAGTTCACAGCTTCCTAAACAACACCACACCCTTTGACTATGGACCAACCATCATACTTGAGCACAGGATAAAGGATAGCGACCTGAAGTTCTTCACACTATACGGGCACTTGAGTTTGGAGTCCCTTGAGGGACTGGCTCCCGGTAAACCCGTTAAGCTGGGTGAAAAAATAGCAGAAGTTGGTGCTTTTCCAATCAATGGTGGTTGGCCCCCTCACCTCCATTTCCAGTTAATCACCGACCTACTTGACAAAGAGGGTGACTTCCCTGGTGTCGTTCAATCTAGCCAGCGGGAAATCTGGTTGAGTATCTGCCCTGACCCCAACGAGATTCTAGGAATTCCCAAGGACCGTTTCCCTGAAGAAAGCTTGAGCAGTACAGAGATACTTGGTCTCCGAGAGAAATACATTGGTGGAGCGTTGAGCGTTCACTACAGGAAGCCCCTCAAGATTGTACGAGGTTATATGCAGTATCTCTTCGACGACACTGGAAGAGCCTACCTCGACGCTGTAAACAACGTCCCACACGTAGGACACTCCAACCCCAGAGTTGTAAGAGCCCTCTCAGAGCAGGCGTCGCTTTTGTACACTAATTCCAGATACCTTCATGAGAATTTAGTGCTCTTTGCTCAGCGGCTCTGCCATACACTGCCTGAGCCACTCAGTGTCTGCTTCTTCGTCAACAGCGGCAGTGAAGCCAACGAATTAGCCCTTCGACTAGCTCACGCCCACACAAACCAGCGTGAACTCGTTGTCATTGATGGAGCCTATCATGGAAGCACCGGCACCCTCATTGGGATTAGCCCCTACAAATTCAATGGCCCTGGCGGGGCTGGAGCTCCACCCCACGTCCATACAGTGGCGATGCCTGATGTATATCGAGGACAATATCGGAGGGGTGATTCAAAAGCTGGCTTGAAATACGCTCAAGATGTAAAGAGGATAATTAAGCAGCTGGAAAGGGAGGGTAAGGGTCTCGCCGCATTTGTCTGTGAACCCTTGCAAGGGTGTGGTGGACAAATCATTTTCCCCGACAACTATCTGTGTGAGGCTTTTCGCCACGTTCGCCAAGCAGGAGGAGTATGTATTGTGGACGAAGTCCAGGTGGGATTCGGGAGAGTCGGCACTCACTTTTGGGGATTCCAGACACAGGGAGTTATACCCGACATCGTCACCATGGGTAAGCCCATCGGGAATGGTCACCCACTAGGAGCGGTGGTAACAACACCAGAAATCGCAAAGTCCTTCACCGACACTGGAATGGAGTTCTTCAGCACTACAGGCGGTAACCCAGTTTCCTGTGCCGTTGGACTAGCAGTCCTAGAAGTGGTTGAGAAGAGAAGACTACAGGAGAATGCACTGAAAGTTGGTAGCTACCTCCTCGATAGGCTCAACCAACTCAAAGCTGATTATCCCCTGATTGGTGACGTCCGGGGTATGGGACTGTTTATTGGTGTAGAGCTGGTTTCAGATCAAGAAACCCTAGAACCTGCGAAGGAAGAGGCAACCTATATTGTTGAACGAATGAAAGAAAAGGGTATTCTAATCGGCGTAGATGGCCCCTTAAGCAATGTCTTGAAAATCAAACCACCTTTGGTATTCACAAAGAGAAACGCGGACTTTCTGGTTAATACTCTTAACAAAATCTTATCTGAGGACTGTGTTTATAACCAAATTAGGTGATTTCCTCCCTTGAAACACGGTTTTCTCCCCTCTCCGTCCTTTAAAACGGCAGTAACACTGACTTCTTCTGCGATTACTCTAAAAAGAAGGCTTCTAATCACCCACTTTTTTTCCAGTACTTCGTCGTCTCTTCCCCGTTTTTCTTTATAAAGAGAAACACCAAGGACACATAAAGCTATATAAATGACCTCTGCCCCTTTACGCTTTAACCTACCGGAGGTAGGACCTCTACCTTAGTGGTAGGATAAAAGGGAGTAAATATAAAAATGAATAGAAAAATGCTTCTAAGGAAGCGAACTCTAGCAACTCTAACTGCTTCAGCGATTCTTTGTCTTTCAATGTTTGTCAGTATTTCAGTTCTCCCCACAGCTACAATGTCCTTGGTCAATGGCCCAGGTATCCCCGGTTACTCGGGGTCTACCGAGTCATTCATCCAGGGTACAAGCAGTGGCGGACCTTCATTTGACATCACCGACCCACTAGCGAACATCCACGATAACCTACACGACTGGCTCAACAAGGGCATTGCCCCAGACTACCTCCGAGTATCGGAGGAGTACGGTGTCAGCGCTCTTGTCGGCGTCAACCACGACGTTGACTGGAACGTTATTTCTTCCAATATGGAAGTTAAGAACGTGTTCAATCTAGGTGTAGGATACATTGTCCAAGGCTTCATCCGCAGCCCTAAGGCTGTCTTCAGTATTGATGCAGCAGAAAACACTGGCGTCATTATGGGCGACCAGCGCATCGATTACCAAGAAGTGCCTGGCGGCGATGTTCCAGCGACTGACCAGTACTACGTCCAAGAAATTATTGGAAACGACATTCAAGATAGTGTCTACGGTCTTGAAGGTACCGATATTATAATCGGTATCGTCGACACAGGTGTCGACTTTGGTCACTCTGACCTAGCCGGCGCTTTCGCTGTGAACAGCAGTGGATATGGTACAAGCTTCGATCCCGGTGGAACCGGTATCGCAATCACCAGTTTTACTGGCCCCGCAGTAACAGGCTACCTTGCCACAGAAGGGCACGATTTCCAAATGTGGTATGGAGAATTCGGCGTAACCCGATACTCCAATTCCAGCTACGACATCTACACCGAGGATATCTACGTCGGTTTAGGTGGGGAAAGCCTTTCTGGATTCTACAAGGTCGGTATGGCACGACTACCAAGTCAATTCTTCGTCTTCATGCTAACAGACGAGACCACACCGTTAGTCTATGACACCCTCTACATCGACTGGGAAACCAGTTGGGCTCTCACAGCCGATTACAATGGCTGGGACCTCCTAGGTTGCTCTGAAGTTTGGGACTTCTCCGACGATCTTACTAGTCCTTACCGATGGGGTCCAGGCGAGGATCCAATTCTTGCCACTGACCTTGACGGCGACATGGTAAACGACTTTAGCATGGGCGGTCTTTCCAACACCTTCGACCTCTTCGGTCAAATCAACGGTGACATGGTCTCCGGTATTGACAGTCTTGGTCGTGGATTCGCCCACATGTTCGACACAGACGGTCACGGTACAAGCTGCGCTGGTGCAGCTGCTGGCCGCGGC
>JAEOSX010000141.1 GCA_016840135.1 Candidatus Hermodarchaeota archaeon
GATTCCTGTTCGGTTATATCATGGGAATAGTCCTTTTGAGCGATCTTTTCTTAGCGTTAATAATCGGCATTGTATTCGCGATAGTCTTTGTCATCTTTGCGGCGATTCCCAGTTACTTCATCTTCCGACCCTTGAATACAGCGTATAAGACCTTCATGTTCTCTTATGCCCTTGATGAAGAAAGCGGGTTCACGCTTCCCAGCCGGTTACCTAAAGCCTACCGTGATACGATTGAAGAAGCCCAGAGTGAGTGGGAAGCATCAGGCAAGGAACGCAAGATAGAACAACCGCCCAGTGAATGGTAACCTTCATTCACAATTATAATGAGCACCGTACTACTCCGAAACAGCATTCCTCACTTATGAAACCTTGAAAAAAACGCGTTGCAGCTTTGGAGAGGGATAGCTTTAAGATAGTTCCATTCGCTCGTTTAGATGGTACTAGGCTCAAAGGCTTTCTGTGGCACTAAGTGGCACTCTTAGTGGATTTCCAACGGGGTATGATAGTGTTCAACTTAACTCGATATCGCGTCTTTGGAAAAGTGGGACTGAACCTCATATTCGTCGTATCCTTTGCAATTGTTGGATTTTATCTGCTTTTCCCAGACTTTCTTACATTCTCAACTAATATTACAAACATAGCTCTTCATGCTCTTTTCGGCATTATCGCCATGCTAACAGGTGCTATGGCTGTTTTCCGGTCTCGGCGAGAACATCGAGTTTCTAGTGTCCTGCTTTCCTCGGCGTTTCTTTTCCTTGGAATACTCCATCTTATGGGTGCATTGTTTCAAATGTACAATCTCGCCTTACCTGGTTCATATCGTCCGCCTCATCTCCTATTCGTAGATCTTCTGGAATTCACAATTTTCGTCAGTCTAATTTCCATCGCCATGTTAATTCGATTGTTTTGGGATCGCGAGGTAGACCCGAATAAATCCTGGTTTTACGGATTAGGGATAATTGGTGGTCTATTAGGACTGTTTGGGGGCATTTACTTAATCGCTCATCAACTCCCTCACAGCTTCATCTGTTTTCTGACCATGTATCTGTCTGGTCTTTTGATAGGCTTCATTGGTTTGGCTGTTTATTTTGTCTTTAAATCACCTGAACTTCGAAACCAGTTTGACCAACTATGGATATTAACTGCACTTCTCCTGTTCGCACTAACATTACCCTTTAATCTGACCTCCATATTTCTCCCTGTTCAGGTGTGGGTCCCTTCAATCATTTGTGTGGGATTTGCCCTTATTTCCTTTAACTTGGCTGTTTCGATTCCCGAGTTGCGACATATTGGGATGGAGAAACAACATGCTTTTTTCTATGCCTTCATTCTATCCGCATTCGCCTTCTTACCGTTCTTAACAGCATTTCTATTCGAGAACCTTTCAGCCACCGGGTTTATCAATTACCAATTATACATCACCATACGTCTAGGGGCAGTCATCATATCCTTGGGCATTGCCATTCTTCTCCTCATTTATTCACGGCAGAAAAAAACCCGTACCCTCCTTCCTCTCATGCTAGCCTTCGTCTTCTGGGCCCTAATTGAAGCAGTTCTTCTGATATTCGGTCCCTATGATGCAGTATATCATGAATCGAAAGTCCCCTACATCATCGGTTATATCGCCGTGTTCATCCTGCTAGGTTTATCCCTATATTGGAAACAGCGACCTCCAAAACAAAAAATGGAACAGATCCCTTGGGGTCGAATTATTGGTAGTGTCACTGGGCTTCTTATCGCACTGGGAATAAGTGTGATTCTGGAAAATATCTTAGAGCTAGTTAACCCTGTTATTCAAGCGAATCCATTTGATTCAACTTTTCTTTTGATTTTGAGTTTTGTGAACATCTTTTTGTTTGCTGCCTTAGGGTATCTCTACATGAGGGATGCAAGAGGGCAAATTACAATTGGACTCTTAGCATTGAGCTTCTTAATGCTCTGGATTATCCCAGGAATTTTAAAAGCGAATTTTCCAATGTGGGATATGGGCTGGTGGGCAGCAGAAGTTCTCCTCCTGGGAGGGTTATTAATTGCTCCTATCGTTTTCGGCATTGCATATCTTCGCACTCTTCAGGAGACTGAAGACTCTGAAAAAAGAGCCAAATTATACTCTGATATCCTTGCACATGATATCAGCAATTACCATCAAGCCATGCTCACGTCTCTTGAACTACTCGAATTGCCTGAGCTCCCATCGGAGATGGAAGAGGAAGTGAAAATGGAAATCCATCTTAGCCTTCGACGGGCAGATCACTTAATCAAGAATGTGCGACAGCTTGGGAAAATCGAACAAATGCCTAAAAGCGTTCACGAGCCAATGGATCTCGTTGCGACCATTAATCTTGCGGCGGATCAAGTATTCAAAGCACTTCGTGCTGAGGATATCATTTTCCATATGAACGAACCTGAGGGTAAATGTTTCATTGATGCCAATCCATTGCTTATCGACTTATTTCAGAATCTCATCCGAAACGCTGTTGAATATTCGGATGGTCAAAATCGTGTGGATATTGAAATTGACTCAGATGTAAACAACGGTCGAGAATACTATCGCATTCGTATCATCGATTACGGTCGCGGGATTCCCCCTGAACGAAAAGATCAGCTCTTCAACCGGTATATGGATGGCGCATTTGGTTCCGGCATTGGCTTGTCAGTCGTTCGAGCCCTAAGTGAAGCATTTGAAGGATGGGTTGAGGTGGAAGATCGTGTTGCCGGTGATTTCGAAAAGGGAACTGTTTTCATTATAACTCTACCTAAGAGCTCGAATTCCACCTGAGTTTTTATGTGACATTGGCAACTCACAAATAGGTATTCAACGAAAGAATTGGATACTTTGGAGTGACTTTCAATGTCTGAAGCAAAAAATGGTGATACCGTACGCGTCCACTATGTGGGGAAATTCCCGGGTGGAAAGGTCTTTGACACATCACTTGAAAAGGAAGCCGTTCGGGCAGGCATCTACAATAAGGGACGCGACTACAAACCCCTCAAGGTCACCTTGGGGGCAGGCCAAGTCATTAAAGGATTTAATGATGCGATTGTAGGGTTGAAGCCGGGTGAAGAAAAAACCGTGACACTTCCACCCGAACAAGCCTACGGAAAAAAGGGTAACCATCCCATGGCTGGAAAAACCTTGGAATTCCGAATTATCCTTGTGGATATCATCGAATCAAGTTGATTACCTGTTGGAGACAATGGGTACAATTAACTAAACTGAATTATTCTCGGGTTTTCTTCTGCTTCGATTTCTCTAAGTCGGCAGAAAAAGCAGATGCCCCGTGCCTTCATCCGCCACCAGTCACGAGTTCCATCCTGACGATCTTATGGTCTTACAGCTCTTCGATAGTCTCCTTAAACATCACATCTCTCTTCCGTAGGTATTCGATAACTTGGTGATAGACTTCTGGATGTTTTCCTAATAGTTCTGGAGGAATGACTCCTTTTTCTTCGAATTTCCCTTGAAGTACAATTCGAGCAACAGCAGTACAAGTATATCCTGTTGTTCTTGCTATAGATAATATGCGCTTCTCTCTATCATACCTATCGAGCATATCATAGGTATAACGTAATCTCTTGTCATCTTTCATTCCTTCAATAACTATCTTCATAACAGTAACATCTTCATCTCCTTCTTCAAACATCCAATGATCAAGTAGAAGTTTCGATGCTACCTCAATTGGTTTAATCTTCACTCCTTTAACATCAATTTCCTCTGTGTTGAAGAATCCTGCTTCTCTTAGCAGTCTCATCTGTTCTATATGACCAGGATATCTTAGTGTTTTTTCTTTCATGAAAGGAATATCCATTGTCTTGATGAGAGATCTAAGACCATCGGTATTGAAGGCTACTAGATTTCCCACTTCAGGAAAATCTAACAATTCAGGTTCAGATAATCCTGGTTTAACAACTATCTCACCATTCTCAATATACCTGGTTAATTGGAAGTACTCCTCGATTACATCAATGGGCGGATAAGGTGATCTATAATCAAAAAGCCAGTTCCTTTCTACGGGTAATCCCCCAACATAACATAGGAAACTTTCTGTTTTATCTAAGATTGAATCAACATAACCAAGTATGATGTTACTTGAACCAGGAGCTACTCCGCAGTCAAAAACAGCTGTAACTCCTTTCTCCTTTGCTAATCCATCTAAACTCAACGCATCTTCCGTGAAAAATGAGATATCTACAATGTTCTTTCCTGCTTCAATTACTGCTTCAAGAGCCTTAAAGCCTATAGACCAAGGAAGAGCTCCAACTACTAAATCAAAGTCCTCCACAATACCTTTGATGGTATCGGGATTGGATAAATCTGCACATACTCCATGAAGATCATAATTGTGTTTCAGTCTGTCTAGAACTTCTTGGTTAATGTCAACTACTGAAACCTCAGTAGAAGGATCTTCTGCTAAATCTCTTGCAATGACATTTCCTACATATCCTGCTCCTAGAACAACAACTCTCATATCTAGACCTCTAGGGATACATACATCTTCCTCGGTCTCAGAGCTTTGGGTTGTATTGCTTATTAGTAATGTGTTTACGGTTGGTACGGGATATGGAACAACCTACCACAACATTCATAACTGGTTGATGGGATTATGTTCTTCGGTGAGGATATGAGCTTTAGCGAATTCCGTCATCTAGTATCCCAAAAAGAAATGAACGCCAGCGACGTCATGCACTGTGTACTGGGACTAAGAAGCCTCGAAATAGATGTCTACTTCAACCTACTGAAAGGGACGGCCACGGTCAAAGAGATCGCAGATGGAATCGGTCGTAACAGAAGCACTATCCAGAGGGCAATCCAGAACCTTGTTCAGAGGGGTTTCGTGAAGCGTCGCTCCCGCACTCTACGAAAAGGCGGATACATATACGTCTATGAAGCTGTCAGCCTGGGGGCAGTAAAGGTTCTGATCAAGGAAGCTCTGGACTCATTCTACGAGACGCTCGTTAAGTTCCTCGACAAGATGGCTGCCTAGCTCTTTTGCAGCTATTGGTTTGAGTGACTCTTGGTGTTGTTGGGTTTGAGTTAAGGGTTATACGGTTGTGCAGAGTAGTGGCACTATCGTAAGCTTTATATTCAAGGGAACACAATAAAACCTCAGTGGCACGGAAACCACAAACCAACAAAAAACGAGATTACGGTGAACAATGATGGTCGCTATCGGTTGCCCATGGTGCAGCAAACTAGGAACAGCAATGGCTATTTCGGGGCTGGCAATCTTGATGATTTCATCCCTCTACTTCATGCTATGGCTATTCGTAGTCGGCGTCCTCGTCATAATAGGCGCATATATTGTTCCATCCTTTGTGACGCCCAGCAGCTGTCCCGACTCAACATGCACCACTCAAGCACCTGATCAGAAGGAGGAAAAAACTCATGGTTAACAAATCCGATCCTGAACTTGAACGATTACGTCAAGAAAAAATTGCCCAAATGAAAACCAAACCATCCCAACCCACACCCCAAGCAAACGGGGGCGTAATACACCTTAGGGAAGACAACTTTGGAATAACAATCAACAAAGGCGTCACCCTTGTCGACTTCTTCGCTGTATGGTGCGGTCCCTGCAAGATGATGGCACCAGCAATCGAGCAACTAGCCCAAGAGTTCGCAGGAAGGGCCACGGTAGCAAAGGTCGATGTCGACCAAGATGTCGCCCTAGCAATGCGCTATCAAGTCCGAGGAGTCCCGACATTCATCATCTTCAAAGATGGTCAACCAGTACAACA
>JAEOSX010000016.1 GCA_016840135.1 Candidatus Hermodarchaeota archaeon
ACCACACTTTCTGGCTTTGTTCCTTGGCTGCATTTAGCCTTTTGGGAACTGGCATTAACATCAGTTGTCCTTGGGTGCTGTCAAGTGTTCAAACACTTGTTTGAAGATACTAAAAGAAGTGGGGTCGTAGAGGCAGAAGATGACACGCCGTAGTCTAGAAGTACCTTGCTTTAGGTAGTCGATTGCAGTGGATAGAATCACCTGGGCTGCTCGATCCTTAGGAAAACCAAAGATTCCAGTACTTATTGCAGGGAATGCAATACTGCGAAGCTGACGACTATCTGCTAGTTTCAGTGCATTGAGAACGGTGTTAGCTAACTTTTCATCCTCATGCCCTTCTCCCCACTTGGGGCCTACGCAATGAATTACAAACCTGGCTTTCAGGTTACCACCAGTTGTTATAACAGCCGTTCCAACTGGAGTTCCTCCAATATCGTCGCATTCTCTTTGGATTGCTGGACCACCTCGCCTACGAATAGCACCCGCAACACCCCCACCCAATTGGAGCTCCTCATTGGCTGCATTCACAATAACGTCTGTAGCAATATCAGTAATGTCACCTTGGACCAGTTCGACAGTCACCTTACCTACGAGGCGCCGCATTCACCTTTCACCTACTCAAAAATGCTGCATCAGCACTAAATTCAACTTGGGTGTTTTTATTACTACCAGATGGTTTATACGCTTCCCTCAGACCTTTTCTTTGTAGGATGGTCTACTAGACTGGAAAGAGTGGCCCCATTAAGAACCCTGTGACACCAGCAAGGAAGATAAGTATCCAGCAGCATATGATGAACGACAAACTTCCGATGAGAAGACCCCACCTAGTTTTCGAATCCAAGATGCCCAATTGCTCGTCGAGGTATTCAGTTTTGAAGGCAGTCCGAACATAGGCGATTGCGGCTATCCCGAAAGGTACCCAAACAAGGTCCACGATAGTCAAAACTGTAGCTATTGCAGCTACGCCGAATAAGTAAAGATCTGCGATTACAAAACCTACAGTTTCCCACAAAACGCCGATTATCATCGCAATAACTTCTAGGCCATACCCTCCTTTGAACGTTTTACGGCTGATAATGCCTATGAGGAGAGCTTCAACACCCCGTACTGCGATAACACCAGGAATGAAAACTGCAGGATAGCCATAGAAGCTAATCAGTAAGCCTTTGCCTACGAACTGGCCGATACATGTTATTGATACACCAATGGCAGGACCATAAAGAATCGCAACTAAGAAGATAAGAACAGAGGAGGCATCGATGCTTCCCAAAGGCGGGGGAACAACAATGCTTGCGTATGACAAAACTGCCATCAGTGCACTCATAATCCCAACTGTAGCGATATTTAGTGAAACTGACCCTTTTCCTTGCATTTCTAAACCTCCTAGGAGGGTTGAACATTCAATACTTTGGTATTTGTTATATAAGCCTTTTTTGCTATATGATTCGTTAGGGGAGAATTGATAAGATTCCAAAGAACAGCATTACGAAATCGGTCGAGGTGCAATCATGCAAGATTTAGTTCGAAAGGAGGTGGTCACTCAACTGGTTCAAAGTATAGACGCGTTGGAATCTTTACAGGGTTTTGCTCAGCTAGTCCCAGAGGTTGGCAGCAACCTTGTCTACTGCTTACCTAATGCTGTTCAGAAAGAGGAGGTGGCAGGACTCACTGGCCGTATAATCCTTGTGCGTGGACGCCCGAAAGCCTGCGGCGATGTTGATTTTGGCTGGGCACCATTCATGGGACGTGTTATATTAGCAGCTCACAAGATGGAGGCTTCAGTCCGATCTGCTATTTCTCTTCGTTTTTCTTCTGAAATTATAGCTGCTTGTCAGATGCAAGAATTAGAACCTGTGGAGTTTCGGTGGCCAAGAAAACAAGCTCCTCCAAGTTGTTTGACCTTGGCTGCTTTGGAGGCGATTGGTTATGTTCCTAAAGTCCTATATGATCAGGGCGCACAAGGACTTGAAGCACTTGTGGTTGTGTTTGGCGAAAACCCGATGACTATTGTTGAGCGGGTGCGGCTTATTTGTGAAGGAGAGAGTACTGGTGAGTGCGTTGGAGAATAATCTTTCAGCCTCTAAGGAACACAAGCTGGCTGTTGGCACAGCTTTTGGAGGCATCGCTCGATTCTATGATGCATGGTACTCAACGCCACTCGGTAATTATGTCTGGAAGGTGGAATCAGCAGCAATTGCTGCGGCACTACCTGCTAGAATAGAGGGGATAGCACTGGACCTTGGCGCGGGATCAGGCATGTCGATGGAGTTGTTGCTTCAAAGAGGTGCTTACACTATCGGTGTTGACCTTTCATGGCAGATGATAGCGGTTGCCCGAGAAAAGTTACACACCCACCCTCGGGCAGATTTTCTAGTTGCAGATGGTGAACAGTTACCTTTTCGGGAGGGGATAGCTGGCCTAGTTACAGGCATTACTGTGCTAGAATTTGTACCAAATCCTCCACAATTGCTTGAACAAATCCATAGAACATTGCGTTCTGGTGGTCAACTAGTTCTTGGTATCCTGTCTTCAACCAGTGTCTGGGGAGTTGAACGAAGAATACGTACGTTTACCCGACGAGATATTTTTGCTTATGCACGGTTTCTGACTCCTTGGCAGGTCACTCGTTTGCTCCGTCGAGCATCCTTCGCTGCCATTGAATATCGTGGATCAGTATACGTGTCCACATTCACACCAACACGATTCCTAGCCTGTCTTGGACAACTTGATGACTGCTGGGGAACGAGATGGCTTTCAAGAAGTCTAGGTGCATTCCTCGTCTTCCGCGCAATACTACCTTAGGAGAATGAGAATATGGTAAAATCAGGTTTTCCATCCTGTCATGGATGTGATGGTAACGCTGAATTTCGCTGCACGATTTGTGATAAACCATTGTGTGGACGTCATTCGAAGTTCCGTGTTATATGCTCAACTTGTATCAAATCAAAAAACTTCACCTATAGTATAAGGTCAGCACGCTGTAAAGATGTTGAGATTCTGAAAGACCTAGTTCTCTTATTTTGGGGCGACTTGGAACAGCAGATGTTCGGTAAACGCTATATTGTTACAGACACGCCAGCAATAGTGGCTATTCAAGATGAGGAGATTTTGGGTTTTCTTTTCTATACTATTTTCGAAGAGGAGAGTGTATTAATTGTGGCATTAGGGGTTCGTCCTCAATATCAAGGCGGCGGAATTGGACAAGCTCTTATCGATGCAGTTGAAGAATTTGCAAGGAGTGAGCAGAAATCTCGACTTCTCGTTGTTACCTCAAATGATGACTTGCCTGCACTTGCCTTCTATCAAAGTTTAGGATTCCAAATATTCGAAGTGGCACCTGATGTGGTTGAAGAGAAGCTAGGTGAACAGGTCCTTGGAATAGGTAATATCCCTGTTCGTGATGAACTGCGTCTTCGCAGAACGATCAAGTAGCAAGTTTCTGAGAAAGGCGTTAAGCTACTTGATATGAGATGTATAATCCCTGTATGGATCGTGACCCATTGACAAGGGAGCGGTTTCGCCCCCACGATTGAGAAGGAGTTGCTGGTTGGAGGTAAACCCGCCGATAATCGCTGCGGGGCGATTCTGACGCTTTAACTCGTATAGGATATCAGAAGCCCTATCTTCGGCTGTAGCTATTAGGAAGCTGCCAAAGGAGGAACAATGAAGAGGATTCCATCCCAAATTGGTGCAAAGCCGTAGGATGACGCTATCCCAAGGTATCGAATCAAATTGGATAGTTAAACCAAAACCTGTAGCCCTACATAATTCGGTTAAAGAGGTAGCTAGCCCACCTTCTGCCAAATCATGCATCAAGAGTATTTTCTTTTGGGAGAGAGAACACGCAACTGATGCCACGTTAAACGGATTCAAATCCCTAGCTACTTGTTTGCGCTTCTTTGATCTTAATACCTCATCGACCTTTTCAGGTTCAACGTTTGCTAGAAACCAGGTGGTTTCCCTCCCTACGGGACCAGCTGCAATAAGGATATCCTTGGGCTTCACAGAACGAGGTGAAAATGGTTTTTCTGGAAGAAACCCCAAACAGGTCGAGGAGATTATTGGGAGAGTGAGTCCGTCGTAGCCTCCTGTGTGGCCGCCAAGAATGTTAATGTCAAGATCCCGAGCTGCATCCCCAAGTTGACGCATATTGCTCTCCAACCATTTCTCAGAGGTACCCGGTGGATAATAAACACCCAATGTAAGGTACTGCGGAATTGCAAAGGACATTGAGATATCTGCGGCTGAGTAGTGGACTGCAAAGAACCCGTAATATTCGAGGGGGACTCCGATTACTGGATCAGAGGCTGCAACGATATTGCCAGAGGTCTGAGCGGTAATGAAATCAAGTGGCACCTCCCGTGAATCATCAACACGTGGAAGATGCCGAAACACCAGCCGCTCTAAATCCGCGAATCCTAGCTTACCTTTGGGAAGACTCAATAATTACCACTCTTTTTTGTAGAGAACTGCAGCTTTCAATGTTTTAACCGATGTGGTAATGTTTAGTTGATTCACAAATCGTGTAATATTTGTTGGATTTCTTCGAGTTCTTCTCCGCTCGATGGGTCTATGACAAGGCAACATCGCTGGACCCGTTCTTCTCCTGGTTGTAACCAGAAGTTTGCATCTAAGTTACCAAACCATGCAGCCATTCCAATGTGGAGAGCGAGCAAGGTCTTTCTTCTACCAGCTGTGAGAAGTGCTAGTCCTTCTGGAGGTTCAGATTCTGAGGGTACTCGTCTAAGCCAAGCAGCCCCGGTGTCAGGTGTGAAAGCTGCAGGAGTAGGACTGGGCCTAATCTCTGCAAAGCTATCGCCCCAACGTGCTTGCATAACGGAGTCTGTCACAGTCCCGTTAAATCCAAGATCTATCAACAGCGCTGTGAATAGCCGAAGAGGAGCGGATGTGGTATTGTTGAAATGCCAGTCTATCAGAATCAGTGGACTTCCTGGGGCTGTGAGGTACTTCAATTTGAAATCGACACCTCGACAGACTGGTTGAATTTCACTTCGCCAAGATACTTCGACGCCTTTCCAGATTTTACCTAGAGTGCAGGGGCTAGCATCCATTTTCTCTAAATTCGTCTTTGCGGCGAATGTATCCTCGTCCACGCCTGAGATGACTGGTTGCACTCCACCATGGTAATTTTGGATGAATATCTTTGGCTGGGGTTTCGGGAATGCTGAGCAGAGCAGTTCTGTACTCTGTTCGTTCTTTAATGAGTAGAGGCAGCCTCCAAAGTCGGGGGACACAGCAAATTCCAGTAGACCATTTCTTACTCGAAATACTTTGAGGTCCTCTTCACGCTCTTCTGAGATGTCAACTTTGCTTCCTGTTGTACCTAGCTGAAGGATAGAGAAGGATTGGCGTGTTTGAACGGGAGTCTGCCAAGTCATATTTGTTTTGAAAAGGGCGAATTTATCGGGTATAGATTTAGTTGGAGAAAGCGTCAAGCGAAGGGCAGGTGGATTATCGCTGGTTATCTCGGAAAGCATAATAGGAGAAGTACTACTCTCGGCGTCTAGAAGGTTTAGTTTGGTGGACCATCCTTTCAGAGGGTCAATGGACAAGGGACCTGACAGGGGTGAACTCGCTAAATAGCGTATAGAGAACTCGCAGCTAACTTTTTTCCGGTGAGGAAGCACGATAGTTGGGGGAGTAATCCGCAAAACTGCGGTGGTCTCGGGGGGTGTTCGCAAATCGCCTAATTGAGGAATATGGTGTTTGATTTTTTCCTGCCAAACTCTTTGGATTGCAGTCCAGTCTGGTGCCTGCATGATATGCCATACTCTTGAGAGACACTTCTGTTCGCCTGGTCCTACGGTAACTTGGCGATACTGAAGTTGACTAATGCGCCCTGTATTTACTTGTATTTCTTCTAGATTCTCAGGATCCCAGATTTGGCCAATTGTTAGTGATTCTGTCTTGATGGCAATCCATTCTTCGCCAAAGATTTCTGGATTAGTTTGAATGGATGGATAACTCATCAAGTTACTGGAAGTTGATCCTTCGATTGTACCAGAGGTTAGCGGGATTACTGCTGTTCCAGTGCTTAGAGATATTCCTCCCCCAGGACCTATGAGTCTGAGCTGGAAACTATGTTCTTCTTTCCCAGTGTTAATCGCTAAGGTTTCCTGAGAAATCACAGAGGAGTTATGGGGGAATGTGAGTCTGGTTACTACTTTGAGTGGTCGCTCTGGGTGAACTGCTGTTAGTGAAACAATCGTTGTTGAGGCGGATTGGTTTACATCTATTTCTTGTTCAGCGAACCGGAAGGGACTGAGACCAAAGGGAGGTCCTACTTCGTTTCTTAGACGGAGCGCAGGGACTTGTTCTATTTGACTGAGTATTTGTATTTGTCCTCCTTCCCGAGCTATACGAGCAGAGTAATCGGCGCTCACAACATGGAGTTCGCGCCTACGGTCATCTTCGCCAACAGTGACACCTCCTTCTGGGATACAATAGACGGGGAGGCGATATTTCCGTGTGGTAACCTTCAAACCCTTGTCAGTGTTTTCTTGAAGATGGAGTGAAGCCCACAGGTCGTATGTCCCAAGAGGAGAATCCTCCTTTGCCGAAATCTCAATTACGGCACCAGCTAAACCCTCAGGTGTAACCTCTACACTGCATTCCATCGGTGAGAGGGAAAGAGAAGTGTGGGGAGGGTCGAATCGGAGTTTTCCTCGAAGAGGAGTGGAAGTGTTGCTAGTTATTGTGAGTGGGAGAGGGGTTGTGCCCCCTGGTGTTATTCGCGTTTCACCGAAGTGTGTGATTATTTCTGCTGCTGGTTTTATCTTCAATCCCGTGTACAGTGTTACTTCAGTATCAGCTAGTTTCAACTTTGCCTTAATTAATGGGGACTTTTGGTCCTTACGAAAGATTGGGGCTGAGGAATCAAGATGAAAGGGCACTGACCAAACTGAGAAATTCCCAGCTGGAACCTTTAGGACATTTTCGTGTTTTTCTTCAAAATGAAGTGCATCGAAACCCTCTAGCACGATAGAGAGTTCAATATCTTCCTTGGTCTCGTTGGTAATCTCAAGCAAGTAGGAAGAGGGGATTCCGCAAAGAGTTAGCTGGTCAGGTACACGAGCTTGGATTTTTAGGCACTCGCCGTCGATGACCCTCTCTACCCCTGTTATGGCCCTAGCGTAACGGTCAACAACTACTCTGAGAGAATCATTCTCTGATTTGAACTCGTAGATGAACACGTTCATTTTCCCTTCTTGCATAACATCAGGGGCCTGCGTGAGTTCTCGCTGCTGCAATGTATACCAGGCTAGGGGATCCGAATGTTTCTGGAAAAATGGAGCACACAGAGGATGTTGAAGGATTCCGGAAATCCAGCCCTGGAGATAGACACCATCTGTTTCAGGATTCCACATAAGCCCAATTTTCTTATAGAGAGGAACTGCCCGAAGATTTCCTGCCCACGTATTCAGGTCTACACGGAGATACCCTTTTTCTGTGGCGATAGCAATACTTCTTAGGAGGAGCCGTTTGCCAACTTTCTTCTTCAGAACTTCTGGAGAAACTCCGAGTAGTCCTATGTAGGCTGCTTCTGGGTCCCGCCAGTGCTGTAGGAGGGAGAGGAAACCAACAGGTTTGTCCTTGTCCATTGCTATCAGAATGGAGATTGCCCGCATTTTAGAATAGATTTTGTGAACGCGTTCTGCTGTATAGGGTACGCCTCCTGTGAAGCCTCCAGGCCACAGGTCGTCCCAGCCGTTGAACATCTCAGCTATACGTGGAGCAAGGTCTTCACGATAACCTTCTATGATTTCGATGTCTTGTTCTTCTGTCATTGGTTCTCGCCTACGTTGCTGCTTATTGGGTTTGGTAATAAGATTTGTGGAAAACAAGGTTTTGGGATACATCGTTTACCGCTATACCTTGTCACACGAGATATATCGTGAGGTAAGGTTATTTAAGGTTTTTGGAACGGGTTAAGAGTTTCATTTCAACTGCGATAAGAACACTAGCGAGGAGAATGAGAACAGCCCCTATTAGCTGCCAGAAGGCGATGACTTGGTGCATGAATAAATAGCCCATGATGACAGCGCTGATTGGGTCGAGTAATAGAATGATTGCTGCAGCGGAGGCGTCAATATCCTTCAAACCAACATTTACCAATGTATAGGGAATAGTTGTGCTCACAAGCGCAAAGCCCAAGATTAAGAGCCATGCAAGTGGTGGCAGAAAAAGCTGGAATCCCACGATACGTGGATCTGTCACAACAAGATTTGTAGTAAAGGTTAGTGGGCACATCCAGATGAGGGCGAATGTATAACCCCAGTAAGTTGTCGTTGTGGATTTGTAACCCTCGCGGACGCTCCATTTACCAAATAAAACATAGAATGCAGCAAATACTCCATTGGCGATAGACAAAATTACTCCTAGTAGAGGTATAGAACCTAACTCCAGGTTAATTGGTAATGAAACTATAACCGCCCCTAAGACGGAAAGGGGTACAGCTGCTATGCGAACAGGGTTTAGGGATTCTTTCAATAGCAGGCGGGCAAGGACTAGCGTTATTGCAGGATACAAATAGGTCAGGGAGACTGCGATTACAACAGGAGTGCCGATTGCTATTGCTGTAATGTATGCCATGATTGAGCTAGCTATCGCAAAAAGTCCGTAGAGAATAAAGAGAAGTCTGTGTTCGCGGCGAATCTTCAACCCCCGAAAATGGAAAGCCACACCGATGCCGATGAAGAGAAAGACCACTGTGAAGAGTATGCGGAAGAGTGCTTGCTGGAGAGAGGGCACTCCAAAGGCACTCAAGTAGTAAGAGAAAACCGGGATACTACCAAAGCAAACGGCGGCGACAATGAGGCTCAAGTAGTTCATAATTCGTGGCATTACAAACCGCCTTCCTTTGACGGTCCATATCTAAATAACCTCTTAATAGGGAGTGACAAGCTCAGCGCCGCGATGAAGGGCTCGTAAATTTTCCTTGGCGAACTGCCCTAGTTTTACATCGTTTTGAATCGTTTCCTCTAGAAATCGAATTTCGATTCTATCATCAACCTTTGTAATAGCTCCGAGCGAAGCAACTCCTAGGTACCTTACGTGCTCCAGCTCTTCTGCAACCTGACTCAAATCTGATTTAAAAATCTGGGTTACGCCCTCCTGCTTGATATCTGCAAGCGTCGATTGAATAGATGGATTACTTAACAAATCGGATTCGATAATGAGAATGTTGCTGCTCAAATCGGGACTGATTGAACAACATTTCAAAAATGCAGAAGCTGTAAGCGCGGCGAGTATATCAGGTCGATCGAAGCCAAGTTCAAAGATTGGATTGGAAGAAGCGGTGAGATCTGCGGTACAAGAGCCACCTCGGGCGGCTGCACCGTGGGACTCAGTTTGTAGTGTATGGTAACCTTGTTGAGTAAAAGCAAGCCCAAGAATTCGGCTAGCTGTTACTACGCCATATCCACCATACCCAGCTAGTCTTATTGTTATGTGCAATGATTATTCACCTTGTTATTTCCAGAGGGATTGAAGTGTCTCCGTTAGTGTGGAACGCTCTTCTCTGATGAACACGCCAAGTTCGATGGTTTGGTCCTTCAGAGTAAGTTCATAGCGGGGGTGACCAAGATTTTTGCCTGTTCTCTTACCCTTGAGGGCCTTTAGCATCCACGCGCCGGGATTTCGATGAAACTGCTTGCGCTCTTTAGGAGATAGTGAGTCTCTGTACTCGTTAAAGAATCGTGCCGCGTAGGTTGGGCATTGCGATATGATTTCGATGAACACAAATCCCGGGTGGAGAAGTGCTTCTTGCATTGAAGTAATAATATCGTCTATGTGATATGTGGTCCATCTTGCCACATAGCTGGCTCCTGCACCAAGAGCCAGGCGGCTGAGATCGAATGGAGGCTCGGGGTTACTCTGATAAGTAGAGGAGTGAACCCCAAACGGGGTTGTAGGAGCGGATTGTCCTCCCGTCATTCCATAAACTTGGTTGTTTACTAGTATCACCTTCAAGGGTATGTTGCGGCGAGCGGCGTGAATGAGGTGATTGCCTCCGATAGCTGCCCCATCACCGTCACCCGTGAAGACAACAACTTCGAGTTTTGGGTTCATGATTTTTGCGCCAGTCGCAAAGGCGATAGCCCTACCGTGGGTTGTGTGCAGTGTGTCTCCTTTGAAGTAAGGGCTTGGAATCCAAGCTGAGCAACCTATTCCTGAGACGCAGAGGAGATCTCGTTGTTGCAGCTGCTTTCCAACAACCAGCGCATCGACTGCACGGACGAAGCAGCCTAGAATCGAACCGTTACCGCAGCCCGTGCAGAAAGCTGTCGGAAGATTACGCAAGTATTTTTTACGGTAGTATTGTTGCTGCTTCCCGAGGGGAGTTGTTTGTTGGCTCAATTGATATCATCCTCTAATTTTTTGGAGTATTTCGTTGGAGTGATGGATTTCACCGCCAACTTTGGGTATCCCTGTCACCTGAGCTTGGCACCCTACTCGTTCGATTTCCCGTATCATCATTCCCATGTTCATCTCAACTACGAAGATGCGCTTCATGTCTTTGACAAGCTTGGTCAGTTGGTTTTCTGGGAAGGGCCAAAGTGTCTTGAGGCGGATGAACCCAATGGATTCACCTTCTTTCTGGGCTGCGAGTACCGCTTTGTAAGCGGGTCGCGCTGCTGCACCGAAGCTGATTATCACTGTATCAGCGTTGTCAAGATTATGTACCTCAAGGTCTAGTCCTTCTTGTTGGAGTGCTTTGCCAGCCTCCTTCTGTTTCTCGAAGAGCCAGTGAATAGTGGCTCGGTGGTATCTGGGAGAGTAATCTCGCACCCCTGTAGGACGGTGAGCGGACCCGGTGACCAGAAGATCGTGACCGTCGCCGAATTTGGGCATTTCATAGCGTAAGAATATTTCATCTGGATTGGGGTCATCCTTTGAAAGGCTGCGTCGATTTACTATGGGTAATTCGCCTTTTTTGGGGATGTTCAGCGGTTCACGCATATAGCTAATTGCACCATCCGCCATGAGGAGTACAGGAGTGCGGAACCTTTCAGAATAGTTGAAGGCATAGACTGTGAAGTCAAACATCTCTTGGACTGACCAAGGCGCAAAGGCGATTGGAGCAATATCTCCATGCGTTCCGTACCGTGCTTGCATAACATCTTGTTGAGCTGGCATTGTGGCTTGACCAGTGCTAGGTCCTGAGCGTTGAGTGTCAACGACAACCAGTGGTGTCTCTGTAAGATACGCGTAGCCCAGGTTTTCTTGCATTAAGCTGAAACCAGGACCGGATGTCGCGGTCATCGCCTTTCCACCAGCCCAAGAGGCACCAATTATCGCCGCCATAGAGGCGATTTCGTCTTCCATTTGAACGTAGTAGCCACGTAATTGAGGTAGACGTTCAGCCATACGTTTAACAATACTGGTCGCTGGTGTTATTGGGTATCCAGCGAAGAATCGACAGCCAGCGTAGAGGGCGCCTTCAGCGCACGCTATACCGCCATCGACGAAGTATAATCCTTGCTTCATTCTTCTACCACCTCAACATTGATCGCAGCATCTGGGCATCGTTTTTCACAACGGCGGCAAGCCACACCCTTCTCCCCTCGAACTAGCATGCATTTAGTTTCTCCCCCTTCACAAAGGCGTGGTCTATGACCTCCATGAACGGTTGACTCGCCTGCTTCGAGAATTTTAGCAGGACAAAAGAGAATACAGATTCCACAGCCTTTGCACAAGGATTTGTCAGCGATGATTTTGACGTGCCGCATCTAGCTGTTTCCCCCTTTTTGAGGGTACTTCAGGGTTGAACGGTGAGGCTTTAACACCTCCTAAAACCTTTAGGGAACAACGATACAACGAGCTGAACATGGCAACCTTTGGAAAACCGATGCTTCCCCGTTGGCTGACAGCAATTCTGATGTTCCTAATTTCCCTAATGTTACTCATCGCTTCGTTATTCCATGATTTTGTAGGGGCCCTCTACTACTTTCTAAGTTTGATGGTTTGCCTTCTGTTATGGTTGTTTGTGGATCGGCAACAGCCTGAAGGGCTTGGTCTTGACTTCTCTAGAAGGTGGTGGCTTGGACTCTTAATAGGACTGGCTCTCGGCGCTGGCATGATGGCGAGTATAGTAGTTGTTGAGCTTGCTTTTGGTTGGATAAGCCTAACTGTGGTACTCACTGTAGAGCAAGAAATTTTGCTTGGTGCGATGCTGGCTGTTTACGTAGTTTGGCAATGCTTAGTAGCGTTTGCAGAGGAGCTAGTTGGGCGAGGTTACATCCAACAGAACCTCAACACCAGCTTGACAGTGCCCCTTACTGTGACATGCTCAGCTCTTATGTTCGCAGCCCTCCATTTACCCAGCATCCTGACACAATCCCTCCCACTACCACTTTCTGCTATTATGCTGCTGAACCTTACTCTCGGTGGGCTACTTTTAGGTTGGTCCTTCGTGAAGACCCGAACATTATGGCTCCCCATAGGCATTCATTTCGCCTGGAACTTCATCCAGTACCACATTGTCGGTTTCGGCTTCATTAACCAGGGCATCTACACGGTCCAAAACCTTGGATGGGAAGTGATTACCGGTGGAGTGGTGGGACCAGAAGCAGGTTTTATAGGAACCCTTGCCTTTCTCTTACTCCTACTGATAATGTGGCGGCTCCCTAGTCGATGGCTGACAGGAGTGAGTGAACAATCAACTAATGAGATTTGAGTAGAAACAAGATGCCAGAAGATGACGCAGCTCACGATATTTGTCTACGACGCAGCCCCTCTGACTGTAATTCTTGTACCATCAAGGAAAGTGTCGAGTGCCGCTTTCAACAACGATCCCTACTCCGATTCGCTGCGATATTCCTTTGCTGTGCCATCCCCGCATTCACCGGAGTTATCCTCGCTGGATTTGGTTGGTTCTTGGTAGGCTGGATTGCCTACATCGCGTTCTTCCTACAAGTTTGGGAGAACCGCATTCTTTGTAGTCACTGTCCCTACTATGCTGAAGAAGGACGAAGCCTTCGTTGCCATGCTAACTATGGGCTCTTAAAAATCTGGAAGTACAATCCAGGCCCGATGAGCCGATGGGAAAAGCTCCAGTTCATCATTGGCATCATCATTTTCGTAACCTACCCTCTTCCCTTCATGGCCTTAGGGGGTCAGTACGCCTTCTTCTTATTATCCTCTCTGGGCATCTTGGTGTTCTTCGCAGTTCTTTATATGAAGATGTGTATTCGATGTGTGAATTTTTCCTGCCCCCTCAACCGTGTTCCCAAGGAGGTTGTGGACACCTTTCTCAGACAAAACCCAGTAATGAAACGGGCTTGGGAAGACGCTGGATATAAACTAGACAATGAGTAGACGACAGAATCCTTGGGTGTATAGACGAGGAGATTCTATTCCTTTTTGAGTTGAATGGCAAGACGAGCGATGCGCTCCCCTACGAGTTGGCTGTTCCGGATGGCAATCTCATCCTTTGGTGTGCCACGCCAGGTGAACCCTTCGCTCTGAAGCCCAGTCATACCTGCCCAAGATTCCTTGATGGGGTTTCCGACCCCACCAGCCACGATCATTCCCTGAGCGAGCGCATAGGTAATGATTGTATTTGCTGTCGTTTCCTGGCCGCCATGTCGGAGCCCTGCTGAGGTGATAACTCCCACCACTTTATCACGAAGACCATGGTCTTTCATTTTCAATGTCCTCGAGCGGTCCATCAGATTCTTTAACAGGCCTGGAACCGTGCACCAGTAGGAGGGGCTAGCGAAGATTATTGCATCTGCAGTCTGCATTTTCCCCAGTATCTTTGGGATATCATCTTTGGCGTCTTCAGGACAGGGCTTCTGGCGAACGCAGTTATCGCATCCAGTGCAAGTGAGAATTGTATGGTCTGCCAAGCGAAGCAATTCGGTTTCCACACCATCAATTTGGGCTGCTGCCTCCAGTGCTTTAGCTAGAAGGAATTCAGAACTCGATTTTGCCTGCTTTGGGGAGCCGCAGATACCTAGTACTTTAACTGACATCTTTGTATTCCTCACAAAGTCTTTGGCGTAGGTTTGTACGAGCAGCCACTCTTAAGAAGGTTTGTGGCTTGCTGACGCAACTAATATCAATTGAGGAAGCGCGTGAAAGAATCGGATTGTGGCAGGAAGAGAAATCCTGCCACAGTTATCGAATCAGTTAGGAAGTTGGCAAATCCCAGGATGTGAACATGCCTGGTAAAAACCCTAGGGAGGGGGCTATCCATACACCTGGAATTGTTGACGTCATGATGTTGTATGTGTTGATTGCTGCGTTATAGTCAAGCTTAGCATTAGTAATGCGGTTCTCGGTGCCGGTAATCTCGTTCATCAAGTTTAGCCAGAGAGAGTCAAATTCCACACCAGGGTAACTTTCGGCTGTTGCGATAAAGAGCGTGAAGTATTGGTCTAGTGTATCTGAAGCATTTGCAGGTCCTGAAACACCACCATCCGCTATTTCGCTCAACCAATCAGTACGCAACGCAGTAATGTTCGTAATCCACTCCGTCATCTGGTCAGTGTACGACGTAACAATTTCTGTTAGTTGTGGAATGAGATCATACTTCCGCTGATATTGAGTGTAGACGTTGTTTAACTTAAGGTCGATATCCCATCTAGATGTGACCAGTGAGTTGTAGGTCAGAAAGTAAAATCCTACAAAGCCGCCGCCGATAATGAGGGCGGTAAGTCCTACACAGATTATCGCTGTACTTGTACTGCCCATTGTTTTATTTCTCCTTTGAATGGACGGCTTAGTCTGTAGCTGAAGCCGCCACCAGCTGTTCCGCCCCCGCCGCCGATTACCCTAGTCGCGCCGCTGAATGCGGCTGTTCCTCCAAAGCCAACGAGAAGCGTCGTGAAGAATACTGTTAAAGTGGGGTCCAAGAGCCATGCTAACACTAGTATACCAATGGCGATGAAGAGTGGAATACAGAAGGCTCCGGGGTTTTTACTAAAGAGAAGATAAAGCATCATTCGGAAATCAATAGCGAGAATGACACCTAGAATGAATCCGAGGAGTTGACCGTTGTTGAGAACCCAAAGAGTAAGGGGATTCGGTGGGGGAAGCTGTGAGCGGACTGTTGGATCATCTTTGAACTCGTTATAGAGGGCGAAGAGACCTTCTTCGAATCCATCGTAGATATGGGATTCCCCCATATCAAAATGGGTTACCGTTAGGTTTGCGATATTTGCGGCTTCGGAATCAGTGATTGCTCCTTCCATCCCTTGTCCTACTTCGATTCTGAACTCGTAATCAAAGTCGATTTCGTTGTGCCAAGTGATATAGAGCAACATTAGGAGCCCGTTGTTAACATCCGCCTTACCAATTCCCCAGGCATTGAAGAGCTCGTAGGCATATCGCTCTAGGTCGAGTCCTTCTAAATCATTAGTAGTTACGATGTAGAGTTCCACGGTCGTTTCTATGTCGATGTTCCGACAGTATTCTTCGAGATATTCTTCCTCATAGCCCCACAGCGCATGACCGAAATCGGCGCACATATAGCCAGGATGTAGTGGTACAGCTCGAACCGGAATCGCTAGCCCTAGTAGAACTAGGAATGCCATCGTGGTCAATAGGAGGATTTTGGTTCGTGGCGAGAACATTATAGATAGCTTGTTCTGTTCACGCTTTTCAGCTTTATGCAGGAATAAAGCATTCGAGGAATCTTGGGATTTCTTTTCAGTCAGCCCCGTACCGCTCTATTTGGGCTAGGATTTTTTTCAGTTTTTGAAGGTCCGCTGGTGTGTTAACGTTAAGTAAGGTTCGGAGTTTTGGGTCGAAGCGCTGTAATGCGTTTGTTGAGAGGTAGATAACCCGATTAAGAGCGGCAATAAGTGCGCGCATACGGGCTTCCTTCTCTTTCAAGCATTGTTCTGCAATTTGTGCTGCTGTTTCTGTGTGATAGACTGAGTGGAGAGGTTCAATCCACCCGTTTGGCCAACGGGGTACTGCTGCCTGGTATCCCTCGACCATGCCCCAGAGGATTTCGAAGAAAATCGGGTGGATGAGAGGAGAATCGCAAGGGAGTAGCTGAGTATAGGGATTGCTAGCGTGCTGAAAGGCTGTGAATGCGCCTACAAGAGGGCATATCGGTTCCTGTAAAACGTCGACAACAATTTGATCTATTGGGAAGTATTTCGTGAACTGGGCGTGGTCTTCTTTGGTGTGTACAACGATGAACACTTCGTCAGTATGAGCTTTACAGGCTTCAAAGGTATGGAGTATTAGAGGTTTGCCTGCTACTTCAGCGAATGCTTTGGGCCTCTGGAATCTGTTGCTTTGCCCGCCTGCAAGAATTGCGACACTCGCTTGAATCACGAACGATACCTCACAGTACTTCAAGTAATTAGTGTATGCGTTTGAAAACCCAAGTATCCTTAAAGATACTGGAAGCCTCCCGTTTTTCTTTAACGACGAGATTCAAAGATAACTTGTAGAAATCGGTCTACAACTCTTTTTGCGATATCAAAGTCAGTGACCTGCTGAAGTCCTTGCCAGCCGCTGCTACTATTCACTTCAGTAACGACAGGTCCCCGCTTTGTTTCAAGTATATCAACTCCAGTATATTCAAGACCGATAACTTCTGCACACCGCACTGCAAGTTTGGCAAGCTTTGGTGTGAGCTTACAAGGTTCAGGACGGGCACCGTGTCGGATTGTGGTTTTCCAATCGAATCCAACCCGGTACATTGCAGCAATAGCTTCTCCGCCAACAACAAAAACCCGAATGTCTCTAAGACCGTGCTCTAGGTATTCTTGGATATACATGACATAGTGGTTGGCTTCTAATGCACGGAATACGCGGCGGGCAATTTCATGGTCGTCGACACGCGTCATGCCTACTCCGCCTGAACCGAAGAGCGGCTTTACAACTACGTCCTTGTAGCGGCGGAAGGCTCGAAGTGCGTCTTTAGCATATTGAGTCACAACTGTTCGGGGAACTGGAACCTCCGCCATGTCCAATAATCTAAGCGTATAGTATTTGTCGACTGCTTTCTCGATTGCATTGGGCCGGTTCATGAAGGGGATTCCCAAGCGCTCTAGACAATGTAGGAGGTCCATTCGAAGTATTACTTGTTCTAAAGAGCCGCCTGGAACTGCGCGTGTAAGTATTCCATCTAATTTGGTGAGGTCAAGTCTCTTGTATTGAGCTGCAGGCTTTACGTCACCAACGCGGACAACGCTCTCAGAGACATTGAAAACAATACAGTCCACTCCTCTCCCTTCAATATCAGAAACCAGTCGGCTAGTTTCCCATCCTTCAGGTTCCGCTGAGGCAACCCCTACTTGGCGGATTTGTTTTGTATCTGTTGTTGGCATATCTGTCACCGGCGGAAAATATCCTTACTTTCTTCACGAACTAGAACCCGTGCTGATGTTTCTGCTTTTTCATAAGGATAGCCTCGGATGATAACTACCGGAACTCCTTCGTCTGCTTCGCCCATCACTAACTCTGCTGCTGATGCCAACTCATCTGCTACTGCAACAGCTGTTGAGCGAAGTGTGTACCCGAAGAGATCCGGTTGACCTACGAAAACCTTCATGGGCGCAATTCCGGAAGTACCTATTGCCACGTTAATTGCTCCCTTCCGGAAGGGGCGACCATGAGTGTCCGAGATAATCACTGCAACATCTACGCCGTAATCCTGTTTAATGGTTTGTCGTATCAGTTGAGCTGAACGATCAGGATTTTCAGGGAGTAGTGTTACATGATTTCGTCGATGTACATTCGAAGAATCAACACCAGCGTTTGCACATACGAAGCCATGATGGGTCTCTACAATCAAATGACCCTGTTCAGCCCGAACCACTCGCTTCGATGCTTGGAGTATCACCTCCACCAGCTCGGGACGTTTGCCTAGCTTTGAGGCAAGCCTCTTGGCCCGACGGGAGGGTTTAACTGAAGCTAAATCTACAATCGCACCTTCGGCCCTTGACACGATAGTTTGCGCAATCACCAGAATATCATCTTTCTCTAAGGGAAAAACTGTTTTTCGACAAGCAGCACAAATTAGTACGCCGATATCGTCGTCCTCTTTGATAACACCCATGCCCTCAAGTGGGATTACTGAGTAGGCTGGAGAATTGGTAGATTGCGTCATCATATTTCAAATCCATCGAGAGTCAGCGTTCTCAGCTTAAGAGTTTGACGAGTTAGCGGCACAAACCAGAGAATATAAAAACTTCTCAATAGCAAGAAGCTTTGACGTGACAAGGAATGACTGAATTCACGAAATATCATGTCGCCAAGGGTCAAATCGTAAAAGTGCCAGAAGAGCACATGGGCGATTTTGCCGAAGGCGATGTCTATCTAGTAGATGCTGGTTCAATCATATATCTCTGGTGCGGCAAGACTTCATCACCAGATGAAAGATTTGTAGGTGCCATAACTTCGGTGATGGGTGACCGTACACGCAGGGGTCACACACGTCTTATAACAGTGGACCAAGGAGAAGAGCCGAAAGAATTTCTCAGCCTTTTCGGTGGCAGCATCACAGTCACCGCACAAGACACTGAAGGTATTTTGCGGCGTGTAGCCTTGAAGAAACGGGAATACAAGCTCTTCCGAGTTCACATCGAAGGTGATATCAGCCTTTTCTACGAAGTGAAACGCATACGTTCTTCGCTCACTTCAGATGACGTTTATCTTCTGGACACTTTCAACAAGATATTCATTTGGCAAGGAAAGGGCTCGACTAGTGAGGAAAAGGAGACTGGCTTCATCATCGCACAAAAATACGATTCTGAACGAGCTGGACCCCAAGAAATCATACCTCTACGTGAAGGAGAAGAGACTAAGGAATTCTTTAAGGCACTGAAGTGACATGCTTCTCTTTGAAACTTGATTTAGTCTTTCTAGCTCTGGTTGGCTAGTTGACCAACTGCTGTGAGTAACTTTTCCATGCTAAAAGGTTTAGTAATGAAAAGATCAGCCCCCGCCTTACTTGTTCTTGTTTTCACTGTGAAGTCAGCACTAATGAAGAGTATTTTACAGGAAGGGAGTAATCGTTTCAGCTCTGAAATGACTGAGAGTCCATCCATTACTGGCATCCTGTGATCCACAATGATGATGTGTGGAGGATGCTTTAGCCGTTGAAGTTTGGCGATTGCTTCGATCCCGTTGAGTGCAACTCCTACAACTCTGTGTCCTGCTTGAACAAGTATAGCTTTGTAGAGTTTGTGTAAGATTTCCTCATCTTCGACGATGAAGACAGTTACGATTGCTTCTACCCCCAATTTAGTTAACTATTCGATTGATTGTGTGTCGATGATTATTTTCAACACCTTTCTGAGAGAATCTTAGTGTTTAATCTGACTGGATATACCCGGCGAGAATTAGACTAACAAACTCGCCGAGTCTACCGGATTTCTTTATCATCTTGAGGAGCTGCACTTCAAGAACGGACCTATTCTGAAGTATAGTATTGTCTCGAATGATTGTTAGTTCCACAAGAAGATTCTGAACACGACGGAGTTCAGTAAGTTTAACCAAAGACGTTAATCTTTCGAGGAGACGAAATAAATCATCAAGAGTAACGCCCTCCAATCGCTGAATCCTGGAGGGAACTTGGCGACCCTCTAGATATTCTAATGTGATCTGCCAAAGATCGGGGATTTCACTAATTTTCCCTTGATTCACAGGACTCCCTCGAGGAAACGTCACACCTATTCGTACTCTTTGAGGGTCCAGGTGGAATCTACCGTTTTTTCTAGTGCTATGCTTATTCGTACACCATTAATTCGCTTTTCCACAGAGATGAGCCCAGAGAGACCACAGGCTTCCTGAATGGTTTCCACCAACAGAAGACCTATTGCTCCGATTTCTCGTAGGTTTTCATCACCTGTGTGTGGTGTCACGTCGAAAACAATCCGATTTTCAACATTTACACCTACCCCTTTATCTTGTGCTTTCATCCTTACTTCAGTTATTACAATCACCTCAAATTTGGTTTCGGATTAGTTGGATTTTCTTCGCACTTGGAAGTTATGTAGGGTTAGAATTTCACCAAGGTTCTGGTTTAGGAGGAATTCTTGGAGCCATTTTTTCACCTCACTTTGCTGTAATGAAGAACTCTGTCAAGTATACTATAAATGAGGATACTATTTGATGATGTTAGTAGTCTAATATACCTTCAAACACGATTTAGCACCCTAAATAGCCTTATAATGATATTTTAGTGGATATTAAGCGCCTTAACAAGTTTCAAGAAGCTAATAATGCCTATTGTTAGGAGTTAATTCGTCAAAAAGAAACTTTTTTCTCCTAAGCTTGTCTTTTTGTCAAAATATGCTTGTGAAGACACAACCAGAAGCTCTAACCCTTATAGAACTCCTAAAGGCTAGAATCTCCAAAGCCATTACATCTCAAAGAGAGCGAACTGAAATTATACTTCTACTTGATAATTTGGCAGTTTACGTGAAGCGAATCCTAGGGATAACACTCACAGAGACTGATCTAAACTTGTCGGAACACCCGCATATTAGTGGTTTAGTGGCGATTCCTCATCAGCGTACACACAACTCGATAGTAAGGCGGCTACGAGTAGTGATTAGATTCAACATAACCTCTTATGACAAGTTGAAACGAGATTTATTACTAGGGCTCTTTCCGCAATACGCTGACCCATTAAAAGGTAGAGAAGTCACCCTGCTTTCATTATTATACCAGCAACCAAGATTATCAACACCACAATTAGCAAAGGAGTTAGAGGTTAGTACACCTACTGTGAGAAAGCAGATGAAAGAATTAGAGGAGAAAGTAGGATTACGTTTTACAAATTTCGTGGATTCACGAAGATTCAAATTACGACATTTTGTTGTGTGTTTTAAAACCCGAGGAGTGGAAGCTTCATACAGGCTAGAACAGTTACTTGAAGAGGAGATGTCAACGTATATCAAAACAGCCGTTTTTGATGCTGCATATCAGCGAGGTTATGCATCCTTCCAAATCCCAGATCAAGTAAGACCCCTTCGATTATTTCGAAAGCAAATCACGAAGTTAGAAGAAGTATTTCTTGAAACAATACAAATACACGACATAACAGCAAATTACATGTCAATAAATTTTGATTCTTTTGATTTCGAAACTGGAGACTGGCTCATTGAGGGAGATGTCACAACCCTTGGATTAATCACCTTCGCTAAAGAAAACTGGGAGATACTGCCAAAGCCTAGAGGTTTGCCTAACACCCAAACGAGGTCTTTCGATCAATTGGACTTCTATTTAGCAATATTTCTCATAATGGAGGGCCGAGTGCAAGAAAAGAATCTGATAGACCGACTCGTAAGAGTAGGAATCAGGAGACCCCGGACTACGATTTCTACAAGAAAGAACAAACTGTTGCAAGAAAAAACCCTGTTGCCTTACATACTCTTTGCGTCACCATTATTACCTGTCTTCCTTACTTTCGCTATTCGGTGCAACCCTCAGATCACGGAGTTACTAGTTGTGGCAACTGCACAGATGCCGTATGTCTTCATCTCCACTTCTGAGGTTGGCTGCTTAATAGGAGTTAATGTGTCAAGCCAGTGTCTAGGTTCAATTATCCATCTTCTGTCCTCACTACAAAGAGAGAAGGGAGTTCAGGAAGTAATGCAGATTCAACAATACAAGAATCTAGGCACAAGGAGTATGGTACGAATCGGGTCAAAGTGGAATGGTAGTTATTGGACTTGGCATGAGGAGGAATTCCTACTGCCATCGTTGGGATTAAAATAATCGTATCATTTCTTCATTCTCGGTTATCGTCATATGCCCAATCGAACTGCCCGTGAAGGCGATTTCATCGAGACAATGGAGGGACTTATTTTCGATGTGAAAGGGCTGGTTCATCCACCAGAACGAGCTATTGCCTTTTTGCGATATTATCCCTTAGAAACTGGTTCTCGGCAACGAGCAGGATGCACCTACGGGAAAGTCTACAAGCTAGAAGACCGATTTGAAATTCTACGCAAAAACCATCCTCAATACTTGTACGAGGACCCTATATTTGGGCTAAAACTTCAGGGAGTTCCTTTATCATCAATACGTCAGGTATGCCAACCCATCGAAGTGCTTGAGCAACTAAGGAATCAAGAGAACCGAGATGCCCTTCAAGAGGATACTGTCACCTTAGCTAGGCTAATCCAAGAAGCTTCCAGCATTGAACCTAGTAAACTCGGAATATCGGGTAGTATCCTTGTAAACCTACACGAACCCGACTCAGACATCGATCTCATTGTTTATAGCCGCCAAGCCGCCCGAGCAGTTCAAAGATCTCTTCGGCATATTCACAGAACAAAGAAAGACGGGATAGCTGGATATAACCAAGAAACGTATCAGCCGATTTTCGACCTAAGATGGAAGAGTAGTGGATTATCCTTTGAGGAGGCACTGGAAATCGATTCTCCAAAAGCAATGCATGGTACATTTTATGAGAGACACTATTTCATTCGCGCGATACTGGATTGGGATGAAGTTGACGAAACTTATGGTGATCGTCGTTATCAGCAAATTGGTTATGCCAGAGCCCGTGTACGCATCACTGATCACTCGGAAGGGTTGTTCACACCTTGCAGCTATAAAATACAGGAAGTAAGTATACACGGTGCTAAGAAGATTCGAGAAATCGTGAGTTTCAGGGGGCGATTCAGTGAACAAGCCCAGAAAGGGGATATAGTTGTTGTCAGGGGAACCTTAGAAGAAGTATTGACAAAGAATGATCGATGGACAAGGTTCGTGCTAGGCAGTAATCCGCAAGACATTCTAATCCCGGAGAAACTGGTGAAGATAGATTAGAGAAAAAACTAGTTCCATACTTCATGTTAATCAATTCTAGTAATAGAATCGGAGTCTACTGTAGATGCGTAAACCAAAAGACAAGGATTTCATAGAGACTTCTGAAGGACTGATATTTTGCGTGGTTGGATACCTTCACCCACCAGACGCGTACACTGCTTACCTTAAGTATCGTCCTGGGAAGGAGGGAAAGTGGAAACGAAGCGGTGTTCGTTATAAAAGGATGATACAGCTTTACAGCGCAGCCAAAATACAAACTGGTAGCAGCTGGCTACGCAAACACTACCCCGAATACATATCACTATGCAATGTCCGTGGAATTGAGCTTCCGTTAGTTCCACGAAAACATGTTACGCGATATTATAACCCAGAAGCACGGTTACCTGAAGTGTTGGATAGACCAAGGGATTCCTTGGAAGTAAAAACAGCCCGTCTGGTAAATCACCTCTCGGAATCATCTGGTGTAGAGACCAGTAAATTCGGAGTAACTGGTTCGATTCTGTTAGGAACTCATCACCCAAGGTTTTCAGACATTAACATCACAGTTCTTGGTGACTCCAATGCCCAGGGGATTCTCGAGTCTTGTGATTCAATTTACGAGAAAGAAATTGAGCCTTTCTCAGCAAAGGAGATTGAGATATGGCAAAAGGAGAGAGCCCACCTTCTCGGTATTCCTGACCACTACAAAGACCAGATATTGTGGCCACATTGGCTTAGAGGTCGCATCAACGACACACCCTTCCACCTTCACCCCACGCGAACAGACGAGGAGATAACTAGCGAATACGGAGAAGAATACTTCACTGCTCTAGAACCTATTGAACTTACAGCCACCATCATAGATGATAGTGAAAGTCTGTTTGCACCAGTAAAATTCGGTATTGATGACATTGAAATCATCAAAGGACCTCAGAAACCGCCCCTGATAACCCGAATCATATCCTTCGAAGGAATTTTCGTCGGTTGCGCAAGCAATGGTGACCGAGTACAAGTTCACGGTATACTAGAAGAGGTGAAAGATAAAGAGGGTCAGCTTCTACGGCATCAGGTTGTTATCGGCACTTTCAGTACAAAAGGGTGGATTATAGCCCTCTAATACCTGAGGAAGAGATTTATTGAGGTAGAATGTAAACGATTGCTATCAGGAGCAGTTTGTAGTAATGCCTAGCCTGGAAATCATTTTAGTAACAGGTCGAACCCGACGTCAAGGGGTCGGTCTCGAGCTCGGAAAACTCAGCGAGACATATTTTGAGGCGACTACGCAGGTACGTCTTGATCCTACAGATATTGAGAAACTCGGAGTAGAAGCTGGAGACACTGTCGACGTCAAGACAGAGCACGGAAATGTTATTTTAAAGGTCGTTGTCGCGCCCAGACCAAGCGTTGGTATAGCGTTTATTCCATACGGGCCTTGGGCTAATCTACTCATTGGTAGTGAAACCGATTCCACTGGAATGCCAACGATGAAGGGACTTAAAGCTACAATCAGCCCTGCACCTGGTAAGCAGGTGCTTACTCTTCAGGAATTATTCGCCGAGCTACGAGCCACCATTAGTTAGAGGTATTGAGTCATGACAACCGATCCGAAAGATACTGCTGGTATTCTTGCGACTCCTCGTGCACGTATTGTGAAGAACGTTGTGTGCTGTTTCTGTGGAGCTCTTTGTGATGATATCCAGGTAGCGATAACGCTCACTGGTCCTTTACCCCGAGTACCTGAAGGTACAATCATTGAGGCGTTAAACGCTTGTCGCATTGGACATACTAAGTTCCTAAAACTTCGTGATGAACATCGTATTCTAAAACCAGAACTACGCTCGGGTTCTGACAAGTCTGAGATACGCCAAGTTTCATTAGAAGTTGCTGTGAAAGAGGCGGCGAAGATTCTTGCAAAGGCAAAACGCCCTTTGATTTATGGACTTGCTAGCACCTCAAATGAAGCTAATGTAAAGGCGCTAGAATTAGCCGAGGTCTGTGGAGGTGTTGTAGACAACACATCCTCGGTCTGCCATGGCCCAGGCATCGAGGCTGTCCAACGTGCCGGCATTGGAACTGCAACACTAGGTAAAATCAAGAACTATGCGGATATAGTGATTTATTGGGGCTGCAATCCTGTTGCAGCGCACCCGCGACATACTCGTCGTTATTCTCAGTTCATTGAAGGCATGTTCCGCAAGGAAGGAGAGCGTAAGGTTTACCATATCGATGTCCGATCTACACGATTCTCAGATGAAGTTACAGATTTTATCCAAGTCAACCCTAGTGAGGATTACGAGCTAATGGCGGTCATTAGGGCTATGCTTCGAGGACGGGAAATTCAGCGGGATTCGGTCGCCGGTGTTTCAATGCGTCAAGTGAGAGAGTTTGTTGCAACACTGAAGGATGCAGAGTTCGTGGCAATCTTCTTCGGTTTAGGCCTAACCCAGAGCTCAGGAAAGGATCATAATATTACACAGGCTATTGACCTTACTGCAGAACTCAACCATCACGCCAAGGCTGTTATTATGCCGATGCGCGGTCATTTCAACGTGAACGGGTCTAACCATGTCTCAACTTGGACCTACGGGTTTCCATTCTCAGTTAGCCTCGAAACAGGGGCCCCCTATTACATGCCTGGTGAAACTAGCGCTGTAGATGTTCTAGCAAGAGGTGGAACCGATGCCGTCTTTATCATTGCCGCTGATCCAGCAGCTTCCTTTCCAGCATCAGCTGTAAAACATATGCTGAAAGTACCGGTAATCACTGTTGATCCGAAGCGCTCAGCAACAACCGAGATTTCAGATGTCGTAATTCCCTCTGCTTATGTTGGCATCGAGGCGGAAGGCATTCAGACCGCTTATAGGATGGATGGAATTCCCCTTCAATTGAGAAAGATAATCGACGCGCCTAAGGGGATAGAGAGTGACGAACACATACTCGATTTGCTAGTTCGTGAAGTGTGTCGTCTTAAGGGTATAAAGCGCTATAAACAAACCTAGCTTGACTGTCCTATGCCTGGGGCGACGCTCTCCGTCGGATTCGCCTGAGTAACTTGGTAATGGTCCACTCACTGAAATCAGAGATGATAAGGGAAGCACTTTGAAGCGCCTCGGGGGAGCTATTGGTTGCAACCGCTATACATTGCATATGAGCAGCTTTTACAGCTTCAATACCAACAGGAGAGTCCTCAAAAGCAAGACATCGGGCGACAGGAATTTGTAGGTGTTGGGCAGCTAACAAGTAGCCTTCAGGATTGGGTTTAAGAAATCGTACATGACTTGAGTCGATTACGGGATTCTCACCCTCAATTCCAAGTGAACGAAGGGCAGCGGCGACATTTGCTGGGTCACCAGAACTCACAAAGGCGATTTTCAGCCCTGCCTGTTTGACACTTGAATAGAAATCGAGGAAGCCTGGAACTGGGTCAAGTGCCCCTTCAGCAACACGCTTCTGGTAGAGCTGGCGGCGCTTGCTAATCCAATCGACAGGGTTCTCAGATACTCCTTTCTCGGAAAACATTGTTTTCATGATATCAAGGGAGCCCATGCCAAGGAATCGGTTCTGCCAATCCTTTTGAGTGATTTTGATACCTAGTGATGCGAGGACCTCATTGAAAGTATCTAGATGTAGAAGCTCGCTGTCCACCACGGTGCCATCGACATCAAACAATACGGCTTCAACTGGAAGACCAGAAACCCTACGCATAACAACACTACCATTTGACTGGCTTATTCAAAGAGTACATGTTCAACATCATGGAGGGAGCCACGCCAATCTATTTGGAATTGGGGTTCGTCCACACCTTCGCTGGCCTGATTACCCATATGAGTTGAAACCATACCTAAGCGGGCTATCTCCTCTTCATTTTCGACAAGGTATGTTCTAATCCCGATTATAGAAGCGCTCATATCGCTCACTGGATCATTCCCCACCATTAAGCATTCCTGCGGTTGGTTTCCTAGAATTTCTAATATTTTTTGATAGTATTCCGGTCTTGGCTTGCAGTAGCTCATATTCTCAGCATCAGTTATTAGATTGATATCAAGGTCTGCGATGTTTGCCCACTTGAGACGGTGGGTTGTAGCTCTTTCGGGGAATATCGGGTTAGTAGCTATTACGACTTTCAGCCCTGCCTCAAGAGCGTGTTGTACAAGTTGGCGACCCGCGATTGCAGGAGTAGTTAGGGAGCCTAAATGTTGGAAGGCCCCTTGATAGAATTGGTCAAATCGGTTGTAGCAACTCTCATAATCGAGGGAAGGAAGATCTGCTAAGAAATGATTAGTAAAAGCTTCAACATTACTCATGGCACCATTGTTTTTCATCATATGCATCGTGGAGGCTAGCAGTTTCCGGAAGAACGTTTGTCCATCTAGGGTATCGGAAAAGTATGGTGCGGCTAGGCGTGCATATTCTAGAAGGAACTTGTCTTCATCGAACAGAATCAATGTATTATCCAAATCAATGAGAAGTGCATCAAATAATGACAGGCCACTCTACCTCTATCTACCTTGAGCGCTCATTCGGAAAAATGAGAAGGGGGGAGGATTAAGGGTTTTGAATATCCTAGAATCCTCTACTTCGCGAAACCAGGTACTTTTAGACCAAGCTTGGGCGCAATGTTCTCGATAAAGTAACCAATTGCGAACGGGATTGCATTGTATTCTTGCTTGAACCCATCGAATGTGAGTACTTCGAGACCCTCATGACCTACGACACCAACGTCGCCATTTCCAGTTAAAATGAATTTAACTTCTGCCAGGTTTCCATTCGCTATGAGTAGCTCTTTTGTAAGCGCTAATAGGTCAACACTACCAAGTTGTTCTTGGGATACAATGCGTGTGTGGAATCTTACCCATCGATCTGACCGATCAATCACGACATAGAAGGTTCTTTCCTTGATTAGGTATGGTAGGATAAATCGGTCTTCTGAGGGGACTTTCTTGTATTTGAGGTCCATCTGCTTCAGAAATTCTTCAATTTTGTCTGTGGCAGCCATTTCTTTTCACCTTGGGAACTCTATCTCCTCAACTCTCTGTCACCAAAAAAAGGTTTCTAGTCTTCTCAACCTGCTAACCGTAGATTGAGAGCTGATCCTTTGATATCCCGGAGATTCTCAGACCAAATTTTGGTGCAATCTCGGTGATGAAGTAGTTTATACCGAAGGAAACCGCGTTGAATTCTTGACGGAAACCATCGACCGTTAGAGCCTTCAATCCTTCATGTCCAACAAGGCCTACATCCCCCTTGGGGGTGATGAAGTATTTTACTTCTGCTAAATCAGAATTTGCCTTTAGTAGAGCCTTGTAGAGTTCGATTTGTTTTTCTGGGCCACGTATTTTTTCATGAGGGAGGATTATGGTCCAGAATCTTATCCATTTGGCTGACTGATCGATTACTACTGAGAACCTGTTATTCTCTGAATCAACAAAAGGAACGAAGAGACGGTTTACTTTTCCACCTTCTGGACGCACTTCATAAGTTAGGCGCATAGCTTCAAGATAGCCCTTGATTTTTTCCATGACATTTGGCATATTGGATCTCCTACCGCAAAGAAGTGCTTCCCTGAGCCATTTAGGCTCAGAAAAAGGTTTTGCAGCAAATACCAATTAACCAAAGATTTGAGAAAAAAAATCCTCTTAAATAGTGGACTTGTTTAAGAGATACTTGAAGTTGAGTATCTTGCTTTAGGGTTCGAGGGAGAGTGGTCTGCCACAGTTCCTGCAGAGAATGTGTTCCTTCCCCTTTGCCTTGAGCCAGAAGAAAAAGCGTTTCCTTAGGATGTTATTGTGGTAACAGGCGTAGCATACGATGGTTACCGTTGTTGACCTGGTCTCTGAGGTTTGAGCCCAGGAATCCAGTACTGCCAACGTATTATCACATCCTTTATTATTCAAAGATTATCTAGTTGCTTACATATATAGATTCGGAAAAGAAGGTATTTAAACCCTTTGTTTTCAGTATACGACTCTATTTTCTTTTGAATTTTATTTTATTCTTTTAATAGCCCATTAGAGGCTGAAAGACGAAAAAAACCCGTCTTAAACTAAGAAGAACGAGGAAATAACCCTTGAATGCTTCTTTTAATTATCCAGTAATATAGTCGCCCTCAAACACTGAACTAGTCTTTGAAGCCAGACGACATTAAGAGAGGGACACCATTTGTCAGCAACTTGTAAAAACTTATGAACTCAAAACAGCTTGATAGGAATCCTATACTTCGAGGAAAAATGACGGATTGGTAGCACCATGAAATCATCTCAAGCAATTACTGAGAAAGAGAAAGAACTCATCGAGTTGGCACGTACAGCATTGCAGCACGCGTACACACCCTATTCTGGTTTCAAAGTAGGTGCAGCTCTTCTTACTGGAGATAACCAGATATTCACTGGCTGCAACGTTGAAAACACATCATTTGGCTTGACCGTTTGCGCGGAACGAAACGCCGTTTATGCAGCAGTATGCAAAGGCGACACAAAATTTCGAAAGCTTGTCATCATAGTGGAGCAAGAGAATCCTTCGCTACCTTGCGGAGCCTGTCGACAGGTATTGCTTGAATTCAGTCCAGAACTCGAAGTATTAGCTGTGGGCAATACGGGCCAAATCCAGCGCATGAAGTTGTCAGAGCTGCTTCCCCACGCGTTCAAATACAAGCCCGGAAAAATCCGCTAATGGGAGTCTAGTCCCTGAAACAGTGTGCGGATATATCGAAAGACGAGTAAAAGAAGTTCAAAATCAAGGACTGGACCAAAAGATATTCTGTGCCTGCCATTGGGCTCAGTGTAAAGGAATATGTTAGCGTTTCTCTTGACGACAATACTGCCTTGAGTGTCTTCGGTATAGACATCAAAGTTTTTAAAAAAACTTCTAACGAACACGGGATCTAAGGGGCGATTAAGAGTGATAGTAGCATAACCTGATTCGGTTGCTTGAATCCTTAGTTTGCCTATGGTAAGTGTGTCCCCACTTTCAATTAATGGTTTCGCGCCATCAAGTAACTTAACAAGTGATTGTTTCACCAAGTCCTTCCTAGTCATTTTTACTGCCTCCTCGGGGACATGCAGAGAGAAGTCGGAGCACCTCACGTCACTCTAGACCACTCAAATGCAAGCTAGTCCTAGAAACCGCACTAAATTAAACTTTCGTTTTTCTCAACCCAAGCGTTAGAACCTTCTGCCCAAGAATTATTAGTTAGTGCATACAAGCTGAATCGAATAAATCTGGTAAGAATCCCTGGATTTGGACATGATGATAGTAGCACGCTTTGAAGAAAGAGCAGAAGAGAAAGTAACAAAGTACGGGACTACTGGAACTACAATCCGGTGGCTCATCAATAAGGATAATGGGGCACGCACTTTTGCTATGCGACGCATCGTAATTCAACCAAAGGGGAAAATCCCCCTTCACACCCATCCTGAAGAACATGAAATCTATGTGCTGTCAGGCGAAGGGGCTGTCCTCAAAGAGAAAGGAGAAATCCCCTTCCAACAGGACATGTTCATATACGTATCGCCTAATGAGACACACGGTTTTCGGAACAGGGGCACAAAGCCTTTAGTAATTCTCTGTATGATTCCCTTACTTGGGTAGCCGTCGTTGGACGACCATCAGTCTAATGGAAGGTCACGGTTGAGTTTTTGACCTGTAGGAGTGTTGGCTAAGCCTCCCTGGGCTGTTTCACGAAGGCTTTCAGGAAGGGCTTTCCCTATCTCGTCCATAGCACCAATCACTTCATCTACTGGAATCCGACTTTCAACCCCTGCTAGGGCAAGCTCTGCAGCTAAAAGCGCCTGCATCAAAGCCCCAGCATTGCGAAGGATGCATGGTACCTCGACCAGCCCCGCCACTGGATCACATACTAGCCCTAGCATATTGCTAAGGCAGAGTGCAGCTGCATGACCCACTTGTTTTGGTGTGCCTCCGGCTAGTTCGGTGAGGGCACCTGCTGCCATAGCGGCAGCAACCCCGCACTCTGCTTGGCATCCCCCTTCAGCACCCGAAATCGAAGCATTAATTGAACAGACTATTCCAATTCCTGCTGCAGTAAACAGAGCAAGAATTACATCCTCTTCTGAGAGCTTAAGACGATTTGCTGCTTCTGTGAGCGCAGCAGGTACAATTCCACAGCTTCCAGCTGTTGGACATGCAACAATCTTTCCCATTGCGGCATTAACTTCAGCGACACCGAGTGCCATAGCCACAGCTTTGAGGATTCGGCGGCTTAGGAAACTAGGTTTAGTCTTGGCAACAAGTTTTGCATCTCCACCACTGAGACCACTCACTGATCGGTTCTCCTCGGCAAGTCCTCGGCGGATAGAGGCTTGCATTACCCTCCAAACGGTGACCATTTCCTCACGAACCTTTTCAGATGTCATGTCTTTTTGCTCTGCTTCTACGGCTATCACGATTTCCCCGATTTTTTCTCCGCGTTTTTCTGCGAGACGAATTAAATCCCGTAAATTCCTATAATTCATCAAGACACCTCGAACCTTTGCTAGTAAACTGGCTGAATGAATCGAACTATCTGAGCAACTTTCTCTAATTGTTTGACTGCCTCAAGAGGGAGTGGTTGGTCCATTTCTATTGCCATCACGGCAAGCCCTCCCCTGCGTTGACGTGTTACGTTAGCAGTAGCAATGTTCACATTATTCTTAGCTATGATTTCAGAGGCCTGCGCCACAATGCCTGGCTGGTCTTTGTGAATCGTTATGAGCGTATAATATTCCCCTGACAGTTTGATTGGAAGCCCATTAAGCTCTATCACCGAAATGTTACCGCCTCCAACACTGATAGCGGTGATTTCAAAGTTTGTACCCTTATTGCCCTGAAGGAGTAAGCGCGCTGTATTTGGATGGTAATCATCACCAAGGTCCACGCGGCGGAATTTCACTAACAATCCCTTCTCTTTTGCTATCTTAAGAGATTTAGATATGCGTTCATCTGCAGCACCGAAGCCCAAGAGCCCTGCGACGAGGGCTTTGTCTGTGCCGTGACCCTTACCGGTGAGAGCATAGGAACCGTGAAGATATATCACTGCTTTAACCGCAGGTTCGCTGAGAATAGCTCCAGCAATTTGACCAATGCGAACAGCCCCAGCGGTATGGCTGCTCGATGGACCAATCATTATGGGGCCAATAACTTCGAAGACACTATCCGCTTTACCCATATACAAAACCGCCTTAACGACAGAATATCTCTGTGCATCTTTCTCATTTAAGAATTCGCCATAAAACTAGAAATCAGTTAGCAAACTCGCTCGTATTCTTCTTCGAAGATTTCGCCAAAGACCTGAATGAAGTAGCGGCGGGCGTCAGCTAATCCTTCTTTGCCTTCCTCAGTGAGTTGGTAGACGACTTGACGTCCTGTACGAGTGGGTTGGATGAGCCCTTTGTTGGAAAGTTCCTTTAGAGCAGGGTAGATGGTGCCTGGCGTGGGTTTGCTACCACGGCGTTGGGCGAGTTCTAAGGCGATTTGCTGTCCGTTCATAGGTTTACTGCTGAGGAGCCAGAGTATCTGGAAGGAGAGAAGGCCGCGCATATCGCAGCACCCTGGTGGACAGCATTGATCTTGTGATTCTTCAGGAGACACGAGTAGTATTGGGTGCCCGATACATTTAAATATTCTCCGCCCCCACGCCCGTAATATTGGACATCCGATATCTCGTCGGTGGTAAACAATGGGTAAACCAAAACAAGTCTCAAAATTATCTGATGAAGAAATTAAGGATGAGGTTCGAGCTGCCTACGCTAGAGTAGCGATGACTCGACGCGGCAGTTGTTGTGACAAAGCATCTTCCTGCTCCTCAGATAGTCTAGCATCACGGCTAGGTTATGATGTCGATCACCTACCAGCAAGTGTAACTGAGTCATTTGCAGGTTGTGGTAACCCAACCGCACTAGCCGAACTCCGAGAAGGAGAAGTCGTTATGGATTTGGGTAGCGGTGCGGGTCTTGATGCTTTTTTGGCAGCCGAAAAGGTCGGCAAGACAGGCCGCGTAATTGGAATTGACATGACCTCTGAGATGCTTCAAAAAGCCCGTGACAACGCGGTCAAGCTTGGTGTCACGAACGTTGAGTTCAGGCAGGGCGATATTGAAGCCCTTCCGGTAGAAGATGAATCAGTTGATGTAATAATCAGTAATTGTGTCATTAACCTCGCACCTGACAAGTCCAAGGTGTTCCGTGAAGCCTTCCGTGTTCTCCGCCCCGGCGGCAGACTGTTAGTTTCAGATATGGTTCTAAGGGGAGAGCTTCCAGAAGAAATACGTGAGTCGATTCGAAGCTATACTGGCTGTGTTGCAGGAGCAGTTCCCGAATCGGAATATCTAGAGATGCTTCGAGAGGCAGGTTTCGAGGAAGTTGAAGTTCTTGAACGTTCAGGTTCTGGTGCTGTTGTAAGCTCGAAAATCAAAGCTGTGAAACCAGCCGCCTAGACTCTACACCTTAGCGATAACAACAAAAATACACTTTTAGTAGATAGTCAAAAAGCTAGAAGGTCCTTCTCAGCTAGAAAATCTAACCGAGTAATCGGGGCAGAGGGAGAAGGAAAGTGTATTGCCAGAGGAGAAGACTGGTGATGATTAGGCTGGCTATTGTAATAATCCAATCAACACTGCGAAAGCTAGGTTGCCTGTGATATGTGCGTGTTTTCGCGTATCCGAACCCGCGACCGTCCATTGCCAGCGTGAGATTATCGATGCGGTTTAGAGCGGAAAAGACGAGGGGAAAGAAAGTGTATCGGATTCTAGTAAGGAACCCGCGTATGACCCCTCGATCCACAGGGATGCCACGGGTACGTTGCGCGTCTTGAACAATAGCGGATTCTTGGTCGAATAGAGGTACTAACCGCAATGTCAATACAAACAGGAAGCTGTAGCGATAAGGAATTCGAAGACGAGTTAAAGCAACAGCGAAGAGCGTGGGATCGGTGGTTGCTATGAAAATGGCGCTGACAAGAACGATGTTGATTAGCCGAAGACCAAGGACAATAGCATTAGAAACACCAGACATAGTAATGGGGAAAAATGGGCCTAATCCAGGCGCAAGGGGTGGAATAAGGAAGAAGAGAAGAGCACCATAGGAGGTGAAGATGAGCTGGACAACAGCGATAAAGAGAGCAAAAACAAAGATGCTGCGGAGACGGCTAATAATTTGACGCAGACTTATTCCAGCAGCAAAATAAGAGAGGAGGAGAAATGCTAGAAGGACAAGAGAAGTGATATCCGAGTTGAAAAGAATAGTGAGGAGAGCGATACAGGTCAGGACAGTGAGCTTGGTTAATGGGTTTAGACGGTGAATAACGGAGCTATGTGGGAGATATCCAAAATGGAGGTGCTTTCCTTTCATTCTCATTTTGGCACCTCTCTGAAACTAGCCGATTTGTCTGGATGTGGTGGAATGTATTCCGCTTCTCCCAGCCTCCTTAAATGGGAAAAGGCTTGGTGAACAGGAGCGTCAAGGAGAAGTTTGCCTTCACTGAGGAAGAGGAGGCGCGTGCAGTAGGCGTGGACTATTGCTGGGTCATGAGTTGCTAGGAGAACAGCAGCACCCTCATTGGCAGCCTGTTTGATGATGGTCATCATCTGATTTACGTTTCTATAATCCAACCCAATGAAAGGCTCGTCAAGGAGGAGAAGACTGGGACGATGGACTAAGATTGAAGCAATTGTTAAACGGCGTTGTTCTCCTAGACTGAGTGAAAAGGGGGAGCGTGAAGTGAAGGCGCTTAGACCAAAATCCACGAGTAATGATTTTGCTCTGGTTTCGGCTTCATTTGGAGCTGGTTTCTTTATGTGACGGCTAGTAAGAAGTAGTTCATCTAGGACTCTGCGTTCGAAGAGTTGGTGGAGCGGGTTTTGGAAAACGAAACCCACCTCACGTGCTAATTCAGAGACTGGGCGACCAGAAACAGGACGTCCGTTTATCTCGATGTTGCCTCTATCAGGCGATAGTAGACCTATCAGATGCTGCAGCAGAGTTGTTTTCCCCGAGCCGTTAGCCCCAATGAGACCAACTATCTCTCCGGAAGAAATAGCAAAGGAGATATCCTTGAGCGCAAACCCATAGGTTGAAGAATCATGGGTCGTTGGGTAGGAGAATTCGATTTCGCGAACTGTGAGAGTGGGTGATTCATCTCTTTCTAGCCTCGATAAAGGAAACCTAGTGTTTTCGAGGGGTGAAAGATACACTCCAAGTTTCTGAAGAATTGAAGGGTGCTGACGTAGCTGAGAAGGATTTCCATCGAAAACTAGGCGTCCGGCATTCATTAGGAGGCAACGGGAAGCAATTGGAAGAAACGGAGATATTCTGTGATCGACAACAAGGATTGTGGTTCCCGAAGCTTGGTTCAATTGGACTAGAGATGATATTACCTCACGTGCGGTAGGTGGATCAAGGCGGGCTGTGGGTTCATCTAGTAGAAGAATTGGAGATTGGAGGGCTAAAAATGAAGCGAGAGCAAGTTTCTGTTTTTCTCCACCAGAAAGAGTAGATGTGCTTCGATTTTTAATTTTCAGTGCATTAACTGTAGCTAAAGCCGATTTGATTCGCTGCACTAGTTCAGATTGGGGGGTTTGGAAATTCTCTAGACCGAAGGCTATCTCATCAGCCACGTTAAGGGTTACAATCTGGCTATCTGGGTCCTGCTGTACTAGACTAATTGTTTTCGCAAGTTCATAGATTGGTAGAGTGCGAGTGTCAACGCCTTGAATTCGAACAGTGCCTTTGGATTTCCCTGTGAATTCGTGGGGGATAAATCCAGCTAAACTGCGGGTGAGTGTGCTCTTCCCGCAACCGCTCGGACCTGTAAGTAGAACGAACTCGCCTGCTTGAATAGTTAAAGTAATGTTATGTAGAACTGGTTCAGTAGAACCCCCATATGTGAAGGAGAAATCATCTACCTTAATGGCTGGGGCTGAAGAGGAAGTGCCCTTGTTAACTGATGACAAGGCTAGAGACCTTCCTGACCCAAAATTCTCCAGAATAATTTGTTGCGACGAGCCGCAGCCCGTTATCGACTATGATAATTATATCTGAATCACTAAGCACGTCTAACAGAGAAAAAGTTGCAGAATAACCATCAGATGCCAAAACAAGCAAAGCTGAAGCACCATCTGCTGGCCGGGCGTGTGAAAGAACAACCGCTAAGGGAACTCCTGTGTAATTCTGTGGAGGGACATAAGTAACCGAGCCGACCAATTCTGCTTCGACAATTATCTCCTGTGAAGAGAACGCAGAATAGGTGAATCTGTAGGGATTGCCAACCTGACCTGTTACATCACACCCTAAGGGGTCTACAGCTGGGCGCCACACAAACACTGCGTAAAGACCTGCACCGATGACAATTACCGAAAGGAAGACTACTGCTGAGACTTTGTAGGGATCAGGAAACCGCCTCTTGGCACGGGTTTTCGTGACGGGGGAAGGCGATGTTGCCCTGACTCGCGTTACATTTGCTTCGATGACTAAATCAAGAGTGGCTTTACCGAAATATCCAGCGAATATTATCCCAGAGGAAAAAGCAAGAACCACTAAGAGCAGAAAGAACATCAACGGTATTCCTGAGAAGTAGAGTAGCTGAAACAATACTACATTGGAAGCAGCAGCAAAACCACCAATAACACAGAAGAGTGGAAGGGAATTTCTGTGACTGGTAACTGTCAGACCAGCGTCTATGATTAGCCCTTGAGCGAGACTAACAAAAACGATGATAATACCATGGGGATTGCCCGTGAAGAACTCTACTAAACCCTTCATTAGACCCGTAAGTGATGCAGCCCCTGCCCTCCTAATTAGCCCAGCTGCTAAAATTATCCAAAACACATGTAGTCCACTAAGAAATTGACCTGCTCCAAAAGGCACACCGACTGCAACATTTACCAACCGTCCTAGGTAACCCACATAGGTGCTTAAGGCGCCACCGAGCGCACTCAGTACCCCAATAGTAACCAAATCGCGAGTGCGAAAATAGTAGCGTGGAGGGGTTGAATTCATTTCAAGTAACTTCTCGAACTTTTAATACAGGAACACCATCGATTGCCACCAAATTGATTGACCTCTCTACAAGAGAGTCGAATGGCTGGGCATCAATATCAGAGATTAAACTCAATCCCTTCGGGTTTGTGGATGAAGTGATCGTGTGAATAGGGGGATACACGTCTGAAAGAATTTCTATGGTAAGAGTGTTCCTCACCCATCTAGCACCAGCACTTCCAAAGAACCAGGAAGGATGAGTTGTCAATTCAGCATCAGTGACATTATACGCTTCATCTGGTGGAAGAAATACTGTTTGGGGACCATCAGCCCAACCAGGGGCTTTTGTATCATTCAAGGAGTAAGCAAGGACCAGATCACCCTGAAGGGCATAGATACTCGAGTTCGGATAGAGATTATAATAGGCATAGGACACGGAGTAGCCATCACTCGCGTTGACTCTTACGATATCGTTCTGATCAATAGTTCCGATTAATTCCACGATGTCTGAAAGCAATGGACCAATGTATGTGCCATTCCCACGCCAGTTAAAGTATTTGTTCTGATATGCTGAGAAGCCCTGAATAGTGTCCATCAGCGCAAGTTCTAGCCAATACACTTTCTCCTCTTCTTCCCCATCAATGAGACGAATATAATTGAAACCACCGAAGTAGGTATCTCGGAAAACCTCGATTCGCACGACATTTCTGGTCCAGCGAGCGCCTGCACTACCATCAAACCATGCAGGGTGAGTGGTTTGGTTTGCATCGTCAACACTGTATCCCAAATCAGAGGGTAAAAAGGCGATGAGGGGACCGTCTTGCCATGGGTTCGGGTTGGAGTCTGGCGTGGTTCCATTGTATGAGTAAGCTAGGATAAGATCTCCTTGGATGTTGTGAAAGCTTGCGTTTGGGTAGAGGTTGTAGTAAGCGTAGCATTGGGCATAGCCGTCACTAGCTGTAGCCTTAACTGTGTCATTTTCGCCGATGATGAAGTTGGCGGATTCGAGAATGGTGGAAAGCCTAGGGCCGATGTAAGTCCCTCTACCGCCCCAGTTCATGAACCGGTTCTGGTATGACGAGTTGCCTTGAAGTAGGCTCATAGTGGCGAGCTGGGTGAGGGTGAAGTTGACTTCATTATCTCCATCGATAACACAGATGCTAGAAGAAGTATCCCCAAGTGGAGGAGGCATGAAATAGGGTAGAAGGATAAGAGTTCCACCAGCGATGATTATTGCAGCAGCGACAATGGCAAGTCCAATCTTCATATCTCGGCGCATAAGCAAACCTTTAGGGTCTGGTTGATTCGTGTCAACTTAGCTAGGATATGCACGGCGGTGCATATATCGCCTAAGGCGACCGCCCTGCTAAATAAGCCTTATGCACGGTACAGAATTGGACAACCTTTTTTTAGAGTGAACAAGCCCCGAGGTCGTACTTTGATAACCCTTAATAGTCCTTAAACATGTTAAACGTGTATATCATCTCAAAGAAGAATGTAAAAGAAATCAAACTGGTGTTTCGCCTTGCAGAAGCGTACTATGATTATTCGGAACGGATTTGTCGTGGATCCGAAGAACAAAGTCCACGAGGTCAGGGACATCGAGATAAAAGACGGAAAGGTTGTTGAATCCGTCGATTCAGATGGAGCAGAAATCATTGACGCGAAGGGGCTCCTAGTCGTACCCGGTGGAATCGAAATCCATGCCCATCTCGCTACACCTAAAGTGGACTCTGGACGCGTTCTTCGCTGCGACCAGTCAAGAATGGATCCATACACTTACTCGGATATCTGCCGCGCCGGAGTGTGGGCTAGCGTCCCCCCGACCCACATCACTGGTTACAAGTACTCTGAACTTGGCTACACTTTTGTAACGGAAGCAGCCACAGCCGGATTAGTAGCCCGACACACCCATGAAGAACTCAGCGAAATCAATCCTCTTGACAAAATCATGTTTCCCCTCTTTGGGAACCATCAACTTTTCATGGAATATGCACGGGAGAAGGATTATGACAAACTTGCTGCTTTTGCGGCGTGGATGTTACGTGCCACAAAGGGGTTTGCACTAAAGGCTGTGAATCCAACAGGAGTAGCCGATTGGTCATGGGGCGGAAACGTCGAATCGCTTGACCAGAAAATCCGTGCCTTCGATGTTACCTCACGCGAGGTAATCGTCGGTCTTATCGAAGCCTCTGAACGGTTGCGAACACCACATCCAGTACATCTTCACGCGAACATGCTTGGTCGACCAGGCAATACTGCAATCACAATAGAAACTATGGAAATTGCTAACAACTTACCCACAAACCGCGAATCGGACATCAATTTGCACATGACTCATATCCAGTTCCATGCTTATGGTGGCGAGGATTTTGCTGGTTTCCGCTCAGGTGCAGAGCCTGTCGCTGATTTTCTCAAGAAACACAAGAACATCAGTACGGATCTAGGACAAATCGTCTTCTCTGACACGACTACAATGACTGCAGATGGTCCTTGGGAATGGATTCTCCGAGGCATTTCAGGAAGCCGCTGGGTTAATGATGACATAGAAGTTGAATGTGGCGGTGGTGTTGTACCTTACGAGTTCAAGCGGAGTTCCCGGGTTAATGCAATCCAGTGGGCTATCGGTCTTGAAATTGCTTTGATGGTTAATGATCCTTGGCGCGTCTTCCCCACTACGGACCATCCGAACGCTGGAACCTTCATTAATTATCCACATATTGCTGCGTGGCTTATGAGTCGGAAAGCCCGTGAAGACGTGCTTGATGAGATGAAGAGGAGCGCCAAGGCACGTATGGTCCTGCCTTCTCTTGAAACAGAATTCTCGCTAAAGGACTTCATCATCGCTACTCGCCCTGGACCAGCACGTTCCCTAGGATTGTTCCATAAAGGTCATCTGGGAGCTGGAGCTGATGCTGACATTGCAATCTACAAATTAGATGCTCAGAAGGACTATTCATCCAGCCCTGCCAAATTGGTTCGAGCCCTCACTCAAGCTGAATATACTATAAAGGACGGGCGTATCGTTCAGAAGAAGGGGAAGATGGTGGCTTTGCCCAAAGGGCGCACATACTGGGTTGACGCCCGAGTAGAGCCTGATCTAGAAGCAGCTGTAGAGCGTGACATTCGAGAGAAATTCCAGAAACACTACTCAATCCAGTTTGAGAATTACCCTGTTTCCAAACGATACCTAGACTGGTCCGCTCCAATTCGTCCTCACCTTACTTCCTAGGAGAGAGATTCAATGTCGGTAGGCCCGACTCCTTCGGAGCTACGTATCAAACTAATGCTGCCTGAGCATCTAGAATCCGTTGTATTGATGATGCGAGAGGAGGGCTGGACACCCACCCGTGGCGATCTAGAGAACGTGTTAAGCTACGAGCCGGAGGGCTGTTATGTCGCTGAAGTCAATGGAGATATTGTGGGGTCAGTTACCACCACGTTATACACCCATTTCGGCTGGATTGGGATGATGATGGTGAGAAAAGACCTGAGACGCCGCCATATCGGATCGACCTTACTTGAAGCTGCCCTAAAGTTCTTCAAGGAGAAAGGTGTCCCTACTGCCCGGTTGGAGGCGGACCCACCGGGTGTCCCACTCTATGAGAGCTTTGGCTTCGTGAAAGAGTGTGACTCACAGCGGTGGTTTGGGAAACCCTTCAAAATACGGAATGTTCCTGGAACAGGGCGTGCAACGAAGGTCGACCTTGATGCCGTGCTAGCCTTAGATAAACAAGCCTTTGGTGATGACCGCAGTCGCGTCCTCAGGCGCTTATTTGATTATTCAGATTTTGCCTTCAAAGTTCGCAGAGAACCCAGTTTAGGGATTATAATGGGTCGAAAGACTGCTGCTGGGACAATGTTAGGACCCTTTATTGCAGCTAATGCAGATGTTGCAAAACGACTACTGCGCTGGGCTGTAGGGTTCATAGAAGAGGGGGAAGCCTACGTAGGTATCCCTGAAACAAGTGGGAATGCACGACTGTTATTAAGTACGCAACGGTTCCGAATGCGTACAGTACTCACACGAATGTATCTGGGTGACCCGCCTCGAAGCGGCAATCCACAGTTCGAATATGGTATTGCGGCTTCGGCTACAGGCTAGCTTTTCTTATCATTCTGATTCCCAAAACAGAATACTTATAACACGTAGCGGATTGCCTTTCTGCTGCTTTACTTCTCTTAGTGCGACTAAGTTTGAAGGAGCGAGGAGCACTACCCAATGCATGAAATCCGAGACTTCACGCCAGATGACGCTGCAAGCCTTGCCCAGTCCATGAACGAGAGCGAAGGCGGCTGGCCAGGCGGGATTACAGGCGGCGTGCAATACACTGCGGAACGCCAGCTGGAGGACTGGGAACAACAATACAAAATTACCTGGCTCATCGCCCTCAGTAAAGACAAGGTCGTGGGTATATCAACACTTCACCCGCATTGGGAAGACCCTGAAGCAGCGTATCTTGGATTCCTCAATGTCGCCGACGCGTACCGGAAGCAAGGCTTCGGGAAAGCACTCCTCCTAGAATCAGTGCGGCGCGTGGCGAAGGAAGGCTATCGACGCCTATACTTGGGTACATGGGCGGGAAATTTGAATGCGGTTCCTGTTTACAAGCGTACGGGGTTTTTCTGGGAGCCTGGAACAAGCGTTTGGATGCGGAACTATATTCCGTTAATATTGGCGCTTCCCATCGCTCAGCCCTTCTTCAAAAGGCATCCAGACTGGTATAGTTGTTATGTTCGGAAAATAGATCAGGAACCGGATGATATGAAGCACCGCGGGCTTCGCGTATTTGAGATGAAATGGCAAGCCGATGACAACTTGTTACGTGTCATCATTGACAGGGAGAGTCGGGAGCCTACACTGGTTGAAACCGAGAATCTAATGGTTGAGTGTTGGATAGCCAATCCCGATCCTCCATTAGGTATTCCACTCCAAGTAGAATGGGCTATTCATAATAAAAGTGAGAATAAGTCAATACGTTGCCAGCTCACACCTCGCTTGCCAAAGGGATTTCGGTTCACGAAGACACCGCCCAAAAAAGTTGAAGTAGCTCCAAAGACAACGGTAACGGTCAGAGGAACTGTACTGGGACAGGTGGATGTGATTCCCCGACCAAAGGACAAGGTAGCTTTCACTCTCAAGTCTAAATTTATCCTTGATGAGCTGTCGGTGGATTTAGAAACGGGACTTCGTATTAATCACCCCATCAATGTCAGTACCATTCCTCGCACCTTGTGGTGCCGCCCCGGAAACCAAATTACGCTTGCTCTCACACTCAAGAGCAATCTCCACAAAAGAACCAAGGGTACAGTCTTTCTGAATACACCGAGTCATGTCACCCTTTCCCAGACTGAATTTGAGGTAGACTTTGAACCTGAAGGCTTCGCGGGTGCAAATATCGAAGCGACGATTGATTCAGATGCTGGTACAATGGCGTTGCCTATCCAAATCCATACAATACTCCAGGTTGATGGGCAGCAGCTCAGAACTCGCACTGAAACTCGCTACATCCATTGCCTGACTTCAGGCGGGGTTCTAGTGACTCCTTCTGATGATGGACGGCGGCTGCAGGTTCACACGGAAAATCTCCACTTTGACATAAATCTCATGAAAGGAGCGCATCTTGACCGCTTGTACACAAAGGTTTCAGGACGTCAGCATCTTCGCGCGCATTTCCGAGAGAGCTTGGGTCCACCCTTTTGGCCTTCAGAGCAAATGCGCACTCACTTCAAACACCGTGTCGAAACCCCGGGTGATGGCACAACCCGTATTGTAACATGGATGGATAGCGAGAAATACATGAAGCTCCGCTTCACCAAGACATACGTTCTAACGAGCGGCTCTTTACTTGTTCGTGTTGATTACGGATTTCACAATACTCATCCCTCCAACGCTTATCAAACTCGGCTGCAAGTTGGTGGGATGATATGGAGTGCTAGTCACACACATGTGCTACCTCTAAGTGATGGAATACTACGTGAAGAGATGGTGGAGGATGAATTCTTCGCTAGCAGCCGTGAAGTACCACGAGAAAAGGAGGAGTGGGCGGAAACATGGTATTGCACAGAATACCCAGAAACCGGAGAAGTCACAGGTATTCTCTGTAATCCTACAGTCCTCTATAAAATATCAGGAAGAGACTTTCTTGACTTTGAGCTGCAAGTTCCACTCATATCCCCTAGAAGTAAAGTGACTCTTCCTCCCTTTTACATAATGGTGGGGCCGGGTACTTGGCAACATGTACGGGAGCAATGGCATCAACTTTGTCATCATCAACCCCACGCGGTACGACGCCCTTTGCATTCCGAGCGAGTACTAGAAGTAGTCACTAATCCTACGCCTATTCTACTTGATGCAGCGGATTCACTTTCTGTGCCGCTTGTTTTACGGCATCGCGTTCACCGTCCAATAGATGGTACTCTTCAACTCAAAGCGCCAAAGGGATGGCAGGTTACACCCTCAACTTCACGATTTGAGAAGATTGAACGAAAAACCCAATTCCGTCTCGATTCAACCCTTACCCGCAAGGAAAGCACACACGCTACTCCTGAACTCCTCACGCTAGAAGCGAAAGTTAGAATGCCTCTTCGTGATTATGCCTTTGATTTACCGGTCATCTTGAGTGGTAAATCTGGAGAGGTAAAGGTAATAAAATCAAGCGAGGAGGAAACTGAGATTTTTGTAATTGATAACGGTGCGTACATCCTCAAGATTGCACCTAGCTTCGCAGGTAGTGTTTTCGCCCTAATCGATAAGGCGACTGGCATCAACTACTTGAAATCACTCTTCCCCAAGGCAGGACCAATGGTATGGATCAATCCTTGGTATGGTGGAATCCAGTGTGATCCCTTTGCTGCTGGTGCACTTCCATGGGTTCCAACGCAACTAGATGAAGAGCGTTGGACGGCAAAACCCACTACGCGAAAGGGCTGGACTGGGGTTGTGCTCTCTACAAGACCAAAGAAAAAGGCGAAGGAGCTTAAGGGCTTCAAAATCGAATTGCTCGCCTTAACTCGACCAGAAAGCAATATCCTCGCCCTAATAAGCCGCTACACCAACCTGACAAAAGCACCGCGCCAGATACACCATCGAATTCATGCGTCTGTTCAGCCAGGTGGAAAGATGACTGGGCTTGAAACTGTCGCTCCTCGAGCCCTCGGACCGATACGCCGCCGCCGTACAAAGACCTTCGGATACCTAGACACAACTCAACCCTTTGCTGGTGTGGAACACAGTAAACGCAGCGAAACCGTCCTCTTCGTTGCGCCGCACGGACCGGAAGGATTCTTTGATCTCTGGGATACACCACCACACCAGATTTTGTTAAGGGGTACTGACCTCCTAACTCTGCCACCACGCGGAAAGGCAGAACGCAGCGCTTACCTTGTTATTGCGAAGACTTCTTGGAAACATGCCAAGCACTATGCAGCCCTCGCCCAATTCACGCTTTGAGCGTACACATCAAGAACCTTGAGAGTAGTGGATTCGTTTTTCCTCTTCTTTTGTGAGTAGTAATAGGGAAGGGCTTAATACAGCCGTTATTTGTATTCAATAATATCGAGGACTGAGATATGTCTGAAGTGCCAAAAGAGCGTCGTCCATTCAAGCAGTTGATTATGGATTTACTTCTACAGAATAAAGTAACAGCTGAATCAGCTAGAGCTGTTGCAGTTGAAGTAATTGAGAAATCAACAATGGACACACCGATGGAAACCATTCGAAGTATGATAGTAGATAGCCTTGAGAAAAGGAATCAAGCTGCTGCCAAACGATTGGCTGAGCGATTCGCCAAAATTAAGCAATACTTGAGTATTCAAAGTGGGGATTCACCAGAGAGCACGGCTGATGAAATCTACGACGAAGAAACGCGAGATCAACTATTGGATGATGATGAAATTACAGCTGCTGAAGCCTTCTTCATGGAGGGACGCGAGGGACATTTGTGGCTTCGAAAAGAACGACATCGTGATACAAAATCTGTGGAACTAGCTGAGGAAGACTATTTCGATGACTAGATTCTCCGGGGGGAATCAGATCCTTTTATGTTGCGACCATTAACTGAGTGATAAGCGTGTACAATTCTCGAGCACGTATAGGCTTGACCTGAAAGACTTTTGCCCCTGCCTCAATAGCTTTCTGACGAACTGTTTCATCAGCGCTCACAAAAATAATCTTGCATTTAGGACATAGCCGTTTCAGTTCGCGTGTCGCGCTTATACCATCCATTTTTGGCATACGATGATCCATCATGATGATGTCAGGTTTAGGATCAAGCTGGGAGTATTTCTCTATGGCTTCGTCGCCATCGAATGCTGAAGCTACGACTATGTGCCCTTTCACTGACAAGAGGGCTTTGTAGATGTAATGAAGGTCTTCTTCATCCTCTACGATGAAAATTGTAGCCAATAGAAAGCCTCCGCAATGGCAGCCAATACTTGCACGACTGTGTTCACTTTATATACTTTCTTCTAATATTTCTACTAATATATCTATTATTAATATTACTATTGAAAAGGATAGATGAAAAATCAACAGCTAATATTACCTTACAGCCCTCTTCTCAGATGTTAAGGCATCATGCCACCTTGAATCTCCCAAGTAACAGAGCATTCGTGACAACACTCACACTTGAAAAAGTCATTGCCAGTGCTGCCCACTCTGGCTGCAAGACAATAAGAGGTGACAGGAGGCCCGCGGCGATTGGGAGTAGTATGAGGTTATAGATTAGTGCCCAGAAGAAGTTCTGCTTGATTTTTGTCATAGTTCTTTTCCCCAATTCGATGGCAGCAACAACATCCATCAAATCATCTTTTACAAGGACTATGTCACCAGTTTCTACCGAAACGTCGGTTCCTGACCCTAGAGCGATTCCCACATCGGCTTGAGCTAGTGCTGGTGCATCGTTTACTCCATCTCCCACCATTGCAACTACCTGGTCGTTGGATTGGAGCCGCTCTATTTCGCTTGCTTTGTCTCCAGGCAGCACTTCAGCCACTACTTGTTCTATCCCTAGGCTTTGGGCGATGGCTTGTGCTGTTCTCGTCTTATCACCTGTCAACATAAGTACATCAATATCCATTTGGCGCAGACGCTCAACTGCTCTTACCGAGTTATCTTTTAGTGTGTCTGCGATCCCCAGAAGGACTAGTGGTTCATTATCCTTTGCGGCAAATACAGTAGTTTTCCCCTCTCGCTGCAATCCTTCTAGATGCCCTTCCAGCTCGCTTATGTCAATTGCGTTCTCTCGCATGAAGCGATCACTACCCACCCGGATGATAGCCCCCTCTATTTCAGCTCTTACACCTCGACCTGATACAGCAGCGAATTTAATTACTGCCGGAAGTTCTATGCTTTGTTTCTCAGCGAATTTTACGATTGCCTCAGCAAGAGGGTGTTCACTGTTCTTTTCTACCGCAGCGACTAACGCCAGTGCTTGTTGCGCTTCAACGTTTCTTGCAGGAATTATGTCAGTTACTGTTGGTCTTCCAACAGTGAGAGTTCCAGTTTTATCAAAGACCACTGTGTCTATTTTTGGGATTGTTTCAAGACCTGCACCTGATTTGATGAGAATCCCAAGTTGTGCACCACGGCCTATACCCACCATAAGAGCTGTTGGGGTAGCTAGTCCTAGTGCACAGGGGCATGCAGCAACAAGAACCGCAATCATGAAACTGAGGGCAGTCACCCAATGTTGTCCAAAGATAAAGAACCAAAACATGAAGGTTGCAGCCGCAACCAGAAGAACGACGGGTACAAAAACGCCTGCAATCTTATCTGCCATTCGTTGGATGGGCGGCTTCTGGGCTTGCGCCTGCTCCACCATCCGCATGATTTGTGATAGAACAGTATCCTGACCCACCTTCGTCGCAAGAATTGTGAGCACACCATTTTGGTTCATCGTTGCACCCACCACTCCGTCGCCTGCATGTTTACTGACTGGGAGGGACTCACCAGTAACCATTGATTCATCCACCGATGATTGCCCTTCGATTACCTCGCCGTCGACGGGTATCTTCTCCCCAGGTTTTACTAGGAGTTTGTCTCCCACTTCAACATCTTCAATTGGTATGGTGATTTGCTTACCTTCCCGGATAACCACGGCAACCTTGGCTTGCAAATCCATTAATGCACGAATAGCCCGTGATGTGCGACCCTTAGCGATAGCCTCAAGAGTTCTACCAAGGAGAATGAATGTAATCAACATTGCAGAGGTATCATAAAATGCACTGACCCCTGTAAGGAGAAAGGTTGCCGCCACTGAGTAAAAGTAAGCCGCACTTGTCCCTAACATGATTAGGGTGTCCATGTTTGTTTTACCATGTCTAGCTGCTCTAAGGCTCGCCTTGTAGAACGGATAGCCCGCAATGAATTGGATTGGAGTTACTAATAAGAAGCTAAACAGCGGTGGTGAGAGCCACGGCGGCAAGAAGGGAAGTATCAGCCAAGGCACAAACATCACTAGAACCACAGGAACCGTTAGTGTAGCGGAGAATGCTAGGAGCCGAGAATAGTATCGGATTTCCCGTTCACGAGCCAGGGTCTCTCGATCAATATCGGATACTTCACTTTCTCCAGCTTCAAATCCCTGGCTTTTCAGTAGTTTCTTGATTATCTTGAAGGTCACGAGGTTTTCATCATACTCGATGAGAAGCCGACTAGTAGATGGGTAAGCTGATGTCGTTATGACACCATCTATCTGCTGAATCGATTCTGTAATGCTCTCCCATTCGTCTTCTTGAGGCATGGGGGTCAGAGTAAATATCATCTTTGCCCGTTTGGGCTTGTAGCCCGTTGACTCGACGATTTTTTCTAGTGTTTCGCGGTCAGCTAGTTTTGGGTTGAACGAGATTACAGCTTTCTCGTCTAGAAGACTGACAGAGGCTTGGGTTACGCCTTCGTGCTCTAGTAGTGCCTCCTCAATGGAGGATACACATGATGCGCAATGCATTCCTTCTATTCTCATCGATAGTCGTTTTGACTCTCTGCCTTCTTGTTCTTGCTCGCTCATGTAGTTGAATCCTCCTTTAGGTGTTGTTTGTAGGAGGCAGCGCAATGGCTGCAACAGAAGGCCCGTAGCTTTCCTTGAATCTCCTCATAATGGGTTCCTTCATAGACTTTGCATCCACAACTCGCGCATATTTCTAAATTTGATTCAAAGGCTGCTGCGGTGATGGAGGCGAAGCGTTGAAAGAGTTGGTTAACAGCTTTTCGTCCCTTGGTAGTTAGCTGATATTCTCGGCGGGGGCGTTTGCCTACAGGTTTGTCAAGGGAGGAAACGATGTCTTGTTGTTCCAGCTGCTGCAGGAATGGATAGAGTGTTCCTGGACTAAGAGCCTGACCTGTACGTCGACGATACTTAGTTAATATGCCGTAGCCGTGGCTGGGTGCCTCGTGGAGTATGATTAGAATATAGAACTTTGAGAGGTCATCCAATGCATCTGCTAATGGTGGTTGCGCCAGTGGGATCGGCTCCTGATAATGGGGTTTGTTCAAACTCCAATAATATTTTGTATTTGATTAATAAAGAATAACATTTAAATGTTACGGCACCGATATATCCATACAGACATACTACCCTAACAAGGTGTGATCTATGCCAAAAGACCCTGTATGCAATATGGAAGTCGATGAAACAAGTACGCATTGGACCGAACACGAAGGAAAGACCTACTACTTCTGCTGCCCTGGCTGCAAGGCAAGATTCGAAAAGGACCCAGAGAAGTACCTCTCTTAGAGGATTTTTTAGTAATGACCAAGCAGTCTAGCCTCTTGATAGACCCATCTAGCGGAGGCATTATCAATACGAAAGAACGATTGGTGAATTGGATAGGACATATTTGTGAGTGGGGGCTGGTTAATGGGATGGGGAACACCTGATCTGTATGAGGATTTACGTATTAAACACAGAATGTACTTGAAATTGCTCACAAGGTAACTAACAGGCTCAAACCCAAGTACGTCTTGATTGCTACATTTCAGCGAGGGGCAGGAGGACGCGAAAGGCTGCTCCTTGTCCTTTTTGTGGTTTCAGTAGTTCGATTGAACCCCCATAGGCTTCTAGGACACGTTTACATAAATTCAGTCCCAAGCCCGTACCCGTAGAAGAGATGCCCCGCTGGAAGAGTTTTGGTAGGAGTTCACTGGGGATGCCAGGTCCATCATCGATGATGTCGATTTGTACGTGGTCACTAACAGGTGTAACTGTGACACGAACCGTTGGGTTAGGACCCGCGTGTTGAGCGGCGTTACGGAACAGGTTTTCAAAGACCAAGGGTAGTAGCCGCCCACTACTTGTGTACAAGGACCGCGCCTTGGGGTCAGATTCTATTACTACAGTTAGGTTGCTGTGGATTTGCTGGGCGCGTTGACCGAGATGTTCTAGGAGAGTGACAATTACTTTCTCCTCTTCCATTGGGATATGGAGCAGGGCGAGTAAATCAGCTATCCGATTAACAGCCACCCCTACCATCCGAAGAGTACTCCCAAGTTCGGAGTCTTTTGGTAGCTGTGTTTGTGCAAGTTCATAACTGCTCATGATTACCTGTAGGTCATTACCAATATCATGATGGAGCAGAGCAGCATAGAGCTCAAGATCTTTGTAAGCATTTAGGAGTTCTAGCTCGAATCGTTTTCGAACCGTGATATCGGAAACGATGCCGATAAGAGAAGTAACCTTTTCATCGCGTCTTATGGGAGCCAAGTGCAATTCCAAGTATTCCATATCGTTGCCAGGACTAGCACTTTGAACCTCAAGGGTCACGGTACGACTCTTTTGGACTACCTGTTTTATGACCTCGTTTATTCTATTGTGAAACATCGGTTTGACGAAATCTAAAATACTGCTTCGTAATATCTCCTCTTTTGATAAGCCTGAGATACCCTTATTTGTGAAATAGATTTCGCCTTCAAGATTTGTCAGAAATATTACTGCAGGCGAGTTTTCTACTAGAGAACGGAACTTCTCCTCTGACTCCTTTAGCATTAATTCGGCATGCTTGAGCTCGAGGGGGACGCCGATGTGTTCAGCAATAACGTTGATTAATTCGCGTTCCTCTTTAAGGAATGGCCCCTCATGTATGTCAGGTTTCTCCTCAAGGTAGTAGACCTCAACGCTTCCCACCAGTTTCCCTTGGATGATAATCTCCGCTGCCTGTTTCCAAGGCGTTTCACGGAAATTTGGAGTGGTGACAAGATGGTCTTTGAAGCTGATGCGACCGCAAGTGATTTCTGGGTACTGCCATGCTGGCGGGAGGATTTTCACAGCCTCTTTGAGAAAAGAAGGGATATCAAGATGCGGTCGGTTAGCAAGTAGTGTGATTCCATAAAGGCAGTTCAATTCCTTTAACCGCTCCCTCAGCGCCCACTCCACACGCTTTTGGCTAGTAATGTCTTGTACGGTACCCATCACTTGGATAACTTCATCATTTTCGTCACGAATGATTGTGGCGATTTCGTGGACATATCGAACTGTTTTGTCTGGGCACACTATTCGGTGTTCAATATCGACATCGCTTCTCTCCTTTAGAGCCCTTTCACGCTCAGCAATGAATGCCTTATAATCGTCAGGATGGATGGTCGCTTCAAATGATTCAACTGTTACTTCAAACTGGCTAGGATCCTGTCCGAAGATTTGGAACACTTCCTCAGACCAGTGGAGTTCATTTGTTTTCATATACCAATCCCAATAACCTACGTGAGTTAGATGCTGAGCATGACGTAGGCGTGCCGCGCTTACCCGAAGCGTCTCCTCCATCTGCTTTTGTTCGGTAACATCACGCCAAATACTCAGGATGTGCACCCCCTCTTTCGACTCTTGGTCTAGGCGTGATGCGTTTACAATGAAGAATTTCGACGCCTTCTCTGTCGACATCTTGAAATGAATTTTGTAACCTGTTCCCTTGCTGTAGATGTGTTGCTCTAATTCTCCCCAACGTTTCAGAGCATCTCCTCCAAGTTGTTCAACCCAACTGGAGAGGGGGGTTCCTACTACATCTCGCCTCATCTTACCAAAGATAGAGCAGAATGCTTGGTTGACGACAACAATATTCTGGGCTGTATCTGTAATAATAATGCCGTCTGCTGAGGCGTGCAATGCACTCTCAAGAAATCTGATTGTACGTTGTGTTATGGTTAATTCATCTCTCCTACTCTGTTCATTCAAGAGAAATCCTCCTAACTCTTACCCTTTTGAAGCTTGGTGATTTTTACTGCAGTGTATTTATACTCAGGTTGTTTGGAGTGTATATCATAGACCGGATTTGTAACAAGATTTGCCAATTGACCCTCACCGACACCAAGTAATTCACCATAATGAAAGGGTATGAAGACGGTCCCTGTCGCGACCTGATTTGAAAGACGTGCTGGTAGATGAGCGATGCCTCGGCGGGAGGTAACCTCTACCTCGTCATCCCCAGTGATACTGTAGCGTTCAGCATCTTTTGGATGAATTTCAATGAAGCCTAAGGGTTCGATGGAGTTGAGCTCTGGAGCTCGACCAGTGCGGGTTCGGGTATTGAAGTGCGACTTTACTCGACCGGTAATTAAAATGAGTGGGTACTCCGAGTCGACTGATTCAGCTGGCTCAAAGTAGTCCCGGGCAAGCAGCGCAGCACGGCCACCAGAACGGGGGAAGCGCCTATCAATGAACAGTCTAGGCGTGCCCTTATCATCAGGTATTCGGCAGGGCAGTTGCAGCCCCACCTTGCCTTGCAGGCGGTGGTAGGTGATACCACTTGCGTCGCAGATGCGGTCGCGAGTAAACCGCTTCCACTCCTCAAACACCTCAACTGGTTGATTGTAAGGAAACTCCGCTTTGAAGCCCATAGCTCTAGCTACTAACCAAATGATTTCATAATCAGGTTTTGCTTCTCCTGGGGGTTCAATTATCTTCTCAACTAGCTCAATTCGCCGTTCGGAGGAGATGAAAGTCCCAGTCTTCTCACACCACTGAGCTGCAGGTAATACAACATCGGCAAGACCAGTTGTTTCGGTGGGGAAGATATCTTGTACAATGAGAAGATCCGCTTTCGCTAGCCCCTTTCTGACCCATTGGCTGTGAGGTAAAGAAGCCGCGGGGTTTGTAGCCATCACCCATAGAGCGCGTATGTCACCTGAGTGTAGTCCCTTGATGATATCCAGAATTGAGCGGCCCACTAGTGGAGATAACTTTTCCACGGGAATATCCCAGAGAGTTGCCACTTCCTGACGGTGCTGGGGATTAGTTACCAAACGCATACCAGGTAGAAGATGAGATAACGCTCCCACCCAACGATTACCCAATGCATTAGCTTCACCTGTTATTGAAAGAGGACCAGCACCAAGGCGGCAGAAGTTGTCTGTCAGTAAGGATAGATTGAGCAGCGAGTTGACCTTGAATACTGCCTGAGTTGAATGATGATACCCTTGGAACCAGAAGGTAAGCATCGCCTTTGCCTGACCAATAAGACGAGCCGCCTCAATGATTTTTTCTTCAGGACATCCGGTAATAAATGCAGCTCTCGAGGGCGGATACAATTGCACGAGCGCTTTCAGATCATCGAAACCAGTACAGAAATTCTTGATACGGTCTTCATTGACCAAGCCCTCCTCTAGTAATACAAAAGCCAAAGCGTTGTTCAAAGCAACATCAGTACCCGGCTGTATTTGCAGATGAATGTCCGCGATAGCGGCAGTTGAGGTTCGCCTTGGATCAATAACGATAACCTTAGCACCATTATCCTTCTTAGCCCTCTGCAGGCGACGGAACAAGACAGGGACGCTGATAGCCATATTATTACCTGCAATAAGAAAGAGGTCAGCTTCTTCGATATCGTCGTAGCAGGTTGGTGGGGCATCCGCACCAAATGTTGAATGGAACCCCATTGCAGCGCTAGCCATACAAAGACGGGTACTGCATTCCAAGTTGTTAGTGCCGATAGCAGCCCTCATCAACTTGTTAATTAGGAAATATTCTTCCGTCAAATTAATGGCTCCACCGTAGAAGGCTATGGCCTGAGGCCCATATTCTTGAATAATACTTTGGAGTCCACTTGCAACATGCAAGATTGCTTCTTCCCATTTCACAGGTAGTAGCGATCCTTCATTTCGTATCAGGGGCTGTGTCAGCCGGTCCTTTGCAGTGAAAATTTGGGGGTAGCTGGCAGGTAGAAGGCAAATGTCACCCTTGTTCGTGGGGTGGTCTTCCATACCACGGATACTTACAACCTTTCCCCCTTCGACACCAGCCATCAATCCGCATCCAAGACCACAAAACGAACAAGTTGTTTTATGCCATATGGTGGTCATACCTTCACCTCATTTTGATTTGAGCCTCATTGGAGCTCTGGAATAAGGAAAACGGGTACAGCTACAAATCGGGAATCTATCCTTCTCTAACTTCCTAACCAGCTAGAGTTGGTAACCACTTCTGATAAGCTTTTGTAATCGTTAAGGAACCTAGGCTAGAAGCCTGCTGAAAGGCGTTTAATAATTTGAGGAGAGAGGAATGCTAATCGACTAGATTCTTTAGGTGAATTTTATGTTGGCCGAGTTTTCCGTCGAAGTTAACTGCGGATAGGCGAACAAGACCGGGAGATTTAGCTGCTGCATGGAGTGCTGCCTTCATTCCAGCCTCCACAGCTTGCCTGTTCAACCCATTGAGTACAATTTCTAAGACGCTAGTCACACCCTTGGGGACTAGGCTGTCAGGGACTTGTTCGCGAAGAGTGGGGCAGAGGCGCGTGTTCGTGGTTGCCTTGAGGAATTGATGACGATTAGCACCGACCTTACTTCCGCTGCGGCAGATACCACCAGGAAAGGGAGCGACGCATCCATCAACTTCATGGATTGCAGCAACAGCAGCTTCAGCAGCCTTGAGTGTTCCCTCAGGCGTTTTACCCATTAATATTAAGTTCCCGCCGCCGACGCCCTTGGCGATTCCGAATTTTTCATCAATTATGAATTCGCCTTCGATTACAGGAATTCGCCACATAAGGAATTTTTCGCCAACGCGTTTCCGGTCTTCGAATCCGTCACCAAAGTATCTGAGTTGATCACCAACATCAGCCCATTCAGTAGCATTGTCTAGGGCGTTGAAAACAGCAGTTGTTGGACAAGTCAGTATACACTGCCCTGTACGTTTCCGCAGTTGTTTGGCAAGGTCTTTTGTCTTGAGGGCGGCGAAGAGGAGTGTTATACCTGGTCGCCCATCGGGGGTCTCAGATGCTGGTATTATCCTATCGATTCCTGCTTCAATTTTACATTCAATTACAGAAGTTGCGAAGCCAGCAGTGCTTAACGCTGCAGTTCTCACCCATTCGGGAGAGGCTGCGGTAAACAGAATCCTGGCGACCTGCATGTCAAAGGCTTCTGCAAAAGTGTCTTCGATTTCTACGCCGTTTAGTTCCATATTGCGAACCCCGAACCAGATGAACTGAGGTGAGATAATAAAGTTTGCATCAAATCAGATATGTTATCGCAAAACCGATGTAGGTAATTACAAACAAGAGGTACATGTGCTTCCAAGAAACATGGTTTCCCTCTAATGTTAACTCATCAGGTTTTCTGAGAAGCAGGTAAACAATGTATAGTCCGTAGAAAGCTAGCATCGTTAGTGGTAGGGCTGCCGCAGATAGTATGGTAAATGATACGCCAATTGGGATTAGAAAGAATGGTAGCACGAGGAATGGAGAAATTATTTGTGCTGCTCTTTTTGGCCCATATCTGACTGGCAGTGTCATGATACGATAAACGCGATCACCTTTGATATCACTGAAATCCTTTGTAGTGGCTGCCCCCAGAAGGTAGAATCCAAATATACCTCCTATAAACCAGGGTAGTGCGATCTCGACAGGTTTTATAGTCACCCAGCCCGCGACAAATAGTAGACAACCCCTTACCAATGCTATAGACAGATTAGAGAGCACTGTGTGATTCTTCAGTCTAAGAGGCGGCGCGGAATAGAAGATAGTGATAACTACGGTGATCAACATGATTAGGAAAAATACTGGGTTTACGATATAAGAAAGGGTTACCGAGGCAGCGTAGATGACTCCTCCAAAGATTCCTGCCTGCCTCTTAGATAATCTCCCTGAAGGCAGGGGTCTTTCAGGCTTGTTAATTGTGTCTACATCGACATCAAAAACCTGATTCACTGCATTGGAGGCCCCATTAGCAAGCAGAGCAGCTAACGCTCCGACTAGGATTAATGGTGTGAAACTGACCACCGGTTCTACGTTCATTGCGATTAGAGCAGCTGTGGTAAATGCTATGAAGGGCGCTAATAGCGTGAAGGGTCTAAGTAACAGAAGATAATCCTTCACCTTTAAGCCCTCAATAGTTTCAGTTTGAAATAAGCCCTGAAAAGAGCTTTCATAATACTTAGTCGTAACCTCTTCCACAAGTATCTTTTCTCAGTCAGGTATTTGCCTTCGTCGGGGAGCATGATAATACTCACGAGTATGTTTGGGGCGATGCCGATTGGTATGTTATTTTCTAGACATACTTCATAGACCCTCTTAAAGAGTGGAACCATGTCCTCCGTTTTAGGCGGATTCTCCTTCTCCAAGTCAGTTCCCACACAAGGTCTGAACACACATACATTACTTACTATCCCCTTAGAAGCAAAATGTTCTATGGCTTCAATTGTGCTTTCTGTACTTTCTAATCCTGCGATTATCTCACCAGAAACTTTTCCCTTTCCGAACAAACCTACACAGTATTCCATTGCATCCATGTATACTTTCTGTCCTATGTGTTGGTGTTTTCCAGGACATACCTCCTTGAACCTTCTTGGGTCGAATATCTCTAAGCAGAAAGAGACATGATCAACCCCCAGCTCTTTGAGCCTATCATACTTTTCCAAGCTCTTGGAAGGAGGGCATTGCACCCCCACAAGCAGCCCTGTTCTATCCTTTATTGCTTGTATATAGGGTTCAAGCTCGTCTAGTGATGTACCCTCATAGTATCCAGTATTGAAATGCACAAATGTAATACCCACTTCTTTTCGTGCGGCTTGGACTGTTTCAACTACCTCTTCCACGGTTTTTTCGAGCTCTTCTGTCTCCCCCAAGGTTATTCCCACAGAACAGAACCTGCAGTTCTGTTTGGGTTTCATAGTCCAGAACCCGCATACCTTTGTAGGGTATATTGCAAGGTAAGTACCCTGCATCACCCCTATTCTAGACATCGGCTTTCCAGAACTCGTCTTCTGAACATAGAAATGCGGTTCTTTAGGTAGAGTTACTCTGAATACTAGATCAGCGTCTTTTCTTAATACATACCTTCCTTTTTCTTTGTGTAATGTATAGGGAGAGTCCTTGCAGAAATGCTCTACAACGGGAGCGTTGACCCGGATGTTTTCAGGGAGAATCATTTCAAGACCACTTCCCAGTCCACCCCGGGTACGAAGTATCGGTGTGCCGTCTTTTTCCAGTTCGCAACTTTTATCGATACGCAGACCTTTACAGAACAAGTCTAGCTTCACATAGCCAGGGTTCAAGTCAAAAGCTCCATTTTATAGCCGTTTATTGCCCCTCAGAATGCAGCATTGGTCTACTCGCCAATTTTTTATACAGCTTGCCGTACAACCTAAAACCGTTTAGGTCAGTTTCAGCCAATTCGAAGATGTTAAGCTGAAATATGGTACACCCCCTATAAGAGCTAGACCAACATCAAATGGAGTAAAAAACCATGCCAAAACGAGACGGAACGAAAGTTGTATTGCATTCAGAAATTGACCCAGAAGACCGTATCCCAATCAATGCAAGTGTTCTAACGCCTGACGTTATTGTGGGAAAATCTATAGAAAAAATCAGGAAAATCAAACTATGGCATGGGAACAAACAGGTTCCACTAAGTAAGCTCTTTAGAGCAGGTTTCTCTGCCGGTTTGGACATGGGGGGTCCAACCCTTGATATACACGGCCCCATTTCGACTGTGCGACATCTGGGAGAAGATATGGAGAGAGGGAAAATCATTGTTCACGGCGATGTGGGGATGCACTGTGGCGTTCGAATGAAAGGCGGATTCATCAGAATAACTCGAAACGCGGACCATTGGCTCGGAGCTGAGATGTCGGGCGGCAAAATTCTAGTGGAAGGCGATGTAGGCGATAAAGCAGCCTCTGCATATCTTGGGAGCAAATATGGAATGAAGGGAGGTAGCCTTCACATCAAAGGCAATGCGGGTCACGAGCTGGGAATGGGAATGCGTCGTGGCGTCATCGTAGTTGAGGGCGATACTGACTCTTTTACTGGAACGCGGATGCTTGCTGGTACAATTTTTGTAAGAGGCAAACTCGGAAAGCGGGCTGGTGCTTCCATGCGCTATAAGGGTAGCATCATCGCTATCGGTGAAGCGACCGATCTGTTACCAACACACGTCTATAATGGTGAATACAAGTCGATGCTCTTTCTCCGCCTACTCTTTGACGCAATAGAGGGAGAAATCGCAGGAATCAAGTTCACAGAAAAAGAACGCGAAGGACCTTACAGACGCTTCACCGGCGATTTTGCGGCTGGCGGTCAAGGCGAACTCCTCTTCTTAAGCGAAAACAACACAAGCCTAGGAGGCTAGAACTATGACTGATAAACGAAGCCTAAACAAACTCGCATTAGCTGCGGTAAAACAACTAGTTAAGAATAGTGACACATTACGTGTTAAAATTCACCGCGATAAAAACAAAACCACAATTATCGACTGTGGAATAGAGGTCCCTGGAAGTCTTGAAGCGGGAAGACTCGTCGCTGAAGCCTGTATGGGAGGACTCGGCACCGTAGATATTGGTTCAACAGCTGTTGGTGAACATTTCTTTCCAACCGCGCAGGTCAGAACCGATGACCCTGCCCTAGCTTGCCTTGGCGCACAAGTTGCAGGGTGGAGCATCAAAGTGGATGACTTCTTCGCATTGGGATCAGGCCCTGCCCGCGCCCTTGCCCGCGTTGAAAAGAAACTCTTCGACCATCTCCACTACACCGATAAACACAATGAAGCAGTATTGCTGCTAGAAACTAGGACAATCCCTGGCTCAGCAGTCTGTGAACATATCGCTGAAAAATGTGGAGTAACGCCTGAGCACCTACACCTTCTAGTTGCTCCCACCGCCAGTATCGCAGGATCTGTCCAAATCGCTGCCCGCATTGTAGAAACCCCCATCCACAAACTCGAAAACCTCAAATTCGACCCCCACAAAATCATTAGCGGAACAGGCGTCACTCCGATTGTACCAATTGCAAGAAAGGATAACCGCGCAATGGGTTTAACGAATGATGCAATCTTGATGATGGGACAGACCTTCTTCTACATCAAGTCAACCGAGGACGACGACATTGGGGCACTAGTGCAGAAGGTGCCCTCATCAACTTCCTCATC
>JAEOSX010000142.1 GCA_016840135.1 Candidatus Hermodarchaeota archaeon
CATATTTCCACCAGATTCAAGATGATATCAATGAAGAGTACAGGGAGTAGGATATGGGTTTTTGTCTAATACTTTTCTGTTTCGAGTAATATAATTTCCAAGATTGAGTTACTAGCAGTAGTATTATCTCTGCTTAAAGAACCCGTAACAATTACGGTTATTTGATGGATAGGTAGGTGTAAGAAAACACGCTAGAACTTAGCATCGCTCTGAATACCTCGAGTTCAGAAGAATAAGCCGAAATCATAAGATTTCCTTAATATCAACTTGAATACCTTGTTGACCTGAAAACTGGGAAAAAAGTAGTAGAGTGGCCTGTCGGAGCGAGTTTATCAAGGACATATTGTCAATCAAGCTCCAGATGTAATCATGAGTATTCGAGTGGCAACGATAGAGTTGGGACTAATACTATTTAATTCAATCAAATCTTTTCAAGTCTACTGAACTCGATTCTGTTAATGTATCACCCGTACAACAATGTTTTTTGGAAAAGCCAGTTTATTATTGGAGGAATGCTTTGGATTTATTTATCGAGGTTTCTCTGCTTGCGCTAATTATCATAATTGGTCTTGTCCCGAGATATTTACCGCACATTCTACAAGCCTATCCCTACACACCCGATATGTACTATCATCTCGTAAGATTACGGGACTGGGAATACGAGACTGAAAGACGTACCTATCCAAAGTTCTTCCACCAATTCTTTCGTCTCTTCCTTAAATCCGATAAGCCACTTCCAGAGCGAGTGCTATTCCGAATAACACCACTTTTCGATATCTGCACAGGAATAACTGTTCATCTTTTCCTCAGAACACAATTTGGTATTGAAACTTCTTTGCTTACTGTATCACTATTCTTACTTACGCCAATCGTAGTAAAACAAAGTATCACGTTTGGAGTTCGCCCGATGGGTATGCTATTCGTCACGTGTTCATTGCTTTTCCTGACTCTCCCATTCCCCTTCAACTGGCTTTCTATAATCCCTGTTTCGCTAACATTACTTACACACAAGTTATCGACTCAGACCCTGTTTTTCGCGCTCATAGGATTCTCTATAATTGCAGGCGACTGGCAACCAGCAGCCATCTATATTGTTGGTTTTGGGCTAGCTGTATTGTTATCTAGGAGATATTACCTCAGAGTAGCGAGATTTCATCTAACTAATGCACTAAGGCACTTTCAAGGTGAACGCTATCCCAATCAACGATTAAAGGGACTGTTAATTACCTCCACTGCCGTGGGCTTGGTGATTTATATTGTCGTCCAATGGGTGCAGTTGTTTCTCTCCTTCCCCCTAACAATATTGGGATTAGTCATCTCTGTTCCTGTAGCTGTTGCGCCTTACTTTGAAACCCTTTTAATGAGTTGGGGGCTTGTTTGCCTTCTTCTCTTGATCTTCTGGTTCATTGGAGAGTCATACAAGCACCTCTACATTGGAGGAGTAGCATTCGCTTTCTTTAGTGCCTACCTAATTCAATACAGTCCCTTGTTTTTTGTTCTATCAATAGTTCTCCTTGGAGGCAATAGTGTAGTATCCCTCTATATCTCTGTGCGTTTCCCATATCTAGACAAGGATATCGTGACGCTGCTACGTCAAACAGGAAAGCTACAGACATCTACTTACATCTTAGTGCCGAAGGGATTAAGAAGAGTGGTTGAATACTTCTCGGGAAATAAAGCTGCTAATGCCAGATTTGCTAGGACTACACCAGAGGCAGTAGCAAAACGTATTGGAAGGGAAAACATAACTCACGTGATAATCACCGGTGAACATCTAGAGTGGTTTCCCGAAATGAAACGAGTTAGCCATATTGGGAAATGGTATCTTCTACAACTTTCTTGATAATCTTTCAGAAACAGTAGGTTTCTTTTCAGGGTCAAATAACTGTTTATACCTTTTCCATAGCATCATTTTTGATAACCCACAAACTAACAAAAAGAGGGATGTATGCAATTAAACAAACTCCTTGCGAACCGAGGGGCACCAAAATCAAGAAAGATTGAAAACGGGATAAAGCCTATTCATGATACTCTGAAATAAAACTAGGTTGATTCAATATGACTGAGAAGAATCAACTCGTTGTGGTTATGCCAGCGAGAAACGAAGAAGGATTCATTGAAGGGGCAATCAAGTCAGTCGAGAAGCAAACCCTACAACCCACATTATTTGTTGTTGTAGATGATGGATCAGTCGACTCCACAACCGAGATAGTCCGAAGACATTCATGGGTCAATCTTGTAACGCGCCAAGACAGAGGATTTCGCTATCGAGGTGCAGGGGTTGCGGTGTCAGTAAACCGAGGCGTGCAAGAAGTTACACGGCTAGTTCCTGATTGGTCTTTTTTATGTAAACTTGATGCTGATATAATTCTGCCCGAAGACTATTTTCAAGATTTAATTTCGCTTATGCAAAAGCCCGAGAACAAGCGCCTCGGAATCGTCTCGGGCGTCGTCCGGGGCGAAACAACCAACCTAGAACACCCACGTGGTGCTGCACGGTTCTACAGGCGTCGTTGTTGGGAGGATATTGGTGGTAGACTGCAAGAGATTCACGGATGGGACACTTACTCCGATTTACGGGCACGCCAATTCGGATGGATTACCCGAGGAATCCAAGAAATAACCGTAATCCAGCGGAGACCTACCGCAGGTCGTGAGCAGAGCCTATCCGTCGCTTTCCAGGTGGGTAGAATGATGTATTTGTTAGGATATCATCCACTTGTAGCGTTCGCTCGCGCAATCAAACTTCTCTTCAAGAATCCCCTTGCGGCACTGGTTTTGGCTCTGAGTACAGTGTTATCTCGTTTTAATCGTCGGATCCGGATATTACCTGAAGACTATTATCGATATGTAGAAAGTGAACAAAAAGCAAGAATTAAACGAGGGATACTACGGTTACTTGGTGGTAACTAGACGTAGATTAAATGCTGAATACGTCAAACCTTCATGATACTGGGGTGACAGTTTATAGCAAAGTTTCCAAAAGTCCTGTTGATAGGTTTAGACGGTGGTACTTTACGAGTTATTAAATCGGGGCTTGCAGCTGGAAAGCTACCGGCTTTCAAGAAATTGATAGATGAGGGGGTCAGTGGTACGCTTACCTCAACGATACCCCCTGCAACAATTCCTGCTTTCCCTACGTTGATGACAGGAAAGAATCCAGGAAAACACGGTATTTTTGATTTTATGAGACAAGAAGGAGACAGAATAGTTCTTGTAGACGGCACGAAAATTAGGGGAAAAACTCTTTGGCGTATCCTCTCAGATCATGGCAAGAGATCTATTGTGGTTAACATTCCTCTAACTTATCCTCCAGAAGAAATCGATGGTGTCATAGTTTCGGGTATGATGACGCCTTCGGGTCAGGATTTCACACATCCAAAAGAACTTGGAAAAGAACTGGATGAATTAGTCGATGGTTATCCTGTGAAGTTCCTCCCATTGTTTGAAGATCTAGGACCAAAAAAGTTTGTCAAAGCATTGCATTCCATGATTGAGAAGCGTCACAGAGCAATTGACTTCTTAATGGAAAACAGGGAGTGGGATTTATTAGCCATCCTATTTAGAGCGACAGATATAGTTTCGCACCACTTGTGGAACTCGCCCAATCAAGTTCTCCGCATCTACGAGCATTGTGATAGAGTGATTGGAGAAATTATATCCAAACACCCAGAAGCCTACGTGTTCATCTTCTCTGACCATGGATTTGGACCTTATGTAAAGAGCTTCCACGTTAACATCTTCTTGAAGTCCCTTGGACTTCTAACGACTCGGAGAACAGAAGAGAGCTGGCAGCCATCGGCAACCACGGGAAAGACCTCTCAAAGGCGGATATCTACTTTATTGTCAAAGCTTGGATTGTACCGTTCCCGAATCCGTACTCTCCTTCCACATCTATTGTTTAGGTTTCTGCGTAGAGTTCTCACAGGTTATTTTAGGAAGTACGTCCCTGCTACAAATATAGAAGTGGATTTAGTAGAGAGCAAAGCCTATTTCTCCAAGACAGTTACGGCAGAAACACAGAGCATTATTCTAAACACATCTAGCCAACAAGAGTACGACAAATTGGTCAAAATGATTAAACACAAACTAGAAACAATAGTCGATCCTGAATCTGGAGTAAAAGTTGTAAAGAAGGTGTTTCACCGTAGCGATCTTTACGAAGGACCTTACGTTGATAGAGCACCTGACATCATTATGGTATTAGAACAGGGGTACAAAGGGACGACAACACTTTCTGGCACGCATATTATCGAGAAGCTACCACATACAAAAGGAACTCATAGCATAGATGGTGTGTTCCTTGCTAGGGGGCCACATCTAAGAAGAAAAATCAGAGTGGCTCATATACACCTTCAGGATCTGGGACCAACTTTATTGCACCTAATAGGGTTACCTATCCCAGAGGATGTTGATGGGAAAGTTAAGAAAGAAATCTTCTTGCCTGAATCACCCCCGTTTATAAAAGAGCCTAAATTCTATTCACCGAAACTTGAATCAAGAGAATCTCGACCACTTACGAAAGGAGAAGAAGATGAGGTCATTGAGCGGCTTCGTGACCTAGGCTACTTGGATTGAAGCATATGTCACACCAATCTTTAAACGAGAAACGTCTTCTATCTTCATTTACTGTAATTCCTTGAGGGAAATAAACGCGTGCCTGATAAATCTGAAGCTGACGGTTTATTTTCTACTGGACGTAAATTCTATAACGAGAGAGACTTCCCTAAAGCTTTGGAAGCCTTAAAATCAGCACATAAGCTGTATAGCCAAATTAGCTTAAAACAAGAGGCAGGTATCACTAGCAGCTATATTGGACGCACGTTAGAAGCATTAGGGAAACATCAAGAGGCACTGGTCAGCTATTCTCAAGCGGTTCAACTCCTCCGTGACTCCGAGGAATTAACTGAATTAAAACTGGCTCTAGTTAAAATGGGTAGTTTACTGGAGAAACTAAACTACCTAAAAGAGGCGGCAAGAGCATTTGATCAAGCAGCTGATATCTTCGAAAGGTATGGAGAAATCAAAGAGCAGTTAGAATTACTTCTCAGAGCAGGAGTTATACTAGAGAGACTAGGACAATTAGAAGCCAGTAATTTTCGTTGTGCAAAAGCTGTAGAAATAGCGAGAACCCTTTCTGATTCTGATTTGTTCATAGATGCTCTAAGTTTGTACGCACGCACGCTCCTGCAGTTAGAGGACTTCCAAGAGGCAGAAATCATATTTCAGAAACTTATCCAACTTTGCAGCAAAACTGGGAAACATGTCATCCGTGCTCATGCACTGCTTGGATTAGCAAGTACCTACATCAACAGAAGGCAGCTTAACCGAGCAGAGAACTTAATTGAACAAGCAGAAGAGGGGTTCACAGACTCTGATGATGACACAGGAATTCCTTATATCGAGTTTCATCGAGCCAAAATCAAGCTACACCAAGACCTGTTTGATGAAGCATTAATACATGCAGAACAAGCGCTCAAAGTCTTCAAAGATACTGATAACTTCTTGGGGTGCGTCCAGTGTCATTTATTACTAGGACAAATCCATAAGAAGTTGGAGCAGTGGAAACACGCATTAATCCATTACGACCTAGCAATTGAAACCTTGGAGATTCTGGGGAATCAAACTCATTCCCTAAAAACCCGAATAACAAAAGGGAAATTACTACTCCGAATAGGAAGAGAACAACTAGCTGAGAGGGAGTTTAGTTATGTTATCAAACATTACAAGGAAAACAAAAGTCATAACCTAGAAGCTCAAGTTTACCTTGAAGTCGCAGGTATAATGGAAGAAATTGGTAAATCTGAGTCAGCAAGAGAGCAATCAAGAAGAGCAATAGAGAAGCTACAAGAAATAATGGACGAAGAGAGGGAAGTATTAGCATACCGAATCCTGCTCAGATCATCTAAAAGCAGTGACTCTCTTGATGAAGATCTCCCCTTACTAACCGATGGGCTAGAGAAGGCTAAAACCCAAGGGAAAACAAGCGTGGCTTTGTCATTATCCGCCAGTTTAGCACTTCTTTCACTAGATATTGAGTCACCGCAAGAACAAGCAATTACGCTATTAGAAGATGCTCTTCGTCACAAGTTTTTGCCAATGGAACAACGCAGAGAGATAGCGCTAAGTCTTGGTACGGTTCTAGCTAAACAGGACCGTTTCGTGGAAGCAATTCAATATCTTTCCCAAGCAATCAAAGGATTCGGTGATCAACCAAGCTACGACAAAGCCAAGACCTACTTTGAATTAAGTGAAATGTACCGACAGCTAAACCAATCTGAACAAAGAAGAGATATCTTGGAAAAGGCTTTAGCGAGCCTTCCTCCGAGTACTGATGATTTACTACAGGCTAGAATTCTTCATCAGCTAGCTTCATTAACAGCAGAAGAAGATACTGAGAAAGCTTGCAAGCACTATTTACTTGCAGCGAAGCTATTCGAAGCACAGGATAGACCAGACGAGTTATTCAGTGCGCTTTTGGGAGGAGCTACATTACTTGTGAAACTGAGGAGGAACAAACTAGCACTAAAACTTGTAGAGCAGTCACTCCTCCTTGCAGATGAATTATCAATATCGATTAGAGAACCCGAGCACATATCACAAGACTTTGACCATTCTCGCCAAGCAGCCGAAGTAGCTCTTTTCACCGCATCAGGATGCTTTGAGGAACAAGCAAGCAAAACGCTAATTGAAAAAATGCTTAACTGGTCAGCACGACGAAAGACCGCAATCCTCCTACCCTTCTTACAAGAAAAATTAGGCTTTAGGAGTTGTGAAGGCCTTCCGAAACTAGTACAAGAGGAAACTCGCTTGACTCAACAAGCAAGGGCTCTCAGTCAGGAATTAAATCAGCTAAGACACCAAGAATCCCCACATCAACGCAGTGAACGTCGTCAGCAACTCGATAATCTTCTAGCACAAATAGACGCTAAACGGGACATGATTGCAGAATCATGCATTGATCCTGGAAAGACATTGCCTTCAAGAGAGTTCAAGATTTTAACTAAAGTATTAGATACAATGCCGCAGGATTCAAAATGGGTA
>JAEOSX010000143.1 GCA_016840135.1 Candidatus Hermodarchaeota archaeon
TCCCTAGATGATATCGTCAATGTAACCAATCTCGCGAACCCGGTGCTCTGGACCACTCAAGCGCCGGGTGCCTCGTTTGCCTATTCTAACATGGGGTTTTTACTGCTGTCTTTTCTCTTCGAAGAGGTTACTGACCAAGCCCTGACGGCGTATATCCAAGAACACATCACCACACCCCTTGAGATGCAGAACACAGGGTTCGCTGCTGCGGAGTTCCCAGGGCAGTTAGCCATTCCCCACGAGCGCATCAACGCCACAACCGTGGGTGTGATGTCATTCTATGAATCGTATTATTTTGGCGCGGGGGGTTTGCTCAGCACGGTTTTCGACCTTGCCCAGTATCTGATTGCGCATATGAACCTTGGACGCTGCGGCGCGGTGCAGCTCTTACAGCCCGCAACCGTGGAGTTGATGCACCAAACTGTTGCTGAGGAGTATGGACTGGGTTGGTCGAACGAGGAGGGGGTCCATGGACACTCTGGTAGCCTGTATGGTTTCACCAGTGTGATGGTGTACCAAGACACACCCCAAGGCGCCTATGGGGTAGTCGGGTTAACTAACCGCCGTGGTGGTCTCTATCCTGATGTGGCGTTTCTGTCAGTGGTGGAGGAGATTTATATCCGGCTTTTCGAAGAAGCGGAGCGGCTACTCACACAGGCTTTGGCTGATGCAGGACGCACCACATTACTGGTAGTTGGGGGTATGATCGTGGGGGGTACCATCATCGTTGTGGTGGCGGTCTATGTTCTGAGACGACGTAGACGGCTGCTTCGCTAGAAACGCTAATTCTTTAAAAATAGGATTAGTAGCTCTATTTCCTATTCTTCTCCGAGATTCTTCATGAACTCCTTATCCGGTAGCTCTGTATCCGGGTGGACATCATTATTCCAGAAGAACTCGATACAGAACGGGTGGGTGTGAAGGGTCTGGGGGGTAAGCTTCCTTCGTTTCATACCATATCGTTTGAGTGAGGTGTTGTCAGGGTGGCTTGGCCAACATGTTGCCAGATAAGCAACCTCTGGATCATCTAGGTGCTTGACTGCTTCATATACTGCACAGCGATTAAACTTGAGCAGCACCTTGTGTTCATCAAACTGGGCTACTATGAAGTCGTGATCATTGTCGGAGGTTTCACCATGTTTCCTCCATCCATCAGCAATCTCCTGTATTGGGGGCCAAACCTCCTCGGTTTTTTCTCTGCGAGCATCGTCTGTCGCCTTCTCCACGATGTCTTTCCATAACTGGATTCCCTCCTCCCTTCCAATTAATTCTGTGAGAACTTTGACGCGGTGATAGCGGAGAACCTCGCTTGCCCTGAGCCAATCCAGTAACAATACTTCAATTTCCGATTCTCCAACTTGAATCCTTTCCTTCGGGCTTAGTTCAGCGAGTGTCCATTGGATGATTACACTGCGGAGGTCAGGATTCGCATTAACAAATTTGTATTCTATACCCATTGTGCTGAAATCGCCTTCATCGAACTCTGGAGCCTCCCTCTTGATGGTCTCTTCATACCGCTTTCTGAGCGCTGGGATGTACTCGTCTAGAATCTCAGGTTTTAGTTTCCTGATATATTTGAGGATACCATTGACAAGTCTTAGATTCCCAGTTAGCAGTTCGTCGAGGTTGATTTCCTTCCTTGATTCTGGATTCCGTTTTCTGTAGTGTTTGATATCCATTATGTTCCTCTCCACGATATCTCCTGGTCTATTCTTTGTCGGCTAGTGGCCAGATACTGTCGAAGAACTCCTTGGAGGGATGCTTGATGTCCTTGGTGATTCGTGTATCATAGACAACGCAATCGCAGTATGGATCTCCTCTAGCTATGGTGTGTTCCATTGTCAGCTTGAAGGATTTGTTAACGCTCCTGATATTCGCAAAGTCGCCATAACAACACACAAGGTACTTGAGCTCACGATCAGTGAGGTCATCTAACGCCTCATCCCAATAACAGCATTCTTTACGTATTATCAGTTTACCGTCCTCAACCTCGCCCACAATACGTTCCCAAGCGCTGTTGTTTGGGTCGTCTCGTATTGTATCTTCGTGAAACTCATCAATGTCCTGAAGCCGATCTTCCTTGTCAGCTAGTGCTTCACGAATATAGTCGTCGGCGTGGTGCTTGAAGATTCGAATTGCCTCATCACGCGGAATGGTTGTTGTCAAGACTTGGAGGTTGGTGTACTGTGGAATTAACGCAGAGCGAAGAAAAACCCGTTCCGTGATTTCCACTTTCTCCTTATTCCATTTCTCATCTTCAGGCAATTTCAAGAACTGGATATGATAATTGATGTAGAGACTAGCCAAATGGGGAAACTCCCTTAGGCAAGTCAACTCCGTAATAATGGGTGAAACATCTACCTTCCGCAAGGCTAGATGGTCTGTTTTCACGAGTTCTTTATATCGTGTCTCAAGGCTTACTGCATAATCAGCTAGAGTCTTTGGCTGCTGTTCTTTTACAGTTCTGAGGAGGTTGTCAAATTTCTTCAAGAAGCGTTTCGCAAACTCCAGCACTTGATGCTTCTGCACATTTTCCAGATATTCCGGGCGATATTCTCCAATTCTCCTAAACTTCATTCTTTAATCAACTCATGATTCATTCTTTGCCAGCTAGAGGCCAGATGCTGTCGAA